>DBAV01000127.1 GCA_002291875.1 Hyphomonadaceae bacterium UBA1001
GTTCGCTTTGCTCACCGGTTCCGGGATGACGGTCCCTCTTTTTTCAATTCAACCACCGTCAACCCGCGAGGGTGGGCTGCAGGGCGGAGGGGGATGCGGGCCGGTTTCAGGGGTCGGAGGTGATCGCCACCGCGCGGGGGGTGGCCGGGTCGGGCTTTGCGGTGACGAAGAATCCGTCCCAGAATGCTGTCAGGCGCGCCAGCGCGGTGGGGGCATCGACGGCGGCGCGTTCAGAGCCCACCCCTTCGACAAGGCCCAGCCGTTCAAGGCGCGCCAGGGCGTCGCCGATCTCGAAGTCCAGGGTGACACCGAACTGTTCGCGCAGCACGCCCTCGCACGCGGTATCAAGCTCGGCGCGCGACAGCGGGCCCCGCGCGCGCAGCACCCACCAGGCCAGCACGGCCTCCTTGGCGTCCTGACGCTCGCCTTCGCCGACCAGGCCGTCGATGACGACGGCATTGTTGGCCGCGGTATGGAAATAGACCGTGTCGGCCAGGCGCTTCTGATACTTCAGGCGCTGGGCCGAGTATTTCAGGTGCTGGCGCATGACGAAGGCGCCGATGGCCACCAGGCCCGACAGCGCTGCGATGGCGCGCTGCAGGTCGCTCTGCGAGAATTCCGAGGCCACGCCGAACGCGGCGGCCAGCACCGCGCCCAGCACCAGCAGCGCGCTCCAAAGCTGGCCGACCAGCGGGATCGCGCCCGCAATCGCGGGAACGCCGATCATCAGCTGGTCCGACCGGCGCATGGCGGCGCTGGCGCCAGGATGCAGGCCCGGCAGGTCCACCCGCGGCACAGCCCGGAAATGGCGCAGCAGCACTGCCCCGGGCCGCGCGCCGTGACGCAGCCGCGCGAACGACCGCCCCTCCTTGGCGCCGTATTCGCCCTCGGATTTCAGGGCGATCACCATGACCACGTCGTCGAAGATCTCGGTGTGCACTTCACGCTGCAACAGCCACAGATGGCGCACGCGGCACACCTCGGGCCGGGTGCCGCGGACATAGAAGCGGGTCCGCCTTATGCCCTGTTCCGACGCCTTCAGGCGCACGTTCTGCAAGGTCCTGGCATCCGCCCCGGGCATCAGCTCGGTGCCGGTGCGCTCGGTGAAGTTGGCGCGCGCCAGCACCGATTCCAGCCGATCGGTGAAGGCTCGGGCCTGATCGGATGTGGCCGGCATCGCCTCATAGGCCGGGTCGGGCGAGACCGGACGATAGGCGGCGTGCAGCGCCTCGAGCGATTCCAGCGCCTCATGGTGAAGGACCGCCGTCAGCAGCCGCGCCAGCTGGGGAAATGCCGCCGCGTCCTCGGGCGCAAGACCGGGACGCGCGGCCAGGCCCGCAACCAGCACGTCCTTTGGAACAGGAATGTAGGCGTCCGTGCGCGCCATCGGCGTCTCCCCGCTGGGTGAGTGGTGCAACGCGCGAGCTTGCGCAAGGTGCACGCGGTCGGCAGATGGGTGCAGTCACGGGCGGGGTCTGGGCCTGACGGGCGCGGGAGGGGTTCGATGGTGGTGATGATGCCGGACCGACGGCCGGCCAATCCGGGCGAGGCCGCGGTCTGGGATTGCCTGCGCACGCTGGGTCCGGATTGGTATGTCCTGCACGGGGTGGAATGGGTTGGCGAACGCGGTCCCGGCGAGGCCGACTTCATCGTCATGCACCGCGATCACGGCGCGCTGGTGATCGAATGCAAGGGCGGCAATGTGCGGGTCCGCGACGGCGAATGGCAGCGCGAAGAGGCTCGCCGCTGGGTGCCGCTGGAGCCGAATCCGGTGAATCAGGCCCGCAGGTCGCGGGGATGGCTGCTGCGCCGGCTCGAGTCGCAGATCGCCGGACTGCGCAATTTCCGTGTCGGGATGTCCGTGGCCCTGCCCGATGTGGCGCAGGGGCCCGGCGCAGGCGAATTTCGTGACATTCACCCCGAAGAGGTGATGACGGCCACCGAACTGCGCGGCGATGTCGAGGCTGCGATCCTGCGCGCGCTGGATCAGCTGCCGGTGACCCACCTGCCGGCGACACAGGCCCAGTTCCTCAGAATTCGCGCTGTCATCGCCCCCAGCGTCGGCTTTCTGCCGCCGATCGCCGCGCGGATCGAGGATGATCGCGCCGACCTGTTCCGCCTGACCGAGCAGCAGATGCGGGCCTATCGGGCGATGCACGCCAATCCGCGCGCCCTGGTCAAGGGTGTGGCGGGTTCCGGCAAGACGGTGCTGGCGGTCGAGCGCGCGCGCAGCTTTCTGGACGACATTCCCGACGGGCGCGTGCTGTTCCTGTGCTACAACAAGGAGCTGGCGATCTGGCTGCGGGGTGCGATGGACGCTCCGGCCAATCGCGATGGGCCGGGGCTGATGGTCCAGAACTTCCACAATCTGGTGATGGACTATGCGCGGTTGACCTCGATCGAGGTTCCGCCCTTTCCGGACCAGCGATGGTGGGAAGAGGAGTGCGTTTCGGTGCTGACCGAGGCGATCCGGCGCCTGCGGGCCAGCGTGCGCTGGAAGCCGATCAATGCGCTGGTGGTGGACGAGGCCCAGGACATCCGCCGTGACTGGTGGAAGCCGATCTACAACCTGTTGTCCGCGCCGGGGGCACCGGTCTGGGCCTTCATGGACCAGAAGCAGAACCTGTTCGGTACGGGCGAGGCCGAGCCACCGCTGGGCGCCAACCCGACGCGCATCGACCTGACCCGCAACCTGCGCAACACCAACCGCATCGCCCTGGCCGCGTCCCAGGTGGCCGAGCTGGACGTCGAGATCGAACCGACGGCCCCCGACGGCGAACGGATCGTGCTCGAGGAGGTCGCCGACCGCGACGCCGCCCGCGGGCGCACGCTGGCAATCGTGACCGAGCTGATCGAAAAACATGGGCTGCAGCCACAGCAGGTCGCCCTGCTGTCACCGCAGAGGCTGGAAAACGGCCCCCTCAGCAATCACCGCGTGATCGCCGGGGTCGAGCTGTCCAGCGACACCACCAGCTGGCGCGCCAACCGCTCGATCCTCTGCACCACCCCGCAAAGCTTCAAGGGGCTGGAGGCGGATGTCGTCGTGCTCTTTGGGTTCGCCAACTATTTCCAGGGGTTCGGGTCGATGCACCTTTATGTGGCGATGACGCGCGCGCGAACGCGGCTCTATGTGGTGTGCTCGGGCAGCAATGGCGCGCGCATCGTCCGCGAGGCGATCGCCGTGGCGGAAAAGACGCTGCCGGCGCGCTGAAGTGTTTCGTCGGCGGAGCGACTGTTTGATTCACGCGGAAGAGGCGTCTCTGAGGCGCCAGAAATTCACCGCGCGGAGGCCGGAGGCCTCCACTGCGCGGCAGAGCGCCCCATCGCTCGAGAACAGCACCCCCCCATCGCCAAGCACCTCCAGCAGCACGGTGTCGGTCAGGCCCAGCCGGCTGAACTCGGCTCGGTTGACGGCATTGGCAGACGGTACATAGCGTTCGGGCAACGAACGCGCGATTTGAGCCAGAACAGCCGCATAGCGGACATCCGTTTTGCGTCGCTCGCTGATGTTCAGCAGATTCGACGCCTCGGTCATGATGTTGGGCGTTGTCAGCACACGGTCCGCAGCGTCAAGATACCGATAGAGCAGTTTTACGTCTTGCTGCTGAAATTCTGACGTCAGCTTATGATGCTGAATGCGATGAGGCGATACGATACTGACAACAAACAGGACCAGGAGGTTGGTATCGAGGATCAGCGCACTCAAGCAGCGATCTCGGGATCCGTAAGGGATACCATCGCGCCATTGGCGTCGATCTCGAATATTTTGTAGTCGATCTTGAATAGACCGACCAGCACCGGGGAGTGTGCCGCATCCCGTCGGAAACCGACCGTGATCAGCCAGTTTCCATTGCTGCTGCGGCGTACCTCTTCCAGACGGATGTTGCTGACACCTTCCGCCGCAAAATAATCCTGGGCGAACCGCTTGGCCAGTTCGATTGCCTTCTGTGCGTCCATGACGGGCGGGTCCGTGCAGTTTGGATCGCAAAAGTATGGAATTGCGCCCTCTGGCGCAAGGCGGCGGACGGGTGCAGACGCGAGCGATCGAGCGACCTGCGGGCCCATCTGGCCGTGCGGTCACGCCCGTTCTAGAGCGGGCGCATGGCGACGTCTCCGGCCTCGATGAACCCCGCGCGCACCCCCGGTCCGATGGGGTGGCTGTGGCTGCTGCTCGGCGTGGTGCTGATCGTGCGCGTCGTCGGGCTGGTCGCCACCCCGCTCGAGCTGGGGCCGGACGAGGCGCAATACTGGCAATGGTCGCGCTCGCTCGAGTTCGGCTATTATTCCAAGCCGCCTCTGGTGGCGTGGACGATCTGGTTCACCACCGCCCTGTTCGGAAACGATGAATGGGCGGTGCGCCTGGGCGCACCCTTTGCCCACACCGCCACGGCAGCCATCCTGGCCCTGCTGGCGGCGCGTGTGGCCGGTCCGGTGGCGGGTGCATGGGCGGGCGCGCTGTGGATCACCATGCCGGTGGTTTGGCTGGGCGCCAGCATCATCACGACCGACACGGTCCTGCTGCCATTCTGGGCGCTGGCGCTCTATGCTCTGGCGCGGGCCCTCGAAGCACGCGACGCCGGGCAGAACCGGGCAATCCTGGTCTGGTGCCTCGTGATGGGGACGGCGATCGGCATCGGTGCGCTGGCCAAGTATGCGGCGCTGTATTTCCTGGCCGGTCTGGCCGCGGGGGTCGTGCTGTCCGCACGGGTGCGCGCGCTGATCGTGGGGCCCGGCGGACTGGTGGCCGCGCTGGGGGTTCTGGCGGCACTGGGCCCGAACCTTTTATGGAACGCGGCCAATGGGTTCATGACGGTGGGCCATACCGTCGACAATGCGAACATCGGCGCACGGATGGGCCTGCTGCCCGAGACGCTGGAATTCCTGGGGTCCCAGTTCGCCCTGGTGGGCCCTCTGGCACTGACCGGCTCTGTCTGGGTGCTGGTGTCGTGGCGCCGGCGGTTCGACCCTTCGGATGCGCGGGCCGACCTGCGTGTGGTTCTGCTGGCGCTGGCAACCATTCCGATCATCGTGATCAGCATCCAGGCCTTCATATCCCGTGCGAACGCCAACTGGGCGGCAACGGCCTTTCCCGCCATCGTGGTGCTGACGGCGTGGGGCCTGTCGGCCCTGCGGCCTGGACGCCTGCTGCTGGCAGCGGCGCTGGGCCTGCAGCTGGTGGTGGGCGCCGCCTTCACCGCCCTGACCGTCTCGCCGCAGCTGGTGGACGGCGTGGGGCTGGCGAACGCGGTCAAGCGCGCCCGCGGTTGGGAGGCCACAGCCGCGGCCGTGCGCGCGCGCCTGGCGGACGGCACCCACACCGCGGTCCTGGTGGACAGCCGCCTCGTCTATCATCAGCTGATCTATTACGGCCGAGCCCAGCCCTGGCCGGTGCCGATCACGGTCTGGCGCCGCTTTTCCGAGCCGCAGAGCCATGCCGAAAAGATCGCGCCTTTGACCGACGACATTGCCGGGCGCGTGCTGGTGGTGTCGCTGGCCCAGGACCCGTCCGAAGTGCTGGCCGACTTTGGTGCGCATGTCGCGCAGGCCCCGATCGTGATCCGCCTGGACCCCGACCGCACCCGCACCTTCAGCGTCAGTTCGGCGACTCGGTGGGATCCTCTTCCGAAGCCGCAGAGGCGTCTGCAACCATCGGACGATCCCGACGCGTGAACAGCGTGTTCAGGAAGACCCGATCCGAAAAGCCGGTCCCGCGCGCGGTGGTGCGCGACTGACGGATGATGGTCAGCCCGTGCTCGCGGCTGACATACATGCGCTGCTTGCCGGACCCGGCAGCCATGATGAAGTCGCGAACCGCCACCCCGCCTTCGGTGAAGGCCAGGTTCTGCGCCGCCCACGGCACCCCGCCCGACCCGATCCGCCAGAACGAGAGGGTATAGCGCGGGTTGGCGGTGGTCCCCTCGAAGAAGGCCTGCATGGCATCGCGGTCCAGCAACTGCTCGCCATTCCACTCGCCTTCGCGGCGGATCAGTTCGCCCACCAGCGCCCAGTCGCGCGGCGTGACACGCGCCCCGCCGGCCCAGATGGTGTTGCCGTCCGTCCCGACCAGCCAACGATCGACATTGGCGCCGATCGGCCGCAACACGCGCTCTTCCAGATAGCGGGTGCTGTTCACCGGCAGGCCGGCGGCTTCCAGCTTGCGGTCCAGCAGCAGGGCGAAGGCCTGGAATGCGGTGGGTCCATAGTCGAACCGCGCGCCGGGGGCCGAAACCAGGCCCATGCGCAGCGTCTGCTCGTGCGTGGGCACCATGCCGCGCGTCGCGGGGTTCGCCAGGCCAGAGGTCAAGGTCAGAAGGTGCCGAACGGTGATCCGCGAACGGTTGTCACCCCGCCATTCGGTGATCGTGTCGGCCACCCGCTCGTCGAGCGAGATCAGGCCATCCTGCACCGCGGCCGCAGCCATCAGGCCGGTGAAACTCTTGGTGCCGCTGGCGATATCAAAGGACTGGGTCGGCTCGATTCCGGGCGAATAGATCTCGCAGACGATTTCGCCGTCCTTCTTCACGATCAGGGCGATCCCGCCCAGCGAAGCCGAATAGCGATGGGCCGCCTGACAGTCGGCGGACGCCGCGGGCGCAGCGAGGGTGGCAAGGCCCGCGAGTGCCACGCACCCCGGCGCCAGTCCCCGGACGGATTGCAGAATTTTCATGTCGCGACAAACGCCAGCTTAACGTTGAGACTTCGTGAACTTCGGCATCGAAGCCCGTCAAGCCGATTCGCCGTGTGGGACATGGTGTGGTCCTTGGTTCTCGCCCGGTGGGGGCTGGCCTCGAGGTGTCCGTACCGACCCCGCGTGCCGATCTGGGCCCCGCCGTCACGATTCAGTGATTGCGAACGAACCGGGTGGCAAGGGTCGTGCCAACAGGGGGGGTCAGGCGCGCGAAGCACCCTGGCCCGGCCTGGTTCTGACCACGCGAAGGGGCACGGAATGTGGCAAAAGCTGTCGATCGGGCGCAAGATTCCAGTCGCGATCCTGGGACTGGCTGCGGTCGTCGGCGTGGGCGTGGCCACGGTCGCCGCCCTGACAGCGGCAACGGCGGTGCGTGAGGCGACGCGCGCAAATCTGCTGGCGGTGACCCAGGACCGGGCGGCGCGCCTCGAGGACTATTTCGCCACCATCGAGGAAGACCTGCGCGTCACGGCCGCCAGCGGCGAAACCCTGGCCGCCCTCCGCGCCTTTGGCACGGCCTTCGACGCCATGGGGCCGGGCGCCTCCGACGCGTTGAAGCAGGCCTTTATCCGCGACAATCCAAACCCACTGGGCCAGAAACACAAGCTCGACTCGGTTGGCGACGGCAGCCGCTATGATGCGGCCCATGCCCGCTTCCATCCCTGGTTCCGGCAGTTGCTGGACGAACGCGGCTATTATGACGTGTTCCTGTTCGCCCCGGACGGAGACCTGGTTTACACGGTCTTCAAGGAAGAGGACTTTTCGACCAGCTTCGCGGCGTCCGGCACCGGGCGCTGGCGCGATACGGACCTGGGCGGGGCCTTCCGTGCGGCACTGGATGCCCCTGCGGGCGAGACGGTATTCCTTGATTTCGAGGCCTATGCGCCTTCGAACGGGGTGCCGGCGGCCTTCATGGCGACCCCGATCGTCGACAATGGACGGGTCATGGGCGTGCTGGCGTTCCAGATGCCGATCGCGCGGATCAACGCCATCATGGGCAGCACCGCCGGCATGGGCGAAACCGGCGAGACGGTGATCGTGGGCCCCGACCGCCTGATGCGCAATGACAGTCGCCACACCGAGGGCGACGACATCCTGAAGGCCGAAATTCCCGCTATTCCGACCGATGGCAGCCTGCACGCCACGCGCCACCATCGCGGCATCGAAACGGTGATGGTGGGTGTTCCGCTGAAGATAGGCGACACCCAGTGGGAGGTCCTAGGTGTCAAGGCCGCCTCGGAGGCCTTTGCACCCGTGGGGCGCCTTGTGGGCATGGTGGCGCTCGCCGGATTGGCCCTGATGACGATCGCGGCGGTGGCCGGGGTGTTTCTGGCCCGGTCGATCACCGTGCCGCTGAGGCGCGCGGTGGACGCCACCTCGGCGCTGGCGCGCGGTGTGACCTCGGTCGACCTGACCGATGCCGGCCGCCGCGACGAGATCGGCGATATTGCGCGGGCCCTGTCGATCTTTCGCGATGGTGCCATAGAGCGGGCGCGCCTCGAGGCGGCCGCGGCCACCGAGCGCGCCCAGGCCGCGCTGCGCCAGCAGAAGCTGGATACGTTGATCGCCGAATTCCGGGCCGGCGTGCAGGGGGTGCTGGCGACGCTGCGGTCGGAAACCGTCGCGATGGGCACGACCGCCCACACCCTAGGCATGGCCGCAAGACAGGCTTCGGGCGAGGCGGATGCGGCGCGTGAGGCGTCGGCCCGCGCCAGCTCGAATGTCGAAACGGTGGCAGCGGCGGCCGAGGAATTGTCCTCGTCGATTCGCGAGATCTCGACCCAGGCGCATGGCACCAATGCCGTGGTGGCGCGCGCCGCCGGCATGGCCGAAGAAACCGACCGCGACGTGGCTGCCCTCTCCACCGCAGCCGACCGGATCGGCGAGGCGGTGCAGCTGATCCGGGCCATCGCCGAACAGACCAATCTGCTGGCGCTGAACGCGACCATCGAGGCCGCGCGTGCGGGTGAGGCGGGCAGGGGCTTTGCGGTGGTCGCCTCCGAGGTCAAGGCCCTGGCCACCCAGACCGCCAGGGTGACCGAAGAGATTGGCCAGCAGATCGCTGCGGTCCAGGCTTCGACCGGAGAGGCGGTGGCGGCGATCCGCTCGATCGGCTCGACCATTGCCGAGGTGCGCAGCTTTGCCACCTCGATTGCCACCGCCGTCGAACAGCAGAACAGCGCCACCGCCGAAATCTCGCGTGCGATCTCGGACGCCTCCGAAGGGTCGCGGCAGGTGCTGGGCAATGTCCAGTCGGTTGCCGGGTCGATCGACGGCACGGCGCACGAGGCCGCCCGTGTCCAGGACGCCAGTTCCCAGCTGCGGGCCGCCTCGGACCGGCTGTCGCAGACCGTCGAGCATTTCCTGGCAGAGGTTGCGCGCGACGCGGCCTGAGGGCGGGCACACCGCCACGCGCACCGCGCGCCGCCGGTCCCGCGTCCGCCCTGCGGCCGCTGGTGTGGACGGATGGATTCCGCCTTGCCATGGATGCGAGAATGTTCTATTTTTGTTCTGATGCAGATGTCCGCCCCCGAGACCGCAGCCGCTTTCGATCCCGCGTTCGCGGCGGTCGGTGCGGCCATGGTCACCATGGGGGCGCAGGGGCGCGCCATTGCCCTGCGCCTGCAGGCTGACACGGCCGAGCCAGGCGAGGGGCGCACCCTGCGCAGGCTGGTGACCCGCATGCGCGAGGCGTTGCGGATGCGCGCAGTGTGGGCTCACGGGCGCGGCATCGCGCTCGACGACCGGGCCGCGCTGGACGATCTCGCTGCCATGCTGGCGGGGTTGACACCGCTGCTTCAGGCCGCCGGCGCGCGCCTGCAGGCGGGGCGGGCCGAACCCGACGATCTCGATGTGATCATGCGCATTTCGCGCCTGAACTGCGCGTGCCTGGCGCTGGTTCACCGCCTCCAGCGTCCGCGCCAACAGCGCGACGCCGACCCTGCGGGAATCGCTCCCCCTGAACCTCAGGGCGCAGCGGCGTGCTC
Source organism: Hyphomonadaceae bacterium UBA1001 (assembly GCA_002291875.1). Lineage (GTDB taxonomy): Bacteria > Pseudomonadota > Alphaproteobacteria > Caulobacterales > Aquidulcibacteraceae > UBA1001. The sequence continues at coordinate 9,676 of DBAV01000127.1, forward strand.
AGCGACGGGCCCTGCGACGGGCGCCGCGCCGCACCGCCCTGCCTGGGACGACGCGGCATCGAACCCGCCCGCGCCTGTCGGCGGGGCCGAAGCCTGCAGCGCAATGGGCGCCGAGGACAGCATTGCCATGTTTTCAGCGGACGAAGTGGATGCCCTGCGCGACATCTTCATCAGCGCCGGGATGCCCCCACCCGATCTGGGCCACCTGCTGGCCACCGACGGTGCACCTCTCGCCGGAATGCAGGACCCAAGGCTGACACCGGGTCCTTCTCAACAGGCGCGCCAGGGGGACCGTGTGCAGGTGACTGGGCGGCTCAATCGCCGCCAGCGGCGGCGCCATCGCGCACTTCACCAGACCGGGCCGCCCTGAACCCTGCGGCGCCATGCCGTGTGGTCAGGCGGCGATGTATTGTGCGCCGTTGATGGTCAGGGTGGCGCCATTGATGAAGCCGGGATCCTCGACCAGGAACAGGACAGCCCGCGCAATCTCGTCCGCCTCGCCCAGGCGGCCCACCGGAATGCCGGCCTTCACCTTGTCCAGGGCCTCGGGCTTCATCGCGGCAACCATCTCGGTGGCGATATAGCCGGGCGCGATGGCGTTGACGGTGATGCCCTTTGCGGCGCCCTCCTGGGCCAAAGCGCGGGTGAAGCCGATCATTCCGGCCTTGGCCGCAGAATAGTTGGACTGGCCGATCTGGCCCTTCTGGCCATTGATCGACGAGATGTTGACGATGCGGCCCCAGCCGCGCGTGCGCATGCCCTCGATGACGTGGCGCGTGGTGTTGAACACGCTGTCGAGGTCGGTGCGGATCACCTCGGCCCACTGCTGCGCGCTCATCTTGTGCAGGAAGGCGTCGCGCGTGATCCCGGCATTGTTGACCAGCACCTCGACCGGCCCGTGCGCCGCTTCGATGGCGGCGATGGCGGCGCCACAGCCCTCGAAGTCACCGACGTCGAACCTCGACACGGCGATGCCGGTGTCCGCCCGAAAAGCTTCGGCGGCGGCGTCATTGCCCCCGTAATTGGCCACAACCGTATGGCCGGCATCGCGCAGGGCGGTCGAGATCGCCGCCCCGATACCCCGCGTTCCGCCCGTGACCAGCGCCACCTTCCCCATGCCGTCATCCTCCGTTCGCGCCGGCACAGCCGGGCAATGTCCGTCAGCGCGCGTGCTGGCACCGCGCCTGCACCGGCCGCAAGATGTGTATGCGCAAACCTACTGTGTTTGAGGGGGCCCGCGTCCGTCCTCGGGCCGGGTGCCCTCGGCGGCGGCAACCGGTGTCCCGTCGGCCTTGCTGGCCTCGTTGACCGCCAGGAACAGCTGGCTGCCCCAGAACAGCATGGACAGCGCCACATCCCCGAATGTGTTGTAGGTCACCCAGACATCGGTGGGCTGGGTGCGCCACACCAGCTCGTTGATGACGGCCAGGACCACGTAAAAGACACCCGCCCGGATCGCCATCGTGCGCCAGCGCGCGTCCGACAGCTCGAGCACGAACCCCATCATCGTCTTCAGCACGTTGCGGTTCAGCGCCACCGATCCCAGCAGCAGCAACGCCATCACGCCATAGATGATGGTGGGCCGCATCTTCACGAAACTGGGGTCGTCCAGCCAGATGGTCAGGCCCGACGTGACCAGGATCAGCGCGAAGGTCAGCAGCGCGATCGGCGAAACCATGCGCTCCTTGAGCCAGCCATAGACGAATGCCAGCGCCGCGACCGGAACGAAGACCATGGTGGCATTGATGATCGCGGTTTCCGGGTCACCGCGGTTGAAGATCTGGAAGGCGACGAAGAACGTCACCGCCGGCCCCAGATCGACGATCATCCGGGTGGTGGAGACCTTTTTGGTGCCAGGCACGGCATCAGGGTCAGGCGCGGTCATGGGGAAGCTCGGTCCATGGCAAAGGGCGCCCGACGAGGGCGGGTCGTGGACTAGCCTGTCGCGCCGCCAAGAACCAGCGTCCGCCTGCGCCATGCGTTGCCGTCAGCAAGCCGACGCACGGCAGGACGCACCCTTGACCCGTTTGCCCCGCCATCGCATATCACCAAGCGGATTGGGGATATCCCGGTCGGCATGGGGTTCCGGGTTCGCCCGGGCCCCATTGCTTTTTCAAGGAAACTCCTTCCAGCCGCTCTGCCCCCTGCCCAGTTTACCCGCGATCACGTCGAAAGCGCGGTTCGGTTGGTTCGGACGCATTGCCCGCAAGCCGCATCGTGACCCCAATAACGAAATTTCAGCCGATGAAGCGCGGGGCCAACCCGGTCGACATAGACGTCGCGGCACAGAATGACAAAGGCGAGGACGAAAACCGGATAGCTTGGGTCGATGTTGCGCAGACCGTGGTCGCCACTCTCATCGGCATAGAACAACGAGGTCGGCCCAGCGCTCCGGCACCGGGGCGTTGTTCACTGGTTCTGCGCTCAACCTGCGCGGCCCATCAACGTCGCCGCTTTGGGCGCGAAATAGGTGACGATGGCGTCGGCGCCGGCGCGGCGGAAAGCCAGCAGGGTCTCCAGCATCACCCGGTCGCCGTCGATCCAGCCATTCGCGGCCGCAGCCATGATCTGCGCGTATTCGCCCGAGACCTGGAAGGCCAGGGTCGGCACCCCGAACGCCCCCTTCACGCGCGCCACGATATCCAGATAGGCCAGCCCCGGCTTGACCATCACCATGTCGGCCCCCTCGGCGATGTCCATCGCCACCTCGCGCAGGGCCTCGTCGGTGTTGGCAGGGTCCATCTGATAGGTCTTCTTGTCACCCTTCAGCGCGGCCGCCGACCCGATCGCCTCGCGATAGGGACCGTAAAAGCCCGACGCATACTTGGCGGCATAGGACAGGATCAGCGTGTCGCCGAACCCCTCGCCATCCAGCGCGGCGCGAATCGCACCCACCCGTCCGTCCATCATGTCCGAGGGCGCCACCACGTCGGCGCCCGCGCGGGCCTGGACCACCGCCTGTTCGGCCAGCCGCGCCAGCGTGAGGTCGTTGTCGATGCGCCCTTCGACCAGCACCCCATCATGACCATGATCGGTGAACGGGTCCAGCGCCACGTCCACGATCACGCCGACCTGGGGCGCAGCGGCCTTCATGGCCCTCACGGCACGGCAGACGAGCCCGTCCGGATTGGTCGCCTCGGTGCCGTCATTGTCCTTGAGCGCACCGTCGATGAAGGGAAACACCGCAATGGCCGGAATGCCGAGGTCGCGCGCCCGCACCGCCGCCGCGGCCGCTTCGGCGACATTCAGCCGATCAATGCCGGGCATGGCCGCGACCGGAATGCGGGGCGCCTCGCCATCATGAACCACGATCGCCCACACCAGGTCCGCAGGCGAGAGGTTGGTCTCGCGCACCAGGTCGCGCACCCAGGGGGCCTGGCGCAGGCGACGCGGGCGGGTTGCGGGAAAACGGCCGGAAAAGCTCATGGATGGTGCCCCTGAAGACCGCGCCCCCATCCCATGGAACGCGGCCCGGGGCAAAGGCCGTGCGGCATTGGGGGGGGCAGCTGGCGCTTCAACCGCCATTGACGGGGGAAAACAACGTGTCAGCGTCGGCCTGTGGACGCCGGTCACACGAAAGGATCGCCGATGCGCAGGATGACCCGCTGGGCCAGCGTGGCGCTGTTGCCGCTGGCGCTGGGAGCCAATGCGGCGCCGGTCGCGGACTTTGATGCCGGCGCCGCAGCCTCGCGGTGCGTCTATGGTGCGCCCGGGCAGGCCGACCCCGGCAATGCCGACCAGGTGCGCCAGCTGGCCGAAGTTCGGGGTGGGCTGGCGCGCTATGCCGATTTCCGGGTGGCCCAGCGTGAGGGATGGACCGCCTTTGGTGGCGACGAGCCCCTGATGGGCCAGCACTTCGTGCCACCGCGCGGCACGCTGGATTACGTGCACGGCCAGACAATCGATTTCTCGCGGCCGAATGTTCTGATGGACACGCGGATGGACGGCAGGATGGTGCTGGTGGGCGCGGCGTTCATCGTGCGTATCGCACCGGGCGAGCCCCTGCCGGCGGGCCTCTCGGGCGATGGCGACCGCTGGCATGTCCACAATGTCGAGGATGCCTTTCTGGCCATGACCGAAACACGCCCCCTGCTGCGGGGGCTGGGCGAATGGTGGCTGACCGAGGAAAAGCGGCGGACGGGTGACAACCGGACGCGCCTTGCGATGCTGCACACCTGGGTGCTCGAGCCCAATTCGGACGGGATGTTTGCCGACTTCAACCGCACCCTGCCCTATCGCGAGCTTGGCCTGCCCCTCGCGTTCGCGCGCACCGCCAGCCTCTCGGCCGGTCGCGGCCTGCATCTGGCCACCGACAATGGCTGCGCGGAGACCATCGAGCCGGACTTCTGGATGGCAGCCGCGACGGGGCGCCAGCAAGGCACGCTTCGCCGGGCGTGCCGGGCTGCACGCGACGAGGTGCGCGCCGCCCTGCGACGTGATGCGGGGGCCGACGAACTGAATGCGGTTGCCGAGACGGCCTGGGGGCGCTTTGAAGCCACGGTGAACGCCGTCCTCAGCCCCGAGCAGCAGCTCCGCCTCGCCGCGATCGTCGAGAATGGCGGCCACGGAAATCACCGGACCCAGGTTCCGGCCGGCTGAGGCCGCGCTCAACGATCACGGCAATGCGCGCCGCATGAAGCAGCGCCGCGAGACATCCAGAAATGGCCGCTGGCCCGCCTCGATCTCCAGCATCCAGGGCGTGAGGTCGGCGCGGGCGATCTCTTCAAAGCCCAGCCGCGCATAAAAGGGCCCGTTCCACGCCACGTCGCGGAATGTCGACAGCACCACGCCCCTCGCGCCCAGCGACCTGGCCGCATCGCCGAAGTGACCGACCAGCGCCGCGCCGATGCCCCGCCGCCCGTGGCTTTCGAGGACATCGACCTGTTCGAGATACGCCTCGTCCGCCTGCATTCGACCCGTGATGAAACCCACGATCTGCCCCTCCGCGTCGGCGCAGAACGAAAGCCCGCCCGCGATGGCACGCCGGTGATCGTCCTGTGTCTCGACGGGCAGCGGGCCGCCGCGATCCGCGAACATGCCGATCGCCCGGAAACGCGCCTCGCCCGCCGCCTCGATGGCCTGCAGGGCGGAGATGTCGGGGACACGCGTGGGGCGGATGGTGATGGGCATGACCCGGTCGCGGAGTGTGGGACGTGCTAGGCAGAAGGGGTTTCGCAGACGAGGAACGCTGCCGGCAAATGGCCTCGCTCACAGCTTTCGCGGCGGATCGAAGATCTGTCGACCGCAAAAGCTGCAAGGACTTCGGCGTCCGCTTCGAAACAGCGATGATGGGGTCAGGATCGCGGGTTCAATCGCTCGGCCCGACACACCGCTGAGAGAGGGGCCGGATATCCTGTTCAGGGGGCCTCGGCCCATGCGATCAGACATGCGGGAGGGCCCTGTCGCGACGGTTCCGATCCGTGGGGGATTGGGCTAAGCGCTGGCCGTGTGATGCCCCCGACACGTCCAGAACTGGAAACGCTGCTGCAATTCGCCGCCACGCTGGCGGATGCAGCCCGCCCGGTCGCGCTGGCGCATTTTCGCGTCGCAACGCCCGTCACCAACAAGCTCGAGACAGGCTTTGATCCGGTCACCGAGGCCGACCGCGGCGCCGAACGGGCAATGCGCGCGCTGATCACCGAGCATTTTCCCGACCACGCCATCGACGGCGAGGAGGACGGCCTGACTGGTGGCAACGGACCATGGACGTGGCGGCTGGACCCCATCGACGGCACGCGCGCCTTCATTTCGGGCCTGCCCACCTGGGGGGTGCTGATCGGCCTGTGTCATCATGACCGCCCGGTTGTCGGCTGCATGGACCAGCCCTTCACGGGCGAGCGCTTTCTGGGATGGAGCGCCGGCGGTACGGGTCAGACGCACTGGATCCGCGGGTCCGAGCACCGTGTCCTGACCGCGCGCGCGTGCGCGGCGCTGTCATCGGCCACGGTCTGCACCACCGACCCCGCTTTGTTCGCGGGCGACGAGCGGGCAGGCTGGGAGACCGTCCGCGCGAGGGCGCGCCTGACGCGGCTGGGCCTCGACTGCTACGCCTATGCCATGGTCGCCGCCGGCCATGTCGACGCGGTGGTCGAAAGCGGGCTGGCACCGCACGACATCGCCGCCCTGATACCGATCATCGAAGGTGCTGGCGGCCGTGTGACGGGCTGGGATGGCCAGTCTGCACCGGGCCGCGGGCAGGTGATCGCCTGCGGTGATCCGGCCCTGACGGGTCAGATTGCCGCATGCCTGGGCATGCCGGCGAATTGATCGGCGGTGGTGCGCCAAAACGCGAGTGCTCCTCGGATTCACCTTGCCCGTTAGCAAGATTTGAAGGTCCAATGCCTGCAGATGGGGTTGAAGCCAGCCGGTCCGTCCGGTCCGCAGGAGGCGCGACTGCGAAGGTTCGGAGACGCGATGCGAAGCTTTGTGTAACGCAAATCAGCGAAAAATTCTTTGCAGATTCAGAGACTTGTGGGTGATTGCAGCTTATGGTTGTGAAAGCTTGGGGTACGGACGTCGGGCTTGGTGTCGCAAATTGCAATGTGTGGGACAGTGCTGTGGGTTCGATCACATTCGATAAAGGAACTGGGCAAGAACCCATGTCCTTACGATATTGAACCGAACTGACTGCAAGAGGACTGGATACAGGTCATGATGGAAAGCTCTCAGTCCGCCAACGGACCGGACCTCCGCTGGAGCGTCGAGCGCAGGCTCGCCTTCATCGATTTCCGCCTTTGGTGGGAAGGCAAGATCAACCGCGGGGACATCGAGGAGCGCTTTGGTGTCTCGACGAACCAGGCCTCGGCGGACCTGACGCGCTATCAGGCGATGGCGCCGGACAACATGGTGTATGACAAGCGCAAGAAGCGTTATCTGATCACCGATGCCTTCCGGCCTGTGATCTCGCCGCTGGACCCGGCCGACTATCTGTCCGAGTTGCGCCTCATCAGCGAGCATGTGCTGCCTGAAAAGGAAGCACGCATCGCCGTGATCCCGGAATTCGACGTCGCCATATCGCCGATGCGCACGGTGCGGTCCGAAGTGCTGCGCGCGGTGCTGCAGGCGATCCGCGAGCGCCGGTCGCTGACGGTCGTGTACCAGTCCTTCACCGCTGCCACGCCCGCGCGGCGGACCATCGAGCCCCACGCCCTCGCGCATGACGGCTTCCGATGGCATGCCCGCGCCTGGTGCACGCGCGATTCGATGTTCAAGGACTTCGTGCTGGGACGGATGTCTGAAGCCCAGCCCGGTGGGCCGGCCATGCGGGAGCCGGGCCATGACGCTGACTGGTGGACCATCGAGGAAATCGTGATCCGCCCGCACCCGGGCCTCTCGCCCGGCCAGCGCGCCGCCGTCGAGGCGGATTATGGCATGGAGAACGGCCGACTGCGCACGCGGGTGCGCCGGGCGCTGAAGTTTTATGTGCTGCGCCGCCTGGGGCTGGACGTGAAACCCGACCTGCGGCCGGCCAGCGAACAGCACATCGTGCTCGAGACCCCATTGATGGACACACCGCGCACCGATCAACAGCTGGCCTGACGCCGGCCGGCCGCCACCACCGCGATCAGGGAATGATGACGTCCGCGTCGGGTTCGGGCGCCAGCAGGCGCCGGACATCGGCGGCGCGCTTGTCGCGTGCGGCGGCCTGGTTGATATAGCCCTTGTCGGTCAGTTCGCCGCCCTCGGGTGACGGGGAATCCCCCAGCACCAGCGCGCGGCCGATCCGGGTCGCCGATCCGGGATTGGCGGCGTTGTGGCGGATCAGCGCCGCGCGCACCGATTCGATGATCCGCGGATCGCGCGCCAGCGTGGCCAGGTCGCCGGCGGTGCCCGCAACCCGGGGCGCGGCCACCGGATTCAGGAACAGCAGCAGGCCGATCTCGCGGTGGTCCTGCCCGCAGACCACGGCGTCCTGGACCAGCCCGCCCAGCGCGCTGACCACCTGCACCCGCAGCACCCCGGCGGACACGAAGGTGCCACTGTCCAGCTTGAAGTCCTCGACCAGGCGGCCGTCGAATACCGCGCCCCTGGACGGGTCCTCGGGATCAACCAGCCGCACCGCGTCGCCCAGACGGTAAAAGCCCTCCTCGTCGAAGGCCGCCGCGGTGCGCTCGGGGTCACGCAGATAGCCCGGCGTGACCGCCGGCCCCTTGACCCGCGCCTCGAGCTTGCCATTCACCGGGGCCAGTTTCAGCACCACCCCGGGCAGCGGCACGCCGATCAGCCCCATCCGCTCGGTGATCCAGCCGACATACGAGATGGTGGGGGCGGTTTCGGTGGCCCCATAGCCTGTGGTGAAGGCGATGCGGTGACCGGTGGCCTCGACCGCCAGCCGCTGGATGCGGTCGTGGATTTCCTGGCTCATGGCCGCCCCGCCATAGGCCATGAAACGCAGACGCGAGAAAAAGCGGCGCGCGAAGGCGGGGTCGCGTTCCAGTTCCGCCGCGATCATCGCCCACCCAACCGGCACGGTCGAATGATAGGTCGGCGCGATGTCCTTGAGGTTGCGCAGGCTCTCTTCAAAGCGGCCGGGGATCGGCGCACCCCAGTCGATATACAGGGTGCCCCCGTTCACCAGCGACCCGTTCAGCACCGCGTTGCCGCCAAAGGTGTGCGACCAGGGCAGGAACGAAATCCCGACCTCGGGCTCGGGATCGACGTCGAGCCGATAGGCGCCGCGGGTCATCGCCGCGTTCACGCACATCATTCCATGGGTGTTGATCACGGCCTTGGGCTGGCCGGTCGAACCCGATGTCAGCAGGTATTTCGCCACCGTGTCCGGTGTGATCGCGGCGCGCGCGGCGTCGATCCCGATTCGCGGGGCGGTGGTGCACAGCGTCTCCCACGCGTGCGCCTGGATACCCTCGGGCAGGCCACCGGCGGCGATCACCGGCAGCGCACCCGCAATGGCCGCCAGGGTGCGAGCATAAAGGCCGCCCGGTTCGGCGAAGAGCGCGCCCGGGCGCACCAGCTCGATGAAGGCGCCAAGGCGCGTGTGGTCGCCCGCCAGCAGCGAATAGGCGGGCGAAACCGGGCACACCGGCACGCCGGCATGAATGGCCGCATAGGTCATCAGTGCGTGGGGGATCGAGTTGCGCGACAGGATCATCAGCGGCCTCTCGGCCGAGAGGCCCAGGTCCAGCATGGCCTGCCCCAGGCGACGCACCAGGGTCAGCGCTTCGCCAAAGGTCAGGGTCTGCCAGTCCGCATCGGGCGTGCGCTGGGCCAGCCACACACGGTCCGGCGCCTCGACCGCCCAGCGCTCGAGCGGCTGGATCAGGTCCGGTGCCATCGGCCCCATCGGATTCTGGGATTCCAGCAGGATCGCGCCGTCGGGGCGCCGCTGCCATGTCACGCGGACGGGCGCGAACAGCGGATCACGCCATGGGGCGCCGGCGCTGACGCCCTCGACATGCTCGATCGCGGCAAAGCCGTCCGCCATGGCCGTATCCTTTCTTGGACGGGCGGCCTGTGTGCCCCCTGCCCGGCCATCTTGCCGCCGGCGGACCGCCGGGCAAGCCCTCAGCGGCGTCCGGCGCACCGGTCCGGGATGGATGCGGGTGCGGTTGCGTGCTTGATCCGTTCCTGTTTTCTGGCACCACCGACGCATGAGCTTGCCGCTGCGCACCACCGCGCCGACCGACGACACCCCCGCGCGCTCGGCAGCGGGTGCGGATGTCCGCGCGGGCGCCCTCGAAGTGGTGGTTGCCGGCGCGCGCCTGCTGGCGCTGAGGGCCGGCGGGTTGTGGTGGGCGGCCGAGCGGACGCTGGTGGTGTCGGACCTGCACCTGGGCAAGGCGGACGCCTATGCGCGGCGCGGCGTGCCGCTGCCCCCCTGGGACACGCGGGCCACGCTGGCATCGGTGGCGGCCCTCGTCCACCAACTGGATCCGCTGCGCGTGGTGTCGCTGGGTGACAGTTTCCACGATCTGGCGGCCAGCCTGACGCTGCCCGACGAGGATCGCGCGCGGCTGTGTGGCCTGACGGCAGCGGTGGCGGACTGGGTGTGGGTCGAGGGCAATCACGATCCCGCCCCGCCGCCCGCACTGGGTGGCCGCCATGCCGACGTGTTGCAGATCGGCCCGCTGCACTTTCGCCATGAACCTGTCGCGGGGGTGGCGCGGGGCGAGGTGGCGGGGCATCTGCATCCGTGCGTTCGCGTAGGTGGCGGGGGGCGCAGCCAGCGCTGCAAGGCATTTGCCACGGATGGCTCGCGTCTGGTCATGCCCGCCATGGGCGCATTCACGGGCGGCCTGAACGTACGCGATCGCGCGTTCGAGCCGCTGTTTCCCCAAGGCTGGCAGGCACTGGCAGTCGGGCGCACGCGGGTTGCGCGCATGGGCGCACGCCATCTGCTGGCCGATTGAACGCGTCGGCGCTCATACTCCGGTCCGGCGGGGCCCGCAGCCGCAGGCCTTCACATTCCGCCGATGCATGACAACTCTCTGCGCGTGACCTGGCCCCTCCCGATCGAGATCGACTGGATCGACCCCGAGCGCGCGTTCGCGCCGTGGGCAGACACCCCGGGGGCATTGCTGCTGGGGGCGGGCTCACACGAGCGCGGCGGGTGGGCGTTCCTTGCGGTCGAGCCGGACCGCCAGGTCGCCTGGTCGGTGGGCGAAGGACCCTTTCCGTTCGATGTCCTGCGCAGCGGGCAGGCAGATGCGCGCCCCGACCCAGCGGCGCCACCCTTCCGTGGCGGGTGGGCCGGGGTGCTGTCCTACGAGG
>DBAV01000128.1 GCA_002291875.1 Hyphomonadaceae bacterium UBA1001
AGGTTGCTGTGGATCGCAAATTCCTCCAGCGCTTTGGCGGCGCCATCCTGCTGTCGCTGATCTCGGCCGGGGCGAATGTGCTCCAGGATGAGGCCGACACCCAAGTGGTGATCGCCTCGACCCGCGCCGGCCAGGATGCAGCGGCGGTCGCCCTCCAGAACGAAGCGAACCTGTCGCCCACGATCCGTGTCGATCCGGGCGCCCAACTGCGGATCTTCGTCACGCGCGACATCGACTTCTCGAGGGTGGTCGGTCCGTGAACCGTGTGCTGGCCGGGGTCTATCTGCGGACCTATCTGGCGCCGTTCGCGCGCCTGCTCGAGCATCCCGACGTCACCGACATCCTGGTGAACCGCCCGGGCGAGGTCTGGGTCGAGGCGCTGGGCCGCGGGATGGAACGCATCCTGATGCCCGAGATCACAGAGATCGTGCTGCATCGCCTGGCCCAGCAGGTGGCCGCTCATTCCAACCAGGGCGTGAACCGCGAGCAGCCGCTCGTGGCGGCCACCCTGCCGGATGGCGCGCGCATCCAGGTCATCGCGCCCCCTGCCACCCGCGACCACGCCGTCGCCCTGGCGATCCGCAAGCATGTCGTGGCCGACCTGACGCTGGACGCCTATGCCCAGAGCGGTGCCTTTGGCGGGGCGCGACACATGGGCTTCGAAGATGCCGACGCGATCGATGCCGGACTGGAAAGGCTGCTGGGCGCAGGCGACCATGCAGGTTTTCTGCGCAGCGCCGTCCGCGCAGGAAAGACCATCCTGGTGTCCGGCGGCACCGGCAGCGGCAAGACCACGTTCCTGAACACCCTGCTGAAGGAAATCCCGCCCTCCGAGCGGGTGATCGTGATCGAGGACACCCCGGAAATCCGCCTCGACCGGCCGAACGCCCTGGGCCTGGTGGCGGTGAAGGGCGACATGGGCGAAGCTCGGGTCACCACCGAAGACCTGCTGCAGGCCTCGCTGCGGCTGCGCCCGGATCGGCTGCTGGTGGGCGAAATCCGGGGCGCCGAGGCCATCTCGTTCCTGCGCGCCATCAATACGGGCCATCCCGGTTCCATCACCACTGTCCATGCCGACAGCCCGCGCGGCGCGCTGGACCAGATCGCGTTCATGGCCCTGCAGAGCGGGTTTGCGCTGTCGCGCGCGGACGTGATCGCCTATGCGCGCTCGACCATCGACGTGATCGTCCAGCTGTCCCGGCGAGGTGGCCGCCGATCGGTGTCGGGCATCGTCTTCGGGCGCACCGCGTGATTGCGCCGCGCTGGACGCGACAGCATTTCTGGGCAACACCGCTGGCATGAATTCCAAGCCGATGACGGCCCCGCGGCAGCCCCCGCCGGTCGACCCGCAGCTGGCGGCGCCGCTGTATCATCAGGTGTTCGCGTGGATGCGCGACCGCATCCATGACGGCACCTATGGCTCGAACACCATCCTGCCCAGCGAACAGGAATTGTGCGCGCGGTTTGGCGTATCGCGCATCACCGTCAAGCGCGCCCTGAACGAGCTGGCCGCCACCGGCATGATCATGCGCTATCGCGGGCGTGGCACGGTGGTCACATGGAATGCAACCACGCCGGTGGTGAAGGGCAGCTTTGACAACCTGCTCGAGAGCGTGCGCCTGATGGGCCTGCACACCGAGATCGAGCTGCTCGAGGCCCGTCCGGTCGCCGCCCGCGGCGAGATTGCCGACCTGATGGGCGTTCCCGCCGGGACCGAGGTGCATCGCGCGCTGCGCCTGCGGCGCCTGGAGAAAGAGCCCTTTTCCTGGTTGCTGACGCATGTGCCGGCAGACATCGCCGCAACCTGGACCGACGAAGAGCTGGCGACCCAGCCGCTGAATGCGCTGCTGGCGAGGGCGGGCCACGAGGCGCACGAGGCCGAGCAGTGGATCAGCGCCCGCGCCGCCGAGCCTGCCCAGGCGGCAGCGCTGAAAGTGATGCCTGGCGCGCCGCTGCTGCATGTCCAGCGCGTGATGCGCGCACGCGGCGGGCGGGTGATCGAGGTGCTGGGCGCCTGGTACCGCCCCGACCGCTTTCAGTATCACATGACCCTGACCCGACAGCGTGGGGCGGGACGCGACGAGTGGCGCTAGGCCAGGGGCCACGGCGACCGACAGGTCGCGCCATGTCGGGGGATGGGCCCCGGACACGACTTCGTTTCGCTCAGCCATTCCGGGGTGACGGCTGATTTCCTCAAATTCACTCCACCTTGCCGCCCGCGGCGCGGTGGCGGATGGCGTCGGCGGACTCCCAGATGCGGCCCCCGGGCACCAGGCCGATCGAGAGTGTCTGCTCCCAGACGTCCACGCGCGCGTATTGGCCATTGGTGAAATAGGGGTCACCCGCCATCAGGGTGCGCGCGTCATCTTCGGAGTCGGCCAGCACCAGGAACATCGACCCTACCAGGTCGTCCTGGCCCGGCAGACGCAGGGGGCCTGCGGTCACATAGCGCCGCCAGTGCGCCTCGACATGCGCCAGATGCCCCTCGAGGTCGCGCACGCGCAGGGCTGGTGCGCCCGGGCCATCATGGCAGACGATCAGGAAGCATCGCCCGGGCACCCGCGCAACATGGGGCGGCTGGACCGGCAGCGAGGCGGGATCGGGAAATGATGCGCCCACACGAAATCTCCTGAAGCCGGCGAGGTCGCCAATCACTGGCTTGCCAAGCCGCGCGCGGCAAATGATATATTCTTCCCAGCCGCCAACCGGACCTGCCCGTGCCCCACGACACCCCGCCTTCCGGCGCCACCTTGGCCGAAAAGATCCTGGCGCGGGCGGCCGGCCTCGACCGGGTGCGCCCGGGCGATGTGGTTGTGGTGCGTGTGGACCTGGCGATGGCCCACGACAGTTCGGGTCCGCGCCGCTGGCGCCCGCACCTCGAGGCGCTGGGCGTGGGCCTTTGGGACCCGTCCAGGGTGGTGATCGTCAGCGACCATTATGTCCCGGCCGTGGACGCCGAGAGTGCGGCCATTCTGGCGGGCACGCGCGCCTTCGTGCGCGACTATGGCGTGCAGCACTTCTTTGACATGCGCGGTATCTGTCATGCCGTCCTGCCCGAGCACGGACTGTTGCGATCGGGCATGATGCTGGCCGGCGGCGACAGCCACACGCCCCATGCCGGGGCCTTTGGCGTGTATGCCGCGGGTTTTGGCGCCACCGACATGGTCGGCATCGTGGTCACGGGGGAAACCTGGACCATCGTGCCGGCGACGCTCCGGGTGGAGCTGACCGGCCGGTCCGGGCAAGGCGTGGCGGCCAAGGACATCATGCTGAGGCTGTGCCGCGACCTGGGCATGGACAACGCCTTCATGGCCATCGAGTACGCGGGCGCGGCGGTCGAGGCGATGCCGATGGCCGAGCGCATGGTGCTATCGAACATGGCGGCCGAACTGGGGGGCGAGACGGGCCTGATTGCGCCCGATCACACCACGCTCGCGCATATCCGCGCACATGGCGGCACAGTGGACGACGCCGAGGCGCTGGCCTGGCGCTCGGACGCGGATGCGGTGTTCGGCCGGCAACACGTGCTGGACGTGTCCGGGCTGGGCCCCCAGGTTGCCGCGCCCCATTCGCCGGCCAACACGGACGGGGTCGAGGCCCACGCCGGCACGCGGATCGATCAGGCCTATATCGGGGCCTGCGTCGGCGCCAAGCTCGAGGACCTCCAGATGGCGGCGCAGGTGCTGGCCGGTCGCCGCGTGGCGGCGGGCACGCGTCTGCTGGTCGCGCCGGCCACCACCGCGATCACCGCGGCGGCGGCGGCTGACGGCACTTTGGCGACATTGACCGCGGCCGGCGCAATCCTGCTGCCATCGGGCTGCGGCGCGTGTGCGGGCATGGGCGCAGGCCTGCTGGCTGACGGCGAGACGTGCATCTCGTCCACCAACCGCAACTTCAAGGGGCGCATGGGCCATGCCGGTGCCTCGGTGTATCTGGCTTCGGCCTGGACGGTGGCAGCCTCGGCGGTGACGGGAAAGATCACCGATCCGCGCGACATGCTGGCGAACGCAAGGGTGGCGGCATGAGCGGGCGGGCCTGGGTGTTTGGCGACGACGTCGACACGGACGTGCTGGCGCCTGGACATCTGATGAAATTGCCGCCGGAACAGCTGGCGCTGCATTGCCTCGAGGCGGTGGATCCGGGCTTTGCACGCGCCGTCCAGCCGGGTGATTTCGTGGTCGCCGGGCGCAATTTCGGCCTGGGGTCGTCGCGCGAACAGGCAGCGGTGTCGCTTCGGATGCTGGGGGTGGCGTGCGTGCTGGCACCCAGCTTTGCGCGCATCTTCTATCGGAATGCGCTGAACCTGGGGCTGCCGGCCCTGTTCTTTCCCGACGCGCACCGCGTCGCGCGGGGCGATGCGCTGGAGGTCGATGCAGTGTCGGGCACGGTGATCAACCACACACAGGGCTGGCAAGCGTCGGCCACGCCGATCCCGGCCCACCTCATGGAGATGGTGCGGGCCGGGGGGCTGGTCGCGCATCTGAAGCTGCGCATGGCGGGGGCAAGGACATGACGGCAACGTCGCTGAAGGACAGGTTGGCCAGGGGTCCTTCGGTGCTGGCGCCGGGCATTTACGACGCCCTGTCGGCCCTGCTGGTCGAACAGGCAGGCTTTGAGGCAGCCTATGTGTCGGGCGCGGCGGTCGCCTATACCCAGCTCGGGCGGCCGGATGTCGGACTGGTGACGCTGTCTCAGGTCATCGATGTGGTTGCGCGCCTGCGCGACCGGGTGTCCCTGCCCCTGATCGTCGATATCGACACCGGCTTTGGCAATGCGCTGAACGCCGCCCACACCGTCCGCCAGGTTGAACGCGCGGGGGCCAGCGCGGTCCAGATCGAGGACCAGACCGCGCCCAAGCGGTGCGGCCATCTTGCCGGCAAGGACCTTGTTCCGGTCGGCGAGATGGTGGGCAAGGTGCGGGCTGCGCTGGATGCCCGAACCGATGCCCGCACGCTGGTGATTGCCCGCACCGACGCGGTTGCGGTCGAAGGTTTCGAGCGTGCCCTCGACCGCGCCGAAACCTACGTCGAGGCCGGGGCGGATGTGCTGTTCGTCGAGGCGCCGCAATCGCTGGACCAGATGCGCGCAATCACGGCGCGCTTCGCCGGCCGTGTGCCGTGCCTCGCCAACATGGTCGAGGGCGGGCGCACGCCGCTGATGACCCAGGCCCAGCTGGACGAGCTGGGGTTCCGGCTGGTCATCACGCCAGGGGCGATGGTGCGGGCCTATACCTTCATGGCGCAGGAGTTCCTGCGCCTGCTCAAGGCCAATGGAACCACCGCCCTGACGCGGGACCGGATGCTGGACTTTGCCCAGATCAACGCGGTGCTGGGCCTGCCGGACCTGATGGCCCAGGCGGCGGACTATGATGGCGCCGCCCAGACGGGGGGCGCCAGCGTCACACCGCTGGGGGCGTCACGCGGCAACCCGGCCGGCTGACGCCTCGACCGCTGCTGCGGTCGGCGGCGCGGACGCCAGCAACTCGGTGGCGTGTGGCAGGTCGGTGCGCCGGCCTGCCAACGCATCCGCAAAGGCATGATTGACGTCGCGATGTCCGGCCTCGTCCTCGCGCACGGCCAGAACGACATCGCGCAGGGTGGCATCAGGCGCCAGCTTCCAGTATTCGATGGCGATCGGCGGAGCAGGCGGGTTCAGAGTCCGGCCAGCGTCGATTTCGGCCAGATACGAGGTGTAGCTGACCACCGCCTCTTCCTCGAAATACGCCACAAGCCGGTGCGCGGTCCTCGGGAAGAACAGATACAGCACGAAGAACGCGTTGAAGAACAGGCCCTGCGCCAACAGCACCAGGAAACGCTCGAACGCGTTGGGCTGGGCCACCGCGATGAACGTCATCAGATGCATCCGCTCGTTCTCGGCCTCGTCCAGCAGCACCTTGATCCAGCCGCGGTCGTCCTGCATCCGCCGCAGGCTCTTGAGGTGGTTCAGCATGCCGCCGACCATGCCGGGCACGGCCGCGACCGTCTCGAGCACCACCGCGCGGTGACCATAGCGCTTGGCAAAGAAGGTGTCGGCAAAGAACCTGAGGCCACGCGTCATGCCATAGGCGATGCGGTCCGCCATGTCGGCCGGCGGCCGGCGGGGGGCCTGGTCGTTGTCGGTGACGATGGTCAGTGTCATCTGAATGGCTCCTGGGCGACAGCGCGCCCCGTCCATGCGGAATTGGCAATGCGCGCGCCGCCCCGCAACCGGGGGCACCGGGTTACGGCGTCGCAGTTCACGCGAACGTTTGCGCGAATACCCTTGCGGCTGGCTCAGGCGTCCAGCTCGGTGTCCCAATAGAGATAGTCCTGCCAGCTCTCGTGCAGGTGGTGCGGCGGAAACCGGCGACCCATCTCCTGAAGCTCGTGCATCGAGGGGCGGTGCGGGCGCCGTCGCGGCCGCATCTGGGCGTCGCGGACATAGCGCCCCCCCTTGCGCAGATTGCACGGCGCACAGGCGGTGACGATGTTTTCCCATGTGGTGCGCCCACCGCGCGAGCGCGGCAGGACATGGTCAAAGGTCAGTTCATCGGTCGCGCCACAGTACTGACAGGCGAAACCGTCGCGCAGGAAGACGTTGAACCGCGTGAAGGCCGGTGGCCGCGTCTGGTCCACATATTCCTTCAGCGACACCACCGACGGCAGCCGCATGGAAAACGACGGTGAACTGATCTGCCGGTCGTATTCGGCGATGACGTTGACGCGGTCGAGAAACACGGCCTTGACCACTTCCTGCCAGGGCCACAGTGACAGCGGGAAATAGGACAGCGGCCGGTAATCGGCATTCAGCACCAGCGCCGGCATCCCGGCGGGGGGCGATTTCACGAGTTGCACGGCGCCCTCCCGTTCCGAAGGGGTGTCTTCACACCTGGCTGTTGGTCGGTCACGAACCTGAAGGTCGCCTCCGTCACAGACATGGGACGTCGAGCCCTGCGTTAACAGATTCGCGGTGACGACGCGATGACAGTGTTGCAGCGCAACGAAAGGGACAGGGTGACGGCGCGTCACCCCCGGCGCTTGACGGAATGGGGGGGCGGCGCACATCGGTGCGTATCGCCCTTGCTCACCGGATGTCCGCGATGCCGTTCGACCTGACCGAAGACAACCGCCTTGTCGCCGAGACCGCGCGCCGCTTTGCGCAGGACCGGCTGCGCCCCAACGCCGCGCACTGGGACGAAACCCACACCTTTCCGCGCGACGTGATCCGCGAGGCCGCCGACCTGGGCCTGGCCGCCATCTATACCCGCGATGAATTCGGCGGTGCGGGCCTGTCGCGGCTGGATGCGGTCCTGGTGTTCGAGGAGCTGGCCCGTGGCTGCATCACCACCGCGGCCTTCATCTCGATCCACAACATGGCGACATGGATGATCGACACCTATGGCTCGCCGCAACAGCGTGCCCGCTGGGTGCCCGACCTGGCCGCGATGCGCACCATGGCCAGCTATTGCCTGACCGAACCCAATTCCGGCTCGGACGCGGCGGCCCTCCGCGCCACGGCGCGCCGCCATGGCGAGCACTATGTCCTGAACGGCAGCAAGGCGTTCATTTCCGGGGCCGGGGCGAACGACCTCTATGTCGTCATGGTCCGCACGGGCGAGGACGGTCCGCGCGGCATCTCGACGGTCGTGGTCGAAAAGGGAACACCGGGCCTCAGCTTTGGCGCGAACGAGCGCAAGATGGGCTGGAACGCCCAGCCCACCGCCACCGTGATCTTCGAGGATTGCCGCATCCCCGTCGAAAACCGCCTGTGGGACGAGGGCACCGGCTTTCGGATCGCCATGTCGGGGCTTGACGGCGGGCGCCTGAACATTGCCGCGACCTCGCTGGGCGGCGCGTCCGACGCGCTGGACCGGGCGATCGCCTATGGGCGCGAGCGTCGCGCCTTTGGCAAGGCGGTGGTCGACTTTCAGGCCACCCAGTTCCGCCTCGCTGACATGGCAACCGAACTCGAGGCATCGCGTGCATTGCTCTACGAGGCCGCGCGTCGCCTTGACGCCAGGGATCCCGAGGCGACGCGCTTTTGCGCCATGGCCAAGCGCTTTGTCACCGATGCCGGTTTTCGCGTCGCCAATGACGCGCTTCAGATCCATGGCGGCTATGGCTATCTGAAGGACTATGAGGTCGAGCGCATCGTGCGCGACCTGCGGGTCAACCAGATCCTCGAGGGCACCAACGAGATCATGCGCGTGATCGTCGCTCGCGAACTGTTGCGCGCCTGAGGGCGGGGTGCCGACCCAACAGGTGATTGCGTCTGTCACCATTCCAGCGCATTCCGGATGCGGGGCACGTGCGTGATCCGGGAGGAAGCGACGATGGAATTGGTGACGATGGCCATCCTGGCCGTCCTGGCGCTGATCGTGGTGTTCAGCGCGGTCCAGATCGTCCCACAGGGGCGGCAATACACGGTCGAGCGGTTCGGCCGCTACACCCACACCCTCGCGCCGGGGATCGCCTTCCTGGTGCCGTTCGTCGACCGGGTGGGCCACAAGGTGTCGATGCAGGAAACCGTGCTGGACGTCGCGCGTCAGGAAGTCATCACGCGAGACAACGCGATGGTCGCCTGTGATGCGGTGGTGTTCATCCAGGTCTTTGACGCGGCCCGCGCCGCCTACGAGGTCGAGGACCTGCGCAGCGCCATCGGCAACCTTGCCATGACCAATATCCGCACCGTCGTGGGCGCGCTGGATCTCGACGAGGTCCTCAGCCAGCGCGACACGATCAATGCGCGGCTTCTGGGGGTGATCGACACCGCCACCCAGCCCTGGGGCGTCAAGGTCAGCCGCATCGAGATCAAGGAACTGACCCCGCCCGCCAATCTGACCGAGGCGATGGCACGGCAGATGAAGGCCGAGCGCGAGCGGCGCGCCGAGATCACCACCGCAGAAGGCGAAAAGCAGGGCGCCATCCTGCGCGCCGAGGGCGCCAAGCAGGCCGCCATCCTGGAGGCCGAGGGCCGCAAGGAAGCCGCATTCCGTGACGCCGAAGCGCGCGAGCGGGCAGCCGAGGCCGAAGCCAAGGCCACCCAGATGGTGTCCGAGGCGATCGCCAGCGGCAACACCAATGCGCTGAACTATTTCGTGGCCCAGAAATATGTCGAGGCCTTTCGCGAACTGGCCCATTCGCCCCAGCAGCGGACCGTGATCGTGCCGGCGGACTTTTCGGCGCTGACGGGCCTTCTCGAGGGTGTGAAGGCGCTGGGGCTCGAAGCGGCGGCAGGTGATCGGCGCGTCGATGGTGACGCACGCCGCGTCCAGCCACCCAAACCCGGCGGACAGGGGCCCTGGGCGTGATCGAGGCGCTGCTGGCCGTCGGTCCGCTGCACTGGGTGGCCCTGGCCCTGGTGCTGCTGGTCGCCGAACTGCTTTCGGGAACGACCTATCTGCTCTGGCCGGCGGCGGCCGCCTTCGTCACCGCCGTCCTGGCGGGTCTGGGCATCACGCCCGACCCGCTGACCCAGGTGGCGGCGTTTGCCGGTGCCACCATTCTTCTGACCGTGCTGGGCGATCCGCTGCTCAAGCGCTTTCGCAACACCGCCCCGGCCGAGGGGCTGAACGATCCGTCGGTCCGCCTGATCGGCCAGACCGCCACGGTGGTGGCGGACTTTGTCGGGACCGAGGGGCGGGTGAAGCTGGGCGACACCGAGTGGCGGGCCCAGGCTGAACATGCGCCCGAACCCGCCGGCGCGGACACGCTGCGGGCCGGAGAACAGGTGCGCGTGGAACGCACGGACGGGATCGTCCTGAAGGTCAGACGTCTGGGCTAGGGCTCGGCGGCCCCAGATGGGCACGGACGGCGGCAAACACCGCGTCGAACGCCTCTGGCGTCAGGCGCCGTGTGTTCTGGTTGTAGCGCGAGCAGTGATAGCTGTCGAACAGCGTCACCCCGTCCACCTGATGGCGCGCGCCGTGCGCGAAAGGGTGGGCCGCAGGGCGCAGCCCCCGCGCGCGCAGGACCGCCTCGTGCGCGATGCGCCCCAGGGCGACGATGGCGGCCAGTCGCGGCAGGGCCCGCATGCGCGCCGCCAGAAAGCCGTTGCAGGTCGCGATCTCGGCCGGCAGGGGCCGGTTTTCGGGCGGCGCACACCGCACGGCATTGCTGACCATCGCATCCACCAGGACAAAACCGTCGGCGGGGTCGGCGCGGAACATGCCGCGACCCCATCCATGCCGGGTCAGCGTGGCGTAAAGCAGTTCGCCCGCGAAATCCCCGGTGAACGGCCGGCCGGTCCGGTTCGCCCCGGTGCGGCCCGGCGCCAGTCCCACCACCAGCAGGCGTGCCGCCGAGGGCCCGAAAGACGGCGCCGGTCCGTTGAACCAGCCCGGTTCGGCCGCGGCATTGGCCATGCGATAGGCGACCAGGCGCGGGCAGAGCGGACAGTCGCGCGCCGGCTCGGCCGCCGCCTCCGCCGCCTTACTGGCCGTCGTCATCGTCCTCGGCATCGTCGATGTCCGCGTCGTCTCCATCGTCCGCGTCATTGCTGCCGGGCCGGGGGCCGCGACCGATCAGGCCGATGATGTCGGCAATGTCGATGAAGTTGTCGGCCTGCCGCCGCAGCTCGTCCGAGGCCATTGGCGGGCTGGTCTTGAGTGTCGAGACGACCGTGACCCGCACGCCGCGGCGCTGCACGGCCTCGACCAGACGGCGGAAATCGCTGTCGCCGCTGAACAGGACCACGTGGTCCACATGCGCTGCGAGTTCCAGCATGTCGACCGCGATATCGACGTCCATGTCGCCCTTGGTGCGCCTGCGGCCGTCCTGGTCGGTGTATTGCCGGGCCCTTTTGGTGACCACCGAATACCCGTTGTAGTCCAGCCAGTCGACGAGGGGGCGGAGTGGCGAATAATCCTCGCTTTCGACGATTGCCGTGAAATAGCGGGCGCGCAGCAGGCGTCCGCGCTTGCGGAATTCGTCCAGCAGGCGGCGCCAGTCGATGTCGAAACCCAGGCCTTTGGCCGTGGCGTAGAGGTTGGCACCGTCGATGAAGAGGGCAATGCGTTCGTTGGGATAAAAGGTCACGATTTCGGTCTCGCAGTGTGGCGCGGCTTGTGCACCCTCGCCTTGGTCGCCGCAAGGCACAGCCACCTGCCCGCTGCGGTTGCGAAACGGTGCGGAACGGCTTAATCTAGCAGACTTCCCTGAACAGGAGCGCCGCTGCGTGGCCCGCGTCACCGTCGAAGACTGCATCACACAGGTGCCCAACCGGTTCCAGCTGGTCCTGCTGGCCGCCCACCGCGCCCGCAGCATCCAGCAGGGCGAACAGCCCGTCGTGTCCCGTGACAACGACAAGGATCCCGTGGTCGCCCTGCGCGAGATCGCCGACCGCGCCGTCAGCCTTGAGGGCCTGCGCGACAGCCTGGTGTCACAGTTCCAGGACCAGCGCCCCGCCGCCAAGGCCGAGGAAGAGTCCGACCGCCTGGCCCTGACCGCACCGGTCCAGACCACCGAGGACGACATCCGCAAGGCGTTCGAAGCCCAGCAGGAAGCCGAGCGCGACGACCACCGGTCGTCCTACTAGGTCATGCCGGACACGGCGGTCCCGCAGCGGGGCGCCGCCGGGGTTGCCCGGCAGCAGCGCTATCTGCGCCAGTTCGAACTGGTCGACCTGGTGCGGGGCTATGACCCGGACGTCGAGGAAGACGCGCTGAACCGCGCCTATGTGTTCGCAACCGTCGCGCACGGATCGCAGACGCGACTGAGCGGCGACCCCTACTTCGCCCATCCGATCCAGGTGGCGGGCATCCTGACCGAATATGGCCTGGACGCCACTACAATCATTGCGGGCCTGCTGCACGACACCATCGAGGACACCCCGGTCACGGCCGAGCAGATCGAAAGCCAGTTCGGGCCGGCAGTCGCGCGGATCGTCGAGGGAGTGACCAAGCTCTCGAAACTGGAGCTGGAAGAGCAGAACCCCGAGCCGACCGAACGCCAGCGCCAGGCAGCGAACCTGCGCAAATTCCTGCTGGCGATGTCCAAGGACATTCGGGTGCTGCTGGTCAAGCTGGCCGATCGGCTGCACAACATGCGCACGCTGGGCTATCATCCTAAGCCTGAAAAGCGCCGTCGGATCGCCGAGGAAACCATCGACATCTACGCGCCGCTGGCGCGCCGCATCGGCGTCGAACGGATGGCGGCCGACCTGGAAGACCTGTCGTTCGCCGAACTGCATCCCCAGGCGCTGGCCGACCTGACCGAGCGGATCGCCGCGCTCGAGTCATCCAGCGCCAAGGCCATCGGGGCGATGAGGAGCGCCATTCCCGAACTGCTGGAAACCGCCGGCATCAGCAGTGAGGTGAAGTGGCGCACCAAGCGGCCCTATTCCATCTGGAAGAAGCTGCAGCGCAAGGGCGTCGAGTTTGGCGACCTGTCGGACGTGATCGCCTTCCGCGCCATCGTGCCCACCGTGGCGGACTGCTATACGGCGCTGGGCCTGATCCACCAGCGCTGGCCATGCGTTGCCGAACGCTTTGCCGACTATATCTCGACGCCAAAGGCCAATGGCTATCGCTCGATCCACACCACCGTGCTGGGTCCGGGCCAGATGCGCGTCGAAATCCAGATCCGGACACTGGAAATGGACCGCGTGTCGGAGATCGGCGTTGCGGCCCACTTCACCTACAAGACCTCGGGCTATGGCTTTGACGAGGTGGCCGCGGCGGCAGACGGGCTGGACCCCGCGCGCATCCTGGCCAGCCTGCGCGACATCGTCGAACATGGCGGCAATGCCGACGAGTTCCTGGAACACGCCCGGCTGGAAATGTTCACCGAGCAGATTTTCTGCTTTACGCCCAAGCGGCGCCTGATCGCATTGCCGCATGGGGCAACCGCCATCGACTTTGCCTATGGCGTGCACTCGTCGGTGGGCGACACCTATCTGGGCGCGCACGTCAATGGCGAGCTGCGTCCGCACGACTGGCAGCTGCAGAATGGCGACGTGGTCGAAATCATCCGCGGCAATGCGCCGGCGATGTTTCCGGCCTTTGATCAGGTGGCACGCACCGGCCGTGCCCTGTCGGCCCAGCGGCGACTGGAACGCCTGGCCCGCCGTGCCGGCATGGTCGAGGTGGGGCGCGCCTATCTTGAGTCCGCCTTCCGGCGGCTGGGCAAGTCGATCAAGGACGTGAAGCTGGACGTGCTGGCCGCGCGCCAGGGCGTCAAGACGGCCGACGACCTGCTGCGCCGGATCGGCGAGGACGAGGAACGCCAGCTGGCGGACAAGATCGCCAGGCAGGCCTTTCCCGATGCCAAGGCGTTCGACGCCGGCCAGCGGCGCCCGCTCGACGATACATCGGCGATGCTGATGATCGACACGCGCGGTGTGGCGGTGGGCAAGGAAAGGCCGCTGCGCCTGATGCCATGCTGCACGCCGATCCCCGGGGACCGAATTGCCGGCGTGGCGGTGCCGCAGGTCGGCATCGAGGTGCATGTGATCGACTGCGAGCGGCTGCAGGCGCGCCTGGCCGAGGATTACGAGTGGCTGGACATTGGCTGGCAGGTCGAGGCCCACCAGCGCGCACTGGCCACCGGCCGCCTCGAGGTGTCGATCGAAAACCAGCGCGGCGCCCTGGCGCGATGCTTTGCGCTGTTGTCCGAGCAGCAGGCCAACATCACCAATCTCAAGATGCTCTCGCGCACGCCGCAGCTGTTCCGCCTCGAAGTGGATGTCGAGGTGTTCGACCGCGAGCACTTGACGCGAGTCCTGGCGGCGCTGAGAACCGCCTCGGTGGTCAAGGCCGCCGAACGCATCCTCGGATAGGCGCTGGCGCTGCATGACCCAAGACGAAACCCTGGCCGAATTCCGCGCCGCAGGCGCCCTGCTGGAAGGGCACTTCGTGCTGTCTTCGGGCCGCCACAGCGACGTTTTCTTCCAGAAGGCGTTCGTGTTCATGGACCCGGTGCGGACCGAGCGCCTGTGCCGCGCCCTGGCGCACAAGGCGCGCGCGGCGTTCGGCACGATCGATGTTGTGGTGGCGCCCGCGGTCGGTGCGATCATCCCGGGCTATGAGGTCGCACGCGCGCTGGGGGCGCGTTCGGTGTTCGTCGAGCGCGAGGGCGGACGCTTTCAGCTGCGCCGGGGCTTTGCCATCGCGGCGGGCGAGCGCGCGCTTCTGGTCGAGGACGTGGTGACCACGGGCCTTTCCTCGCGCGAGGCGCTGGAGGCCCTGTCCGGACAGGCGGGCGCCGTGGTCGGTGCGGCCTGCCTGATCGACCGCTCGGGCGGCACGGCGGGCCTGCCTGTTCCGCTTGTGTCGCTGGCGGCGGTGGACGTGCCGACATGGGCACCCGATGCCCTGCCCGCGCACCTGGCCGACATTCCCGCCATCAAGCCGGGCAGCCGGGGCCTTTCGGCATGACGCGCGACCTGCGCCTGGGGGTCAACATCGATCACGTCGCCACGGTGCGCAACGCGCGCGGCGGCGTGCACCCTGATCCGGTCCGCGCCGCGCGGCTGGCCGAGGCGGCCGGGGCCGACGGCATCACCCTGCACATCCGCGAGGACCGGCGCCACGTCCGCGAGGACGACCTGCGGGCCCTGGCGGGCGCCGTGCGCCTGCCGATCAATCTGGAGATGGCGGCGACCGCCGAAATGCTCGAGATCGCGCTGCGTCATCGACCGCACGCGGTGTGCATCGTCCCTGAAAAGCGCGAGGAACGCACGACCGAAGGCGGCCTGGACGTCGCGCGCCTGCACACCACGGTGGCCCCGATCGTGCGCACGCTGGTGGACGCCGGTGCCCGGGTCTCGCTGTTCATCGAGCCCGACCCGATCCATATCGCGGTTGCCGAGGCGATGGGTGCGGCGGTGGTCGAACTGCACACTGGCGCCTATGCCGACGCATGCGCCCACGGCGACACCGAGCGCGCGCAAGCCATTCTGGGAACCTTGCGCGCGGCGGCCGAACGCGGTGCGGCGCGCGGCCTGGAAATCCACGCCGGCCATGGGCTGACCTTTGACAATGTTTCAGCCGTGGCGGCCATCCCCGAGGTCCGCGAACTGAACATCGGGCATTTTCTGGTGGGCGAGGCGATCTTTACCGGGCTGGACGCTGCGATCCGGCGCATGCGCGCCCTGATGGACGCCGCGCGCGGGAGCGAGGCCGCCGCGTGATCGTCGGGATCGGCTCGGACCTGTGTGACATCCGCCGGATCGAGCGCACGCTCGCACGGTTCGGAGACCGCTTCACCCACCGTGTCTTCACCGAGATCGAGCGCGCGCGCGCCCTTCGCCGGCCTGCCCAGACTGCCGCCAGCCTGGCCAAACGCTTTGCCGCCAAGGAAGCGTGCTCGAAGGCGCTGGGCACGGGCATGCGTCATGGGGTGGCGTGGCGCGATCTGGGGGTCGTGAATGCGCGATCGGGCGCGCCGACCATGGCGCTGACGGGCGGCGCGGCGGCGCGGATGGACGGCCTGACGCCCCAAGGGTCCCGGTGTGTCATTCACCTGACCATGAGCGACGAATACCCTCTGGCCCAGGCCTTTGTGGTGATCGAGGCAGTCCGGCTGGAGGGCGCCGCGTGAGCCCCGCAGCCCACACCGCTTCGGGCGATGGCCCGGCACCGGATCGGGCGGCGCGTCGGAGCAGGGGGCGCCTGCGCACCGTCCTGCACACCGTACTGATGGCGTTTGCGCTGGCGGTCGTGATCCGTGTTCTGGCAATCCAGCCCTTCGTCATCCCCTCCGGCTCGATGGCGCCTACCCTGTTGCCCGGGGACATGATCGTCGTCACCAAATGGAGTTGGGGCTATAGCCGCTTTTCCGCGGTGCCCGCCGTGGTCCCGGTCGCCCACGGGCATCGCTGGCCGTCACTCGAGGCACCGCAGCCGGGCGATGTGGCGGTGTTCCGCAGCCCGAGGACCCCGGGTCAGGACTTGATCAAGCGGGTCATCGCCGGGCCGGGCGCGACCGTGTCTCTGCGCGATGGACAGGTGCTTGTGGATGGAGCGGCGCTGGAACGCACGCCGCTGGGCACGGTCATCGGTCTGGACGGAGCGCCGCTGCGCGCCTGGCGCGAGGTCCTGCCGGACGGGCGCTCGTGGGTGGTGTGGGACACGCCGGGTCGCGGGCGGCACGACTCGATGTCGGCCGTGCGCGTGCCCGAGGGTCATTATTTCGTGCTGGGCGATCATCGAGACAATTCGGCCGACAGCCGCGACGTGCTTCAGATGGGCGTGATTCCCATCGACCACTTCCTGGGGCGGGCCAGCGTGGTGGTCGCGTCATGGCAGGGCGACGCGGTGACCTGGAGCCCCGCCACATGGCTGACGGCGCTGCGGCCAGATCGCCTGGCCCTGTCGCTCGAGCAGGCACACGCCGGCGCGGACGGGCCATGACGCGTGAACCCACCCCCCTCGAGACGGCCCTCGGCCATGTCTTCGCCCGGCCTGCTTTGCTGCGCGAGGCGTTGACCCACGCGTCGGCCAGCGAGGGTCGCGGCACGCGTGCGGCGCCTGACAATGAAAGGCTGGAATTTCTGGGCGACCGCGTTCTGGGACTGGTGGTCGCCGACCACCTGCTGAAGCGCTGGCCGGACGACAGCGAGCGCGAACTGGCGCTGCGCTTCAATGCCATGGTGTCACGCACCCAGTGCGCGCGGGTCGCCCGCCGGCTGGACCTGGGCCGTCATCTGGTGATCGGTCGTTCGGAAGAGACCACCGGCGGGCGCGACAAGGACAATCTGCTGGCCGATGCGGTCGAGGCCCTGATCGCCGCGGTGTTTGCCGATGCGGGGCTGGAGGCGGCGCGCGCCGTGGTCCACAAGGCATGGGGCGCGGACTTCGAGGAAGGGGCGACCCTGGCCCGCGACGCCAAGAGCACGCTGCAGCACTGGGTGGCGGTCAAGGGCTTGGGCCTGCCGCATTATCGCGAGATCGGCCGCGAAGGGCCCGACCACGCCCCGGTCTTCACCATGGCGGTGGATGTCGCCGACCATCCGCGGATCAGTGCCCGCGCCAGTTCGAAACAGGAGGGCGAGCGTCTGGCCGCGCAGGCCTTCCTGGACGCCCATGCCGTCGATGCCGACACCATTTTTCCGGTATCTCCGCCCCGACCCAGGCCGCCGACCACGCGCCGCGTCGGCCGAAGGAAGAAATGACGTGACTGAACCTGACTCCGCTGCACCTGCGACCCGATGCGGCGTCGTCGCCGTCATCGGCGCGCCCAATGCGGGCAAGTCCACACTGGTCAACCGTCTGGTCGGCGCAAAGGTGTCCGCGGTCACGCACAAGATCCAGACGACCCGCTTTGCGGTGCGCGGGGTGGCGGTCCGGGGCGGGGTCCAGATCGTGCTGGTCGATACGCCGGGGGTCTTTGAACCCAAGCGGCGGCTGGACCGCGCCATGGTGCGATCCGCCTGGGACGGCACCGGCGATGCGGATGCAGTGATCCATCTGGTCGACGCGCCGGCCCATGCACGCGCGCTGGGCGGTACGCCGACCGCCTCGGACCGACGAACCTTCGAGGATGTCGGGCGCATCACCGAACGCCTGCGCCGCCGGGCCTTGGGCGAAGGGGGCGGGTCCATCCTGGTGCTGAACAAGATCGACGCCATGGCGCGCGACCGCCTGCTCGAGGTTACGCGCACCCTGCACGAGAGCGGCGCGTATCGTGACGTGTTCATGATCTCGGCAGAGACCGGCGACGGACTGGACGACCTGTGGGCGATGCTGGCCGGGCGTGCGCCCGAGGGGCCGTGGCTCTATCCGGCGGACCAGACGGCCGACGCCCCGGTGCGCCTGCTGGCGGCCGAGCTGACGCGCGAAAAGCTGATGCTGCGCCTGCACGAGGAGGTCCCCTATGAGGCCACGGTGGAAACCGATGGCTGGGAAGAGCGCCGCGATGGCTCGGTGCGCATCGACCAGACGATCTACGTTGCCCGCGACAGCCAGAAGGTGATCGCGCTGGGCAAGGGCGGGGCCACCCTCAAGGCGATCGGCCAGTCGGCGCGCCAGGAGATGGAGCGCGAGTTCGACCGCCGCGTGCACCTGTTCCTGCACGTCAAGGTGCGCGAGGGCTGGCAGGACGAGCGGGCGCGTTTCAGTGCGCTCGGCCTCGATTTCGACGCCTGATCCATGATCGAGTGGGAGGACGAGGGCTTTTGCCTGGCCCTGCGGCTGCACGGCGAGTCCTCGGCGATCCTGGAATGCCACACCCGCGGTCATGGTCGGGTGGCCGCCTATGTGCATGGTGGCGCATCCCGCAAGCGCCTGCCGGATCTGCAGGTGGGCAATCACATGCATCTGCGGTGGCGGGCCCGGCTGGGCGACCAGCTGGGCGCCTTCCAGACCGAGTTGGCCCGACCGCGTGCGGCGCTGGTGATGGCCGATGCCGCCGCGCTTGCGGGCATGGCCGCCGTGGCGGCCCTGGTGCGCAAGGTGACGCCCGAACGCCAGCCAGCCCCCGAGCTGCACGACGCCAGCGTGCTGGTTCTGGACGCGATCGCCGACCCGGCGCCCGACGCTCGCGCCGTCTGGCCGCTGATCTATGTCCGCTGGGAGCTGGGCCTGCTGGCCGCCCTTGGGTATGGCCTCGATCTGACCGAATGCGCGCTGACGGGCGCGACGGACACATTGGGGTGGGTGTCGCCGCGCACGGGGCGGGCGGCAACGCTGGAGGCGGGGGCGCCCTTTTCCGACAGGCTGCTGCGCCTGCCGTCCTTTCTGGTGGATGCCCAGGCCGAAGAGGCTCCAAACGACCTTGCGGACGGCTTCGCCCTGACCGGCTTCTTCCTGGAACACCGGGTGTTCGACGCGATGGGAGAGGGTGTTCCCGACGCCCGCCGCCGCCTCATCGAGACGCTGGGACGCCAGGGACGGCTCTAGACGCGCCGACCGGTGCAGGGTCCGATCTCATCGGGGGCGGCGTGGTGACCTGACCCCGGGGCGTTCCTCAGCGCTGGGTCGCCTCGGAGGCTGGGCCATCCGGGCCTTCGGCGCTGTCGGTGGGTGGCGGCGTGTCGGGCGCAGGCGGTGCGGCAGCGGACGGCCGGTCGACCGCACGTCCTGCGACAGCCTGGTCCGAAAGCTCGCGCAGCCGCGTCATGACCCGCTCGAGCCGGGCCAGGTTCACGCCGAAATCGCTGCGGCCCAGCTTGCTGCGCGAAAACACATACAGGGTCGAGCCCCCCTCGGGCAGCGCCACCAGCCGGATGGCGACCGTGTCGGGCCAGCGCATCACCGGCGTGCGGACCACGAACCGCTGTTCCAGGCCATCATCGCTGATGAAGGTGCGCTCGGTGTCCTCGGTCTCGGCAAGGATTCGCCCGACCGCGGACCCCAGTTCGGCGGGCGAGAAGGCATAGATGCCGGACACCCTGTCGACACCGGCTTCGGCACACGCCCCCGTGGGACACGCCAGCGCGTCATTGCCGGTGGCCGAACGGGTGATGGCATCAAAATCGACGGCGCCCATGTCGGCAGGGCCCGCCACGGACTTCCACAGGACATCGAGGGGGTGCATTTCCGGCTCCGTGATGCGGGCAAAGGCAAAGGCGCCCCCTATGGCCACCACAAGGACGGCGAGGACGATCAGGACCCACTTCATCGGCTTCCTCCCAAGCTGCCCCCCGGCAATGGTCAGCGGACCGGTTCGGCCAGACCCTCGGCGCCCACAGTCATCAGCGCGGCCCGCAGCACGGGTGCGGTGCCCTGACGGGTCATGTCGAAGGTGCCGCCGATCCGCGAGAAAATCCGCCACTCGCCGCGGATGGTCCGCATGTCGGCACTGAGGCGACCAACATACTGGACCGAATGCTCGACCCCGGCCGTCCCGTCATAGGATTTCAGGAACAGCACCTCATAGCCGTTCCGCTCGCCATCCAGGCGCGCGAACAGCCTGGGCTCGGCGCCATCGCCAAAGGTTGCGATCTCGTCGATGTCACCGAACAGGGCGCCGGCCACATCGTCGATCAGGGCATTGAATTCGACCGAGGGCTGGCCATCGGCATAGTGATAGCGGCCCGACCACACGCCCGCGGCTGTGATCGGTGCCGGTCGCGGCGGGTCCGAGCGCCGGATCAGGGCGGCACGCACGGTCGGCGCGCGCGGTCGGCCCACCGGAACGGGCGGTATCACACAGGCCAGAAACACCATGAGTGCGGCACGGATTAGGTCCATGCCGCACCTGTGGTGACACATTGCACGCTTGGCAAGCCGCAACGCGAACCGGACCTTGCGCCGACGCTCAGTTGCGACGGAACAGCAGCGTCATCCGGTCGCTCTCGCCGAT
>DBAV01000046.1:0-246 GCA_002291875.1 Hyphomonadaceae bacterium UBA1001
CGGCGCTAACCGATGCGCCAGCAGACCCCGACCGGAGGCCGCCCATGCGTTCCATCGAGCATTTCATTGCCGGCAAGGCGATCGTGGACGCCGACCGGCGCGGCGACGTGTTCGACCCCAATACGGGCGAGGTGCAGGCGCAGGTGGGCCTGGGCACCACGGCCACGGTAGAGGCGGCCGTTGCGGCGGCGGCGCGCGCCTTTCCCGAATGGTCGGCCACCAATCCCCAGCGCCGCGCGCGGGTGA
>DBAV01000046.1:574-5504 GCA_002291875.1 Hyphomonadaceae bacterium UBA1001
GCGCCGCGCGCGGGTGATGTTCGCCTTCAAGGCGCTGGTCGAACGCGAGATCGACGCGCTGGCGCTGATGCTCTCGCGCGAGCATGGCAAGGTGATCGCGGACTCGAAGGGCGACATCCAGCGCGGCCTCGAGGTGATCGAGTTCGCCTGCGGCATCCCGCATCTGCTGAAGGGCGAATACACCGAGGGCGCGGGCCCCGGCATCGACGTGTATTCCATGCGCCAGCCGCTGGGCGTGGTGGCGGGCATCACCCCGTTCAACTTCCCCGCCATGATCCCGATGTGGATGTTCGGGGTGGCGATCGCGTGCGGCAACACCTTCGTGCTCAAGCCGTCCGAGCGCGACCCGTCGGTGCCGGTGCGCCTTGCCGAGCTGATGATGGAGGCCGGCGCGCCGGCGGGCGTGCTGAACGTGGTGCACGGCGACAAGGCGGTGGTGGACGCCATCCTGGACCACCCGGAAATCCGCGCCGTCTCGTTCGTCGGTTCGTCCGACATCGCCCATTATGTCTACCAGCGCGCGGCCGCGGCCGGAAAGCGCTGTCAGGCGATGGGCGGGGCCAAGAACCATGGCATCGTCCTGCCCGATGCGGACCTGGATCAGGTGACGCGCGACCTGGTGGGCTCGGCCTATGGGTCGGCGGGCGAGCGGTGCATGGCCCTGCCTGTGGCGGTGGCGGTCGGCAAGGGCACGGCCGAGGCGCTGATCGAGCGCCTGCTGCCGGAAATCGCGCGCATCCGCGTGGGCGTCTCGACCGACCCCGAGGCGGTCTATGGCCCGGTGGTGAACGCGGCCCACAAGGCGCGCGTCGAGGGCTGGATCGACACCGGCGTGCGCGAGGGGGCCGAGCTGGTGGTCGATGGGCGCGGCTTTACCCTGCAGGGCCATGAGGGGGGCTTTTTCATCGGCCCGACCCTGTTCGACCGGGTGACGCCCGACATGGCGGCCTATCGCGAGGAAATCTTCGGCCCCGTCCTGCAGGTCATGCGCGCCGACACGCTGGAGGAGGCGGCGGCCCTGCCCTCGCGCCACCAGTACGGAAACGGGGTGGCGATCTTCACCCGCAATGGCCGCGCCGCGCGCGAATTCGCCGCCAAAGTGCAGGTCGGCATGGTGGGCATCAATGTGCCGATCCCGGTGCCGGTGGCGTATCACACCTTCGGCGGCTGGAAGCGGTCGGGCTTTGGCGACATGAACCAGCACGGCCCCGAGGGCGTGCGCTTCTGGACCAAGGTGAAAACCGTTACCGCCCGCTGGCCCGAAGGCGATGTCGGCGACCAGAGCTTTGTGATCCCGACGATGGGGTGAGGCCCGGGCCCGCCCCGCCGGAGCCCGCGCTTCCGAGCGCGGTTGTTGCCGCGACACCGGGCTTTGAAGCCCGGGCTCCTCATCGCGCCGCATGGCGGGTTCTCCAGGTACGAAACGGACCCCGCCGGAGCCCGTGCTTCCGAGCGCGGTTGTTGCCGCCACACCGGGCTTTGAAGCCCGGGCTCTGGCGGAGGTGGGCGGGGTGGGGCCAGTGTGGTAAGGTGTGGCCATGACCCTTCTCGAACCGTCCCGCCCCGAAACGCGCCCGCCCAGCCGCCCCGATCCGGCGCTGCCGCATCGCTTCACCTGGGAGGAGGTGGAGGCGCTGGTGGCGTCGGGCGCGCTGGGCGAGGCGCGGGCGGAACTGATCGAGGGGGAGGTGTTCCTGATGCCGGAAGAGGGTTTCCTGCATGTGGATTGTGTGCGGGTGCTTCAGCGCTGGCTGCTGGCGAACCTGGCACCGCTGGGCCTGGAGGTATGCATCCGCGAGCCGGTGCACCTGCCCGACGGATCGGTGACGATCCCCGACCTCAGCGTGTTCCCGGCCGGGACGACCGCGCGCGAGATGCGGGCCGACCGCGCCGAATTGCTGATCGAGGTGGCCGACGCCACCGAGCGGCGTGACCGCGACCTCAAGCTGCCGCGCTATGCGGCGGCCGGGGTGGGCGAGGTGTGGCTGGTGTCGGCGCCGGCCCGCGCCGTGACGCGCCACCGCGCACCGATCGACGGGGCGTGGAGTTTCGTCCAGCGCCACGGGCCGGGCGAGGCGATCGCACCCCACTGCGCGCCCGACCGGGCGTTCGACCCTGCAGCCCTGCCCTCGGCCGAGTGACGCCCCGCCATGGACGGTTCGACCCCCACCGAGCCCGTGAACCTGCCCCGGCACCGCTTTACCGCGGATGATGTGGCGATGATGGTTGCCGCCGGGGTGCTCGGCGACCGCACGAGAGTCGAGCTGATCGGCGGGGAATTGATCGACATGCCACCGGAAGGCGCGCCGCATTGGGCGGCCAAACAGAAAATCGTCTCCTGGATGCTGCGGCGGCTGGCCGCAATCGTCGATCTTGCACCCGATGGCCCCTTGCGTCTGGGTGCAGCTGACGAACCCGAGCCCGACCTCTATCTGTTTCCCACCGGGCGCGACGTGAACGCCGTCAGGGGGCCGGACACGCTGCTGGTGGTCGAGATCGCCGACACCAGCCTGTCCCGTGACCTCGTGGTCAAGGCGCCGATCTATGCCGCGCACGGGGTCAGACTCTATTGGGTGATCGACCTGGCCGCACGGGTCACTTTGGTCCACACGCTGGCGGGCGAAGGGTATGGCCAGCCCGAACGGGTGGCGTTCGACGCACCCCTCATGGTGCCGGGTATCGCTGAAACGGTGGTGCTGGCGACGCTGCTGCCAGCCGAGTGAGTGGATGCGGGTCAGGTTGGTGCACCGCGCTGGCTGACCCGGATCGTCACCTGCTCGACCGGGCCTTCGGCGCGCTCGACCACCAGGCGCGCGACCTGATGGTCATCGAAGAACAGCGCGCCCTTGATGCCGTCCAGCACCGCCTTGGCGACATTGTCGAGGTCCACCCGCGGCAGGCCGGGCAGCAGCTCGACCAGGATCTCGACCGTGAAATCGCCCCAGCGCGGCCGCCAGGCCCGAAACTCGTGCCGGAAGAAGCGGTCCAGCGTGTGCTTGTAGATGCGCGTCTGGGTCGACACCTCGTTGAGGCGCAGCCAGAGCACCTCACCCTCGCGTGCCCAGCGCACGCGCGCGCCACCCGCCCAGACCAGGGTGTCGGGCACGACGGGCACCAGGGTCACAGGCCGTGGGCGCGGGCCAGTCCGGCGAGCGACACCTGCGGACGCGGTCCCAGGTGCGAGATCACCTCGGCAGCGGCCAGCGAACCCAGTCGCCCGGCCTCGGCCACGCTGCGCCCGCTGGTCAGCCCGTGCAGGAAGCCCGCGGCATAGAGATCGCCCGCGCCGGTCGTGTCGACGACACGCTCGACCGGGAAGGCCGGCACGGCATGGCGCTGGCCGTCTGCCAGCACGACCGAGCCGTGCTCGGATCGGGTGACGGCCACCACCGCACACTCGGCCTCGGCCGCGCCGAGGGCGTCGGCGAGGTCGCTGACCTGATAGAGGGACAGGATTTCCGCCTCGTTGGCGAACAGCACGTCGACATGGTGGCGCACCAGATGCCGGAAGCTCTCGCGGTGGCGCTCGACGCAGAAGGTGTCGGACAGGGTCAGGGCGGTGCGGCGACCGGCAGCGGCGGCGAATTCGGCGGCGCGGACAAAGGCGGCCTTGGCCTCGGGGCGGTCGAACAGATAGCCCTCGAGGAAGACGATGGCGCCGGACTGGATGGTGTCGCGGTCGACGTCGGCGGGCTCGAGCAGGGTCGAGACGCCCAGAAAGGTGCTCATGGCGCGCTGGCCGTCGGGGGTGATCGCGATCAGGCAGCGCGCGGTGCCCGGCCCTTCGGCGGCGGGCGGGGTGTCGAAGGCCACACCGGCAGCGCGGAAGGCGCGGGTGAAGGCGTGGCCCAGCCGGTCATCCTGGACCTTGCCGACATAGGCCGCGCGCCCGCCCAGGCTGGCGATGCCCGTCATCGAATTGGCCGCCGATCCGCCGGCAGCTTCCACCGCGCCTTCGAAGGCTAAAGTCAGCGCATCGGCCCGCTCGGCGTCGATCAGGGTCATCGCCGCCGGCGTGATGGCGTGGCGGACCAGGAAGTCGGGCTGAACAGGCAGCTGGATGTCGACGATGGCATTGCCGACGGCGACGACGTCAAAGGGGGTGGACACGTTGTACGAAAGCCTGGCTGCGGACTGGATGCCCGGTCCCTGCCGGAGCAGCCCTGCCCGCGCAAGCCGGCCGGCTGCGCCGCGCCCCGCCCCGTGCCGTCCCGAGCCACCCTCCGCGCCCGGGCAAGGTGGTCCCTGATCCGGGCGTCACCACGCGGTCAGCGCAAGGCGTGACGCTCGCGCAGTTCCCCGTCGATCACGCGAATATAGTCAAAGCGCGACACGGTGGGCGCGCCCTTTTCGGGCAGGGCCCGGCCCATGCGCCGCGCGACATACTGCGCCTGGCGCGAGCGCGAGCGGATGCCGGTCAGCTTGGCCAGATAGCGGACCTGCTTGTCGGTGGGGGTCAGCATTTCCGTTCTCCTTTCGATCACGAGAACGGATATAGAACATGTGGAAAAACGCGTCAAGGCGGTGTGCGTGTTAGGGAATGGTAAACCATGATTTTCGTGCACTATCCGCAGGCTTGCCCCTTGCAGCGCCGGGCTTGGTGGGCGACGCCACACCCGCGCGAGGCACAGGTGGAGCGATGGCGATGACGGGTCGGGTGGCGGGCAAGAAGGCCCTGGTGACGGGCGGGGCTCAGGGGCTGGGCGCGGCGAGCGCCCGCAAATTCCTTGAAGAAGGGGCGGTCGTCACCATCACCGACATCAACCCGGCCACGCTGGAGGCCACGCGGGCCGGGCTGGAAGCGGACTTTCCGGGCCGCGTGCACGCCTTTGTCCACGATGTGCGGCTTGAAGCGCAATGGACCGAGGTTCTGGGACTCGCGAACGAGGCGATGGGCGGCCTGTCCATCCTGGTCAACAACGCGGGCATC
>DBAV01000004.1 GCA_002291875.1 Hyphomonadaceae bacterium UBA1001
CATGATGGAAGACCCGCGCATGATCACGGCGTGCACGCACCTGCACTTCATCGCCAAGAACATCGAACGGATCGGCGATCACTGCACCAACATGGCCGAGGTCGTGCATTTCCTTGCCACGGGCGAGGACATCCTGTCCGAGCGTCCGAAGGCCATCATCCAGCCCGATCCGAACTGAGTCCCGAGGAGCGATCCCATGCCATTGCTGCCCCAGGTGCTGCTGGTCGAGGACGAGGAGGCGCTGAGCACGCTCGTCCAGTACAATCTCGAAAAGGAAGGCTATGTCGTCCGCCTGGCCCGTGACGGCGAGGAAGCGCTGATGCTCGCCGAGGAGCAGGCGCCGGACCTGGTGCTGCTGGACTGGATGCTGCCAAAGATCGCCGGCATCGAGGTGTGTCGGCGGCTGCGCGCGCGCCACGAGACGCGCAATGTGCCCATCATCATGCTGACCGCGCGCGGCGACGAGAGCGACCGGATCCGCGGCCTCGACACCGGCGCGGACGACTACATCGCCAAGCCGTTTTCCATGGTCGAGCTGATGGCCCGCCTGCGCGCCGTCATGCGCCGCATCCGCCCGGCGCTGGCCGAGGACCGGATCGAGGTGGGTGACATTGTCATCGATCGCGCGGCGCACCGGGTGCGGCGTGGCGGCCGCGACCTGCATCTGGGGCCGACCGAGTTCCGGCTGCTGGACCATCTGGCCCAGAACGCCGGCCGGGTGTTCTCGCGCGAGCAGCTGCTGGACGCGGTGTGGGGCTCGGATGTCTATGTGGAGGTGCGCACGGTCGATGTGCACATCGGACGGCTGCGCCGCGTCATCAATGACGGGGCGGCCTTCGATCCCATCCGCACCGTCCGGTCGGCCGGGTATTCGCTGGATTTCGAAGGTGCGCCGCGCGCCGAGTCGGTTCGCGCCGCCGGCTGACCTCTCCGCGCGTGCCGCGCTGGCAGGACCGCGGCGCGCCGACGGCGCCGCACCATGCCCGACACCCTGACAGCGTGGCCGGTGACTCCACCGCCCGACGACCCGCGGTCCTTTGTCGAAGGCGTTGCCCACGCGGCGCTCGCCTCGCTTCGCACAAGTGGCCCCGCGCACTGGGCATAAACCGCCGATGGACGCGGTTCGCAGCCCCCTTTGCGATCGCGACCCTGGCTGGGGTGCCGGGGGTGCGAGAGAGCGAGGGCGACCGGCTCTTCAAGTGGTCGAAAAGCATCGCCGCGTGCGGCTGCGGGCGGCGTGACCGCCCTGACGGACACAACCGAATCACGCCGTTGGAAACGCAACCGGCAAACGCAAACATCCTGAAACGTGTTCAGTCTCGGTGCGGACACCTTGTGACCGGGCGTAGGCTCACTACATGCAGTGTCATGAACGCTTTCAGATCTCCCGTCCTGCCCCCCGCGGTCCGCCTTCGATTCTTATGCATCGGAGGAACACATGCGCAAGGATATGAAACGCGTCCTGATTGACACACCACGATCTTTCCTGCCGCATGAGAATTGGGGGCTGCAGGGTCGACCCTGGAAGGGGGTGGGCTATGACGACACAGGGCTTTGCCCGCCAGGAAAGCGCCACTTTACCGGAGAGGGAAAAGGCGTTTTCACCCGCGCGGATCGCTTCAATCCCCTGCTTCGCTATCTCGAAAAGCAGGTCGGCCGCCCGTGGGACGAGGTCTGGAGCGAGATCTGCGCGGTGAATGACGCGCGGACGGTCGACGGTCATCACCTGCGACTTCACGTGCAGGAATGGCTGTCAAACGGATCGCTCGATCGCGAGGATGACGCCGTGGCCCGTCGCCAGGCGTCCCGTGCCCGAAAACAGGCCAATGCCGTCGAACGGGCTCGCGCAAAGGCCGAGCGCCAGCGCCGCCAGCGCGAGGGCGGGCGCAAGGGCCGCTGACGCGCGCGCTGCCGGGGCGAATTGCGGAAACGGCGGCAGGCCGGTAGGACGTCGGGCCATGGGCGCAGGCCGGCGACACGCGCCGGACCGGGCATCGGAGACACCGGCGTGGTCAGTCTGGACGAGGAGGTCGAGGAACGCATCCGCGAGGAGCGCATGCAGGCGCTCTGGCAGCGCGGCTGGCCGTGGTTTCTCGGCCTGCTGATCGCGGTCCTGGTCGGTTTCGCCGGCTGGCAGTTCTGGCAGCACCAGAGCGCGCAGGCCGCTGGCGCTGCCGCCGAATCCTTCATGGCTGCCCAGCAGAAGCTGGATGCGGGCGATCTGGAGGGCGCTCAGGCCGACTTCACCGCCATGGCGCGGTCCGCCCCGACCGGCTATCGCGCCGCCGCGACCATGCAGTTGGGCGCGATTGCGGTGACGCGCGGCGCGTTCGAGGAAGCGATCGGCCATTACGAGGACGCCGCGGGCATGTTCCGCGAACCGCTGATGCGCGACCAGGCCCTGCTGAAAGCGGCCTATCTGGCCGCGGACCGCGAGCCGATCGCCGAAATGGAAGCCAGGTTGAACCCTCTGATCGAACGCGCGGGTGACGTGT
Source organism: Hyphomonadaceae bacterium UBA1001 (assembly GCA_002291875.1). Taxonomy (GTDB): domain Bacteria; phylum Pseudomonadota; class Alphaproteobacteria; order Caulobacterales; family Aquidulcibacteraceae; genus UBA1001. The sequence goes on from DBAV01000004.1 coordinate 2,496, forward strand.
CGGGCTTGGCGCAGGAATTGCTGGCAGCCGAGCTCTGGGAGGCGGGTCAGGTCGACCGCGCCCGCGAGATCTTCAACATCCTGACGGCCTCGCCGACCGCCACCGAAGGGCTGCGGCAGCGTGCACGCCTGGCGCTGGCGGTGATTGGACCTGCGGCGCCTGCCGCCGCGGCCGCGCCGGCCGAGGTCCCAGCGGGTCCGGCCCCGGCT
>DBAV01000212.1 GCA_002291875.1 Hyphomonadaceae bacterium UBA1001
GGCCATCACCACCGCCAGCAGCAGGCGCTCGGTGTCACCCAGGCGATGCCGCGCGGCCAGGTCGTCATGCCATGCCGCCATCTGCCGGAAGGTCTCGGCATAGGTCGCGATCCACGCCAGCCCGTGCACAAGGTGCTGTTCGGCGTCCAGCGCCTGCCGGTCGATCCGCCCCTCGCGCACCACCAGTGCCCGAACCACACCGCGTACCGCCTGTTCGAAGCGCCCGGCCTCGGCGACGCTGGTGGCGAGGGCGGCGCGCAGGGCGCCCGCGTCCAGGCCCGTGGGGGCTGTTTCAGGGGCGGGAATCACTTGGGCGACGGCCATGGCGGTGTCCTTCGTGTCGGCGCGCCGACGGGCGGGCCTTCGCAGATGCAAGAGAGAACGCGCGGGCGCAAGATCAAGTCCCGCGCCCAAGCGCCGCGGTGGACGCAGTGTGCCGCAGTCGCCGCGGTGGGAACAGTGTGCGGCCGTCGCCGCGGTGGGATCAGTCCGCGGCAATGGCCGCAAGCACCGAGCGGGCGGCCTCGCGGCCGCTTTCCCAGGCGCCGGTGACCTGCTGGGCCCAGGCGGTGCTGGTGGCCTCGCCGGCAAACCACAGCCGTCCTTCGACCGGGCTGGCCAGCACGGCGCGCTGGTCGGCGCGTCCGGGAAGGGCGGCGCTGTAGGCGCCGCGCGCGTGCGGGTCGGCGCCCCAAGTGGACATGACGAACTCTTCGACCATCTCGCCGGCGCGCTCGCCCACCAGAGCGCGGGCGGCTGCGTCGTGGAAGGCGCGCCGTGCGGCCGGCCCCTCCGAGAGCAGGCGACGGGCGGCTGCACCGCCCTCGGCCGAGACGACCAGGGGCTGGGCGCCGGCCTCGACCTCGACCCAGGCGGCGTCCGTGGGTCCCACCATCACCAGCGCCTGGCCGGCGGCCGATGCGGGCAGGGGTGTTGCAATGGCATGACCCGCCCGCTCGTACTGGCCCATCGGCAGGGCCTGGATGGCGCGGATCCAGCGGTCCGGCAGCGGCGGGTCGAACACCACCCCGCCCGACCCCAGCACGCCGGTGGGCACGGTGATGATGGCGCGGCGGGCCGCGACCACCCCGCCAATGCCGACCGCCACCACGCTGCGGGCGGTCCAGCCGATCCGCTGGACCGGCCATTCCAGGCGCACGGGAATGTCGCGTCCCAGCGCCTCGACCAGACGCCCCATGCCGCCCGCGATCCGCGACTGCGCCCCGCCGCCTTCGATGGCGGAGGCGTCGCGGGTGGACAGCTCGGCCGGCGGCACGCCAAAGTCCAGGTCCGCATAGGCTGCCCATGCGGCGGTGACATCGGGTCCGGTGGCGGTGAACACCTCGGCCGCCGGACGGTCGAAACCCGCGCTGCCTGCGCTCTCGACCGCATCCGCCAGCGCGGCATAGGTGCGCGCAAAGTCGGCCTCGGCGTCGGATGTGGCCCGGCGTGCGTTCTCGTAGAGCCAGGTGTCGGGCGTGCCCAGATCCTCGACCCGCAGGCCCAGCCGGCCGGCCTCGGCGTGCAGCGGATTGCCCGCCCCGCCATGCAGCCAGGCCGCACCGGCGTCGAACGGCCGGCCCGAAAGGCTGCGCGTATCCACCCGCCCGCCAATGCGCGTGCGCGCCTCGAGCACCACGACGCTGCGCCCGGCATCCAGAAGGGTACGCGCGGCCGTCAGGCCGGCAATGCCCGCTCCGACGATCACCACATCAATGCCGCCCGCGGCGCAGCCAGCGACCCAACCCTGCGCTGCCAGGGCCGATGCGCCCAGCAGGACCGAACGACGTGTGGTCATCGGCTCAGGACCGCCAACGCAGGGTGACCGGCTCGATCGGGTTGCGGAAGGGCCGCCCCTCGGTCCGCGACGCCGCCCATTCGCGCTTGAGGGTGTGGTACCATTTGGCCTGCCGGTCGGCGTCCTCGATCCAAAGCAAAGCAGGGCGATAGCGCAGCCCCTCGTTCTGCAGGTCGACCATGCGCCCGTCCTGGTCCAGGAAAGCCCGCGCGGCCATGGCGATGAACGGTTTCAGCGCACTGGCCACCAGGCTGTCCCACCAGAAGATCTGGGTGATCCGCGTGCGCGAGGCCGTTTCGGGCGTCAGGCAGGTCAGGGTCGCCAGGCTGCCGCGTTCCCCGCGGATGCTCTCCAGCCGATAGCCGGGCAGCATATAGGCGATCTCGGTGGTCACGCCGGGCCCGAACACCACGCGATAGGGGCGCGAATTGGTCGAGGGCGCGTGCCGGACCATGGCCCAGCCCAGGTCGCGCGGCTCGAACGCCTTGGCCTTTTCCTTCTGGCCCCGGCGCGAGCGCCACCACCATTGCTGGTGCACATAGGGCCCGTGCGCGGGGTCCATCAGGCCCACGACCGCATGATCCATGTGGGCGGCGAAGATGCGCGTGGTGACCAGTTTGGGGGTGCCGGGCGCCTCGGGCCAGAAGGGGGCCTGCATTGCGGGCGGGGCCTGGCGGCGCGGATCGTGGGCGACATGGACATAGACCAGTCCCTGCGCCTCCGAGACCGGAAAAGCGCGCACGCGCATGCGCGCGATGTCGGCCGCATTCGGGTCCACCATCGAGGGGATGGCCCGGCACACGCCATCGGTGCCAAACCGCCAGCCATGATAGGGGCATTCGATCGTCGCCTCACCGTCGTGCATCACCTGCCGGCCGGCGGTCAGCGGGGCCGCGCGGTGCGGGCAGATGTCGCGCAGCGCGAACGCCTCGCCGGCGCTGGTGCGCCCCAGAAGGACGGGCTCGCCCAGGATCTCGCGGCGGAACTGGCGCCCACGTTTCAGCTCGGCCGAAGTGGCCGCCAGATACCAGGCGTCGGTCAGCAGGCCCTGCGCCGTGATGCCGCGGCGTTCGGTCCGGGACAGATCGGCCTGGGGCGGATCGGCGGGGCCCGCCGGCACCGTGGTCACCACCCCCGTCTCGCCATCGCCTGCCATGTGCCCTCCGCCCCGCTGCCCGATGGCCCTGGTCATAGCCGCACGGTGGTCACCGCGAAAGTCACCTTGCCTGCGACCTCAGCGCCGGCCGGCCGCCTCCAGCACGTCCTCGAAGGTCTTGAGCCCGGGGCGCGGGGCGTTCACCAGCACCGCCATGTTTCCCGGCAGATGCTGGTTGTCCAGCATCTTCTCGTGGGCGGCGGGAATACGCGCCCACTCGAACACTTCGGACATGCACGGGTCGATGCGCCGGTCGATCACCAGCTGATTGGCGGCGGCGGCCTGCTTGAGGTTGGCAAAATGGCTGCCCTGCACGCGCTTCTGGCGCATCCAGAGGAAACGGGCGTCCATGGTCAGATTGAAGCCCGTGGTGCCGGCGCAGATCACCACCATGCCGCCGCGCTTGGCCACGAACACCGATACGGGGAAGGTCTGCTCGCCGGGGTGCTCGAACACCATGTCGACGTCCTTGCCCCCGGTGATGCCCCAGATCGCCTTGCCGAACTTGCGGGTTTCCTTCATGTAATCGTTGAATTCGGCGCCCCCGACGGTCGGCAGCTGGCCCCAGCAGTTGAAATCCTTGCGGTTCAGAACCGCCTTGGCGCCCATCGACAGGACATAGTCGGCCTTGGACATGTCCGACACCACGCCGATCGCGTTGGCGCCCGACACCGCGCACAGCTGGACCGCGAACACGCCCAGTCCGCCCGACGCCCCCCAGACCAGGACATTGTCACCCGGCGCGACGACGTGGGGGCGGTGGCCGAACAGCATGCGGTAAGCGGTGGCCAGCGTCAGCGTGTAGCAGGCGCACTCTTCCCACGTCAGGTGGCGCGGGCGCGCCATCAGCTGGCGTGACTGGACGCGGGTGAACTGGCCGAACGCCCCGTCAGGCGTCTCATAGCCCCAGATGCGCTGGGAGGGCGACAGCATGGGGTCGCCGCCATTGCATTCCTCGTCGTCCCCGTCGTCCTGGTTGCAGTGGACGACCACCTCATCGCCCGGCTTCCACCGGGTCACCTTGGACCCCACCGCCCAGACGATGCCCGCCGCATCGGACCCTGCGACGTGATAGGGCTGCTTGTGGAAGTCCAGCACGGAGACGGGCTCGCCCAGCGCCGCCCACACCCCGTTATAGTTCACCCCCGCCGCCATCACCAGCACCAGGACCTCGTCGGAATCGAGGGTCGGGGTCTCCACCACCTCCAGCTGCATGGATTTGGACGGGCGTCCGTGCCGCTCCTTGCGGATGGCCCACGCCCACATCTTCGGGGGGACCTGGAAGGCGGGCGGGATGTCCCCGATCTCGTAGAGGTCCTTGACCTCCGACAGGTCATTGCGCCGTTTCGCCGCCATCGCTGCGTCCTCCGGGCCATCGCTGCGCGCGTGTCCTGCCCTGCGTTGTCGCGGCTGCCGGCGCTCTTGCCAACCCGCCTTGTGCGGCGCAGCAATCGCGCGTCCGTTGTGCGGGTGAAAGGATGGGGGCATGTGGCCCCGATCCGGCCGCCAGACGCGCGGATCGACACGCTCGGAGGTCGCACGCCCATGGCAGATGATTCGATCAACCGCGCGCCAGCGCGCCCCGGCGACCGCATGGTCCGCCCCGGCACGCCCGATCCCCCCTGGATGTTCCGGACCTATGCGGGCCACTCGACCGCCGCGAAATCCAATGCGCTCTATCGCGCGAACCTTGCGAAAGGGCAGACGGGGCTTTCGATCGCATTCGACCTGCCGACCCAGACCGCGCTCGACGCCGACCATGTGCTGGCGCGCGGCGAGGTGGGCAAGGTCGGCGTGCCGGTCGGGCACCTGGGCGACATGCGCACCCTGTTCGACGCCATTCCGCTCGAGCGGATGAACACCTCGATGACCATCAACGCGCCGGCCGCCTGGCTGCTGGCGCTCTATGTGGCGCTGGGCGACGAGCAGGGGGCCGACCGGCGCCGCCTGCAGGGCACCACCCAGAACGACATCATCAAGGAGTATCTTTCGCGCGGGACCCACGTCTTCCCGCCCGCGCCCTCGATGAAGCTGACGGCGGACACCATTGCCTGGTGCCTGCGCGAGACGCCCAAATTCAACCCGATGAACGTGTGCAGTTATCACCTGCAGGAGGCCGGCGCGACGCCCGAGCAGGAGCTGGCCTTTGCCCTGGCCACCGCGATCGCGGTACTGGACGAGGTGCGTGCGCGCGGCGAGGTGCCCGACGCGCATTTCCCCGAAGTGGTGGGGCGCATCTCGTTCTTCGTCAATGCGGGCCTGCGTTTTGTCACCGAGATGTGCAAGATGCGCGCCTTCACCCGGCTGTGGGACGAGATCGCGCGCGAGCGGTACGGCGTCGAGGACCCGCGCCTGCGCCGCTTCCGCTATGGGGTTCAGGTCAACAGTCTGGGCCTGACCGAGCCGCAGGCCGAAAACAATGTCCACCGCATCCTGCTGGAGATGCTGGCGGTCACGCTGTCGCGCGACGCTCGCGCCCGCGCCGTCCAGCTGCCGGCATGGAACGAGGCGCTGGGCCTGCCGCGCCCCTGGGACCAGCAATGGTCGCTGCGCATGCAGCAGATCCTGGCCTATGAGACCGACCTTCTGGAATATGGCGACCTGTTCGACGGCAGCCATGTCGTCGAGGCCAAGGTCGAGGCGCTGTGCGCGGGCGCGCGGGCCGAACTGGCGCGGATCGACGCCATGGGCGGCTCGCTGGCGGCGGTCGCCAACGGCGCCATGAAGGCTGCCCTGGTCGAGTCGAACGCCCGCCGCCTCGCCGCCATCGAGAGCGGCGCGCAGGTCGTGGTCGGGGTCAATCGCTGGACCGAGGGCGAGCCCTCGCCCCTGCAGTCCGGCGCCGACGCCATCCAGGTCGTCGATCCCATGGTCGAGGCCGAGCAGATCCAGCGACTGCGCGCCTGGCGGTCGGGCCGCGACAGCGCCGCCGTCGAGCGCGCACTGGCCGCGCTCGAGGCCGCCGCGCGCGAGGACCGAAACATCATGGACGCATCGGTGGCGTGCGCCAAGGCTGGCGTCACCACGGGCGAATGGGGAGCGGTGCTGCGGGCCGTGCATGGCGAATGGCGCGCACCCACCGGCATCGAGATCGTCCTGCCCGACGCCGAAACCGAGACGCTGCGCAGCGTGCGCGCCGATGTCGAGCGGGTGTCGGCCCGGCTGGGGCGCACCCTGACCTATCTGATCGGCAAGCCGGGCCTGGATGGCCACTCGAACGGTGCCGAGCAGGTCGCGGTGCGCGCGCGCGCCTGCGGGATGGAGGTGATCTATGACGGCATCCGCTTCACGCCCGAGGAAATCGTGGCGCGCGCGGTCGAGACCCGCCCGCATGTGATCGGGCTGTCCATTCTGTCGGGCTCGCACCTCGATCTGGTGCGCGAGGTGCTTCAGAGGCTGCGTGCGGCGGGCTTGGGTGACGTGCCGGTGGTGGTGGGGGGCATCGTTCCGCCCGAGGACGAGCGGGCCCTGCGCCAGGCCGGCGTCCGGGCCGTCTATACCCCAAAGGACTTCCGCATCACCGACATCATGGCGGACATGGTGCGTATCGTCGAACAGGGCTGAGCGAAGGCGCTGCCGGCCCGCACTGGCGGCGCGCCCGCGCTCTGCCTAGACTGGGGCGCTGCGGCATGGAGGGGAACATGCGGATCGTCATTGCAGGCCTGGTTTCGATCCTGGTGTTGGCGGGGGCCATCCTGGCAGGGGCGCATTTCCTGCTTCCCGACAGCCTGACCATCGCCCGCTCGGTGGACATCTCGCGGCCGCAGGCCACCGTCTATACCGTGGTCTCGAACCTGCGCGCCTGGCGCGAATGGACGCCCCAGCCCGGCGTCGACGCCGCCGCCCAGGTCACCTTCGAGGGGCCCGACATGGGCAAGGGCCAAAAGCTGCTGTGGGGCGCAGGCGAGGGCGGGGCGCGCAATGCCATCACCATCGTCGAGGCCGTGCCCTTCACCCGCGTGCGCGCCGACACGCTGATCGACCGCCGTGAGGGCCGGCAGGTCTGGGACGTGGCTGCCACGTCCGCCGCCACGGCGCGGGTGACCTGGACCGCCCACCTGCCGACCGGCGCGATGCCGTGGGAAAAGATCTCGGCCTTCTTCGGGCGCGGCGCGGCCGAGGCGGCTCACGACGCAGCCCTCGAGCGCCTGCGCCTGCTGGTCGAGGCCCTGCCGGCGGAAAACTTCTCGGACCTTCGCGTCGAGTTCACGACCCTTCCCGCGCGGCCCTTCCTGCATGTCGAGGACGAAGCCGGGGCCGACCCGCGCGAGGTCCAGGCGCGTTTTGCCCAGGCCCTGATGCTGGTGCAGGCGGCCATGGGGCTGAACGGCCTGGTGCCCGACGGTCCGGCCATCCTGGTCATCCGCGAGGCCCGCGCCGACGCCACCGTGTTCGCGGCCGGGTTCGCCTTTGCGGGTCCGGTGCCCGCGCGCGCGCCGGTGGCGATGAAGCTGGCCACCACGCCCGAGGGCCGGATGCTGCGGTCCACCCATGTCGGCCCGCCCGAGGAGGCCGGCGCGACGATCGCCCGCATGAAGGCGTTCCTCGCGGCCTCGCGCGTCGTGCGCACGGGCGAGCCGATCATGGTCATGCTGGATCCGCCCACCGCCGACCCGGCGGCGCGGCGCACCGACATCTTCCTGCCCGTGGGTTAAGGCGGGCTGCCTCAGGGGTTAAGGCGGGCCGCCTCAGGCAGCGGTCGCGCCCTCCGAGCCGCGCGAGTCGGGGCGCTCGCCGTCCTCGTTTTCCTCGGCGTCGTCCTCGTCCGAATCACCGGGCAGCACGGCATCGGCCGCACCGACCGCCGCCTCGGCAGCCGTGCCGACGACCTTGGCGCCGACGCCCACCGTGGTGGCCGCCACCGTGCCGACCGCCCCCACCGCCGCGGCCGCAAGACAACCGGATACGGCCAGACAGCCCACCAGGGCCGTCCCCGCCAGCAGAAGGCGACGCGGCGCGGCCAGCCGCACATTCGGATTCGGGATCAGGAACATGGTGGCCTCCGGCAGCAGCGGGTTCGCGTGCATCGGCCGTGACGGCGGCACGATTTGGGCAGCGGCTGCAAGCGGCGCGCGCAGCCTCTATTGCCTTCGTGTCCTCAGACCGTCTCGACCAGCACCAGTTCGGCGTCCTCCTCGGCGACCAGTTCAAGGCGCTCGAGCCCTCGGATCGCCGCCCCGTCGCGCGGCCCCACACTCAGGTCACCGATGCGCACCCGCCCGCGCGCCGGCACCAGATAGGCAAAGCGCGCCGGGTCGATGTCCACCGCCGCGCCCTGGCCGGCCGTCAGGGTGCTGGCCATCACGCGCGCATCCTGCTGCAGCGCCAGCGCACCGCCGCCAATGTCGTCCTCCGCCCCGGACGCCAGCGTCGTCCAGCGCCCATCGGCCTGCGCGCGCGGGAAACGGGCTGCCGACCAGCCCGGCGATCCCCCCCGACGGCGCGGCAGCAGCCAGATCTGGAAGATGCGGGTTTCCTCGCTTTCCAGATTGTATTCGGCATGAGTGATCCCGCTGCCGGCCGACATCACCTGCACATCCCCGGCGACGGTGCGCCCGACATTGCCCAGGCTGTCCTTGTGGGTGATGGCGCCCTGACGGACATAGGTGATGATTTCCATGTCGGCGTGGCTGTGCGGGTCAAAGCCGCTGCCTGCGCGGATCTGGTCGTCGTTCCACACCCGCAGCGCCCCCCACTGCATGCGCGCGGGGTCGTGATAGTGCCCGAACGAGAAATGGTGGCGCGCGTCCAGCCAGTCATTGCGGAACCGGCCGAGGCTGGCAAAGGGGCGATGCTCGATCATGATGACCTCCTCGAACGCTAGTGGGTTGCGGCGGGCGGCGGTGGCCGCGCCCGTGTGTGGTGTCGGAAATAGGCGATCCGGCCTGTCGGAAAATCGGCGCAATGGCGCTAGACTGTTTCCTCTCGTGATACGATCAGGACGCCGCCGGTGAAATCCCCCCATCCCCCACTCGACCTCTTCCTGGTGTTCGCCAGGGTCGCCGAGGTCGGCGGCTTCACCGCGGCCGCACAGGACCTCGAGGTTTCCAAGGCCACCGTTTCCAAGGCTGTGGCCGAACTGGAACACAGGCTGGGGGTGTCACTGCTGCGCCGGACCACGCGGCGGTTGTCGCTGACCGAGGCAGGCGAGCGTGTGCTGGCGCGCGCGCGCCGCATCGCCCAGGAGGCCGAGGGCGCCATGGACGAGGCGTCCGAGCACCGCGGCGAGGCCCGCGGCCGCCTGCGCATCAGCGTGCCGATGACCTGGGGCCTGCGTTACCTGTCGCCCGTCCTGCCCGACTTCATGGCCCAGCATCCCGGTATCCAGGTCGACCTGTCGCTCGAGGACCGGGCGGTGGACCTGATCGCCGAAGGGTTCGACCTTGTCGTGCGCATCCGCGAAATGACCGACTCGACCCTGGTGGTGCGCCAGCTGGCCAACGTGCACCGCTGGCTGGTCGCCGCACCCGCCTATCTTCAGCGTATGGGAACGCCCCAGCAGCCCGAGGACCTGTCCGACCACGCCTGCCTGCACTATTCCAACCTTTCCAGCGGGGCGGTCTGGCAGCTGGTGGGCGGCGGCGACGATCAGCGCCGGTCGGTGCGCGTGACGGGTCCGCTATGTGCCAACAATGGCGATGCCATCGGTCTGGCGGCGCGGGCGGGCCTCGGCATTGCGCTGCAGCCGGACTTCATCGTGTGTGACGACCTGCGGTCGGGCGCGGTGGTGCGCGTCCTGCCCGAATGGCAGGGCCCGCCTCTGCGCATGCACGTGCTGACCGCCCCCGGCGGCCAGATGCCGCGCAAGGTCAGGGTATTCTCGGACTTCCTGCACACCCGCTTCGGCGCCCTGCGCACCAGCCAGGGATGATCGCTGTTATATGGAAAAGAAAGCCCGTCCTCCCGGAACCGGCGAGCAAAGCGAAACGGTATCCGGGACCTATCCCCAAAGCTTTGTTCAGCAACCGCAACACCGCCGCTTGGCCGTTGCCGCAAAACCCAACCCTCAAGGGATAGGTCCGGGGTCCGATGCTGGCGCACCGGCCCGGGATGACGGCAGTTGAATGGAAAAAAGAGGGAACGTCATCCCGGAACCGGTGAGCAAAGCGAACCAGTATCCGGGACCTATCCCCAAAATCTCGTTGTGATCCGAAAGTGCTCGGTAAGCGAACCCGGGCCTCGGGTCCGGACCTTGCGCAACAAGCAAGGCCGAGCCTGGAAGCTCGGGCTCCGGCGGCGGGCGATTTGGACAATGTGCGCAGGACAGGAGCCCGGGCTTCCAAGCCCGGTGTTCGCGCATTGCGTGTTGACGCTGGGCGGGCCGATCATGCCCAGAACAACAAACGATACCCCAACCCTTGCCGGAACCGCTTGGCGGTCGCCGCACGTGGCGACACTGGCCTAGCCCAGGCGGCGCAGGGATTTCGAGAGGGCGCGGCGCAGCGCGTTGGGGGTGAAACGGGCGGCAAAGCGGGTGCGCCCGGCGTCACGTCCGACGGTGACATGGGTCTGCTGGCCATGCACGGCCTGCCAGGCGCGCTCGGCGGCCAGTTCCACCGGATACACCGACATGCCGCCAGCCATGATCTCGTCGCGCATGACATGATTGGAGGCCGGCCCCGTGCCCATGTCCAGGATGGGCGTCTCGACGAAGTAGGGCATCAGGCTGACGACCCGGATGCCCTTGCGCTCGAACTCGAGGTCCAGCGCCTCTGTCAGCGCGCGCACCGCGAACTTGGAGGCCGAATAGGCCGCCAGCCGGGGCGAGCCGTATAGGGCGGCCGCGGATGCCACATTCAGGATGCGCGCACCCGGCGTGGCCTCGAGCAAGGGCAGGGCCGCACGGATGCCATACATCACCCCGCGCACGTTGACGTCGAGGATCCAGTCCGAGTCCTCGGCCGAAATCTCTTCGAACCAGCCATGCCGCCCCACCCCGGCATTGTTCATCAGCACGTCGAAACGCCCGCCCGCCGCCGCGTGGAACGCCGCCGTCGCGCCGGTCCAGGCGGTCCGGTCCCGCACGTCCAGGATCCCGGTGGTGTGCCCGGCCGGGCCCAGCAGGCGCGCCGTTTCGGCGATGCCTGCGGCGTCAATGTCGAACAGGCCGCAGAACCAGCCGCGGCTGGCGAACAGCACCGCCGTCGCGCGCCCGATGCCCGAGCCTGCACCGGTGATGAAAATGCTGCGGCGTGAGGCGTCGGGCACGTTGGGTCCTGGCAGTGGTGCGGATGTCGGTGACCAACATCGGCGCGTGCAGGGGCGCAAAGTCAATCGGTTCAGCGACGGTGCACGCGGATCAGCCCGTCCGGCGTGGCGATCAGGTCCAGGGGCGCGTCGTGCGGCTCGCGCGGCAGCTGCGGGGCCAGCTGGGCGCCATGACAGACCCCGATCAGGAACGGGGGCCTGCGCTGATAGGGTGCCTGCGGCCCGAAGGTGCGGTCATAATGGCCCCCGCCGCGACCCAGCCGGTTGCCGGTGCGGTCACACGCCAGCAGCGGCAGCAGCACGACGTCCGGCCAGACGGCGGGGGCATGGGGGTCCGGGTTGGGCACGCCCATCCTCAGGCCCGAGGGGGCCTGACCATCCCATGTCCGGAATTCCAGGGCCTGGTCGGCGCCCATCGTCTGCACCATCGCCAGGCGCAGCCCCGCGGCGCGTGCCGCCAGCATGGCCGGCCGCGGATCGAGTTCCGTGCCGATCGGGAAATAGCCGGCCAGCACCATGCCCGGCCGGAACAGCGCAAATCCGGCCAGCACGGCCGCCAGCCGCCCGGGTGCGTCCGGGTCATCGGCATGGGCCCTGGCGCGCAGGGCCGAATACTGCACCCGCAGGGACGACTTTGAAGGGTCGTGGGGCGTCATCGCCGGTTCCGGGGGGGCGCCGCGGCACGGCGCTGGCGGAAAGGGTTGGGCGGCGCCGCCTGCGCCGTAAGCGTCTTTCATCCCTCTCGACCTGGACGACCAGGTGGGCGCCGGATGCCGGACACCACGGTGAGCGGCAGGACCAGCTCCCTTTCGAGGAGATATGGTCGGGAGGATGGAGTTGCTTTCGAACGCCGCAGCATTCCGCCCGGGTTCGATCTAGGCCCCTCGCAGGCCGGGCGCAAGGCGGTGATCCGCAGCTGCAGGCATCACCAGTGCACAGGAACACGGGGCGCAGCGGCGCATGCAGGGGCCGCCAGCCAGCCCGCGCAGTGCGGACCGGCTGGCGCGCGGCGCGTGGATCAGCGCTTGCCCTTGGCGGCCGCGGCGGCGGCCTTCTTCTGGCCCAGGCCCATGCTCTTGGCCAGGTTCGAGCGCTTCTGGGCATAGCTCGGCGCGACCATCGGATAGTCGGCGGCCAGGCCCCACTTCGCACGGTATTCCTCGGGCGACATGTTGTAGCGGGTGCGCAGATGACGCTTGAGCGACTTGAAGCGCTTGCCGTCTTCAAGGCAGATCAGGAAATCGGGCGTCACGCTCTTCTTGGGGTTGACGGCCGGAACCAGCGGAGCAGCCTCCGGAGTGGGATCGACCTTCTGCAGTTGCGACAGCGTCGAGAACACGCGCGAGATCAGGTCCGGCACCTCGCCCGCAGGGACGGTGTTGGCGGAAACATAGGCCGAAACGACTTCTGTGGTCATTTCGAGAAGTTCGGTACGATTTTCCATGACTGCCTCGTATGGAATTGCAGATTTGGCCGAAATAAGTAAAACTGTGGGGAATTCAATCAAAATCAACATAGAGCCCAGAAACACTACGGCTCAGGTGGTGTGAAGCATGGCGTTCGCGTTCGCCAGTCGCGGCCGCAACTGCGTGAGGCGCTACCGAATGCCCGCAGGCGAAGGCCGTTTTTCAGGAGAGGACGATCAGCGTGACCACGAGCGCGGCGACGACCAGCAGTGGCCAGGCCGCGCCGGGCGCTTCGAACCAGCGCACCAGCAGCCCGCCAGGGCGCACGGCCTGTGCGAGTGATGCCGCCAGCTCCGCCGACCAGGCCCGGCCGACCTCGAGCATGCGCCCGACAATGCGCTGGACGGTGCCCGTGCTCCAGCGCAGGGCCGCACGCGCGGGCCCACGATAGAGGTCGTCCAGATCGCGCGCCACGCCGGGCCTGACCCTGGGGTCGAGGCGCACCATGCCAAAGGCCGCCAGCACCAGCGCGGCGAAAATCCAAATCTGTGCGATTTCACCGCGCGAATCGTCGACAAAGGCCGAAATCCGGATGCCCTCGGGCAGCATCGCCTCGAGAAAGCCCGGCGCCAGACCTGCGGCCATCACGAAGAATCCGGCCAGCGTCATGGCCAGGATCATGGGGAAGGGCGCCTCTTCCGGCTCGGCCCCGACGCGGGTCGCGAAAAACGCCCGGAGCGGGGCGCGCACCCCCACGGCCAGACCTGCTGCCGCCGCTGCCAGCACGAAGATCACCCAGACGACGGGGGCCTGGGTCTGCGCCATAGTGCCCGAGGCGACCGCCAACCCAGTGTATCCGGCGGTCAGGGGCACCGCTCCGATCCCCAGCCCCGCCACCAGCATCAGCGCCGCGCTGACCGGCATGGTGCGCCACACCCGTCCAAGGAGGCTGATCCGACAATGCCCCAGCCGCGCCTGGACCGCACCGGCCGCCATGAAGAACAGCGAGAACGCGATGATGCCGCCGAACGCCATCGACATCACCGCCCCCGCCGCCAGGGGCCCGCCCACCCCGGCAACCGCCATCATCAGGCCGGCATGGGCCAGCACGCCCCAGCAGCCGACACGGCGCAGGTCGTCCTCGATGGCCACGAACAGCAATGGCCAGAGCGCGGTCAGGAGGCCGATGGCGATCAGCATCGGCTCGCCCGCAAAACCCCGCAGCAGGCCGTAAATCGCCACGGTGGTGATGACCGCACCCAGATGCACCCCGCCCTCGGGGCTGGTGCGGGCCTGCGAGTCGCGCAGCCAGACATGAAGTCCCGGCGCCCCGGCCCGGATCGCCAGGCCCACCAGCAGCAGCGTGCCGCCGGCGCTCGCCGGGTCAACCGGGCCCAGCACGGGGAAGGGATCGGCGGCCGCGATGGCCGCAGCGCCGGCGACGAGCAGGCTGCCCGCCAGGATGTGGATCGCCAGAAAACGGATCGCGGCGTGGGCCGAAAGCCGCCCCCCGCCAGCCCACACCAGCGCCGCGCCGGCCAGGATCGCGATTTCGAAGAACAACAGGAAGCTGACGATGTCCCCGGACAGCACCGCACCGACCGCTCCGCCGGCCAGCACCAGCCCGGCCCCCGACTCGATCCGCGTGGTGCGGCCGACCGCATAAAGGCCGGCCAGCAGCGACCCCAGCACCAGAGCCGTCGCAAAGGGCAGGGCGGTGGCATCGAAACGGTGGGTCAGCAGCTGATAGCCCAGAAACTCGATCGCCCCGTGTGCGCCCATGCCGCCCGGTCCAAAGAGCAGTGCCAGCGCGCCCAGCGGGGCGGCAACGCCCAGGATCGCACGCACCGGATGCCAAGGCGTGGCCGCCGCCAGAAGGCCCGCTGCAATCAGCCAGAGCCCGGGATTGATGTCGGCGGGGGTCATCGCGCGCCCCCGCCGGCAGTTGGCGCGATGGTCGGCCGAAGCGTGCCCGGGGCGGCCGGAGCCGGGGTGGCGGGCCGCACTGGCAGCGCGCGCGATGGCGCGGTGCGAGGGGGCATGGGATTGGCGTCGCGCCGCAGCAGCAACCACTGGCCAACCCGCGCCAGCAGCACCACGGCCAGTGCAGCCGTCATGCCGATGGCGGCGTGGATTCCCGGAATCTCGGAGACGTGCGTGATCGCTGCGGGACGGAACATCACTTCCAGCAGGACCAGCCCGCTTCCCACCAGCAGCAAGAGGCCAAAGACCGCGATCCGCCCCCCGCGCCCTGCTGCCCAGCCCAAGAGGCGTGCCCCGGGGTGATCGGGCTGGACATCCGCCGGATCCGGCAGGTCTTCGGGCGTCAGGTCGGCGGTGGTGAAAATGCCCGCAGGCAAGCGGAAGTCGGCGGGGATCTCGTCAAGGGGGCGCTCGTTCTGCATGCCTAGCCCCCGATCGATGGGGCGACGAAGGCGATGATCGCATCGGCCCCGAAGAACAACACTGGCAAGGCAGCCGCAGCCAGCACGGCGGTTGCCACCATGGCGCGTGGCAGCGGGCGGCCCGCGAACCGGGTGCCGTCGCCGCCTGGTGTGAACGCACGCGCGGGGATGGCAGCGAGTGCCGCGAGCGCAAAGAGGGCGCAGCCGACCCAGAGAACACTGATCACCAGGCCGCCCGTCTGCGCCAGGCCGGCGGCAAGCTCAAAGCGGCCTACCGCTCCGAGCAGAGGCGGAAGGCCGACCGTGGAAATGGCCGCCAGCGTCAGCGCCCCGAACAGCCAGGGCGCGTGCCGCCCGCCCCCGCCCAGCGCGCCCACCCGCGTGACCCCGGCGCCCGCCTCCAGGGCACCCGCGCCCACCAGCAGCGCGGTCTTGGCAAGCCCGTGTCCCAGCAGCAGCAGGAAGGCGCCGGCTGCCGCGGCCGGTGATGCGATCATAGCGCCCAGCACCACGGCCGAGACCTGTGCGATGCTGGACCATACCAGACGCGCGCGCAGGTCGTCCTTGCCCAGCGCAATGGCCGAGGTCAGCACGACTCCCGCGATGGCCAGCCAGGCCAGGCCCTGGGCCATGATGGTCTGTGCCAAAAGGTCCGGACCAAACACCATGGTGGCGACCTTCAGGATGCAGAACGCCCCGATCTGTACCCCGGCGACCGCGTTCAGCAGCACCGCGGTCGGCAGCGGCACCCCCAGCGTTGCGGGGAGCCAGGCATGAAAGGGAAACAGGGCGGCCTTGGCAAAGCCGAGCACCAGCGCAACCAGCAGGATCGAGGCGGTGAGGGTGTCGACTCGCCCCGCGAGAATCCCGCCGGCCGTGAATTCCTGTGTTCCGGCCACCAGGCTGACATGGGCGATGGCCGGCAGCAGCAGCAGGAAGGCGGCCGCGATCAGCACCCCAAAGGTAAAGCGCGCGGCACGCGCCGCCTGCGCGTCGGCGCGGCGTGCAATCATGCCGGAGGCGGCCAGCACCAGCCCGACATAGAACAGGAACATCGTCACCAGGTTGGCGGCCAGCGCCAGCCCCGCCACCAGGCCCAGCGACAGGGCGCCGAGTGCCTGCAGCCGGCCCGGCCGGACATCCGGGGCGCGTGCGAACCAGTCGGTGGCCGCCACCGTGACCAGTGTCCACAGCACCGCTGCCAGCAGCGCGAAAGCTGCGCCCATCGGCTCGGTGCGCACGGCGATCTCGAGATCGGGCAGGGGTGTAGCCAGCACGATGCGGGTGTCCGGCGCCCCCTGCGCCATCATGACAACCAGCGCCGCTGCCAGGGCGGCGGTAGCGCCAGCCCCGGCGAAGGCAGCCAAATCTCGCGCGATTGCCCAGCGCGACACCACAAAGACCACCAGAGCCGTGACCAGGGGCGCGGACAGCAGCGCGGCCATCAGGACGGTCATGCTCATTGGCCCGGCTCCGCGCCGCTGGCGGCAGGATCGGCAGGCACCATTGTGGGGGGCGTTTCGGCCAGCGCGGGGGCGGGGACGGGAATGCTGGCGGGTGCCGACAGCCCTTCGGTTCCCTCGGTCAGCGAAGCGGACGCGGCAACGACCAAATCCCAAAGCCCGGTCGCATCAATGCCCAGCAACACCGAAAGGCCGGCCAGGGCCAGCATGGGAAGGGCGGTCGAAGCGGCCGCGTCCTCGGGGGCGGCGGCCGAGCGCGCGGCGGGCAGCGGCCGCAACAGCAGACGGTCGACCATCCTGCCGACCGCGATGATGCCGGCCAGCGCCACCACGACAACGACGGCGGCCGCCCACCACCAGCCGCTGATGAGGGCGGCCTCGATCAGGCGCCATTTGGCGACGAAACCGACCGTCAGGGGCATGCCGATCACCGCCAGGCCCGCCAGCAGCAAGGCAAGCGTCGAGATCGGCGCCTCGGCCCCCATCCCATCGAGATCGTCGAGGGTGCGGACATGACCCCGCGCCGCCAGCGACGCTGTGGCCAGGGCCGCGGTGGCGGCGACGAGGCACACAGCCAGGGCCTGAAACAGCCCGGCGCGCAGTCCCGCATCCGTTCCGCTGACGATCAGCAGGGCCGCCAGTCCGCCCTGGGCGGCTGCAAGCAGCCCCAACATGCGCCGCACGTCCTCGTCCATGGCGGCCTGGATCGCCACCAGCACAACCGCCACTGCGATCACCGAACCCAGCACAAGCCCCATCCAGCCTGCCAGCACCGCCCCGCCGACCGTCCCCAGCGTGCCGACCAGCTTGGCGAGGATGAACAGACCTGCCAGCTGGAGCCCCGGGCCGACCAGCACCGCCCCGGCCGGCGCGCCCAGTGTGGCGGCATTGACCGCCCAGGAATGGCCGGGCGGCGTGCCCGAGAGCGCCAGAGCCCCGACCACGACCAGGGCCAGCGCCCCAAGCAGCGAAGGATCGGGGGGGGCGCGTGTCGCCGCCGCCACCACCCCCCCGAGGTCGACACTGGATGTCAGCGCCAGCGCGAGCACCAGTCCCAGCCCGGCAAGAAGGGTCAGCGTGCCCCCCCAGACGATGACTTCGAACGCGGCGGGCAAGGCCGGCCGGCGGGCATTGGCATCGGCCACCACCAGGCCTGCGACCGCAAGTGTCGCCATCGCCCCGAACCCCAAGAGCGCGGCAGCGCCCTCGATCACCACAAGTCCTGCGAGCGCGCCCGAGAGCACCAGCAGCAGTGCGGCCACGAAGGGGGAGACCTGTATGCGGTCAGGTCCGACCGATACGCCAAGGCCTGCCGTGCAGGCGATCAGGCCCAGTGCCGCCGCCACGATCAGGCCCAGCGCCCCGTAGGTATCGAGGCGCAGCCAGGGCACGCCGCCCGCGGTCGGCGACTGGACCAGGACCGGTGCACCGCCCAGAGCAGGCAGCGCCACGACCAGGGCCAAAGCGAGTGTTGCCAGAGCAAAGGCGATGGCGACGGCCCACACGGTGCGCATGCCGGGCAAGGCCGACACGATCGCCGCGCCGAGAAAGGGCAGCGCGAGGGCCATCAGAGGCAGGATCTGGAACAGGTCCAGCGCTGCGGGCCTCATGGACGGTCGGACCTGGCTGCCCGCGGGCCCGAGGGCTGGAACGCCTGCGGGCTGTCGGCGTGCGCGATCGCATAGGCGTCCAGCGAGCCATACGCCTCCTGCGTGCGCATCAGCACGGCTATGCCGGCCACCGCAAATGCGAACATCGAGGCGACCAGCACCAGAGCGGGCGCCAGCATCGGATGCGTCCCGCCTCCATCAGCACCCGTCCCGCCCATCCGGACCGCCAGGAGCAGCACCAGTCCCAGATGGCCCAGCACGATACCCGCCAGCCGCTTGAGCGGGTGCAGCCGCGACAGCGCCAGCGCCAGTCCCGCAAACACCAGCGCCACCATTCCCGCGCTGGCCAGCTGGAGCAGGTTCGGCATGCCGGGGGCGTCCATGTCAGTCGGCACCCGGGGCGGCGTCACCAATCCGCCCTGCCACGGTGCGGAACACCAGGGTGCATGCGCTCCAGGCGGTCAGGGCCAGCCCGAAGCCTGCGATTCCGGGTCCAGTGTCCGGCGGCCCGACCATCGGCCCCAGAAAGCCCATCGCCATCCCCGCCGCCAGGGCAACCGAGAGCAGCCAGGGCGGAAGCACCCGCACATTGGCCGCCAGGCCGAACACCAGCCCATGCAGGATCGTCACGCCCGCCAGCAGTGCGCCGGCCGCGAGCGCGTCGGCCGGTCCTTGGGAACCGGCCAGGATCGACAGCGCCACCAGCGCAGCCAGCGGCAGGACGATCCGCGCGGTCGCGCGCACCTGCAGGTGCCGGTCATTCATGGCGTACCGCCTCCGCCGCGGCGTCGCGACAAGGCGCGTTCACCCCACCCCAGCGCGGCGCGGACGCCCAGCTTTGCACACAGCAGCAGCCCCGCAAGGATAGCCGCGATGAAGGGCTCGCCGCGACTGGCCGGGGCGGGCGCCTGGGTGCCGGTTGGCGGAAGGGCCGGAACCAGCCACAGCATCGCCAGCCCGGTTGCCACCACCACAAGGGCGATCCAAGCGGACGGGCGCCGCACGACCACCGGATCACGCTTGGTGTGGGCCAGAAGGCCCAGCACCACCAGCGTCAGAACGGTCGCGCCCATGGCACCCCACACCATGGCTGCATCACCAGCGCCGGCGACCGCCAATGCCACCGCGCCCACAAGGCCTGCGATCCACAGCTGCAGCGCCGCGGCGGTCAGGCTGGTGGCACGTGCAATCGACACGGTCATCCAGAGCAAAAGGCCCACCGCCAGCAACAGGGCCAGCCCCTGCAGCATGTCGGGCGCCAGACCCTGGACGGGCGCAACCGCTCCGGCCGGATCGGGCAGGCGAACCGTTGGCGCGGGCGTCATCGGCGTTCCTCGGGCGGGCGCGAGGGCGGGCTGGTGCGCCAGCGTCCCGTCAGCGGTGTCTCACCGGCGGCAAAAGCGGCCTGGAGGGTGGCATGGACCGCCGCCGGCGAGGTTGCCGCAAGGGCCGCTGCGATCGCCAGCAGCTTTATCGCTGTCATCGGATCAGGCGCCGCCACCGCTAGCCCGCCCAACAGCAACAGTGCACCGGCCTGTTCGACCAGCGGGGTGGCATGGGCCCGCGTATAGACATCCGGAAAGCGCTGGACGCCGACCGTTCCGGCGATCACGAACAGTACGCCCGCGCCGACCAGTGCGGCTGCAAGGAACTGGCGGAGCACCGACAGCCCCGCGACCGCAGGATCGGCAGCAATCGGGCCGGCAGCGCTCACGGCCTCGAGCAGGGGCAGGGCGACGGCACTCATGGGCCGTCCGCGTGGGGCGTGCGGGTGGAGAGGTCTGTCTGCAGCGTGGCGTAGGTCGAAAGCTTCATCACCGCCACCGACACCGCCCAATTGGTCAGGGCGAAGGCCAGCGCCAGGTCGACCAGCCGCGGTTGCCCCAACAGGTGCGATGCCAGCGCGACCATCAGCACGACCTTGGATGCGGCCAGGCTGGCCGCCAGCACCCGGTCGGCGAACATGGTCGCACCTGCCGTCCGGATCATCAGCGGCACCAGCCCGACCAGCAGCGCGATCAGCGCCGCGCCCATCACCAGCGTCATGATGCACCCCCGCCCGCGGCGCCATCGGGTGCGGCGCGGTCGAACGCGCGCGCACACGCCCGGTCCAGCGCGGCGATCCCGTTGTCGCTGGTGGGATGTTCGATCAGGACATGGACCAGGATGTGGTCCTCGGCGGTTTCGACCGTGGCCAGCCCCGGGGTGCGCCCGACCGCGGCGGCCAGACCCGCGCGGGCCCTAAGGTCGCGGTCCCTGGTGCGATACTTGATCAGCGCCGGTGCCAGCCTGATGTCCACCTGGAAGGCGCGGCGTGCGATCTCGCCCCAGCCGCCGATCGCGCCGAGCACCCGCGTGCCCCAGAGCAGCGCGACATGGCCGATGCGCGAAAAGCCCGACCCCCCGCGACCGGGCAAATCAGCGGCAACGGCAAACAGCGTGATCACGCCCACCGATCCGCCTGCCCAGGCCCATCCCGCCGGCGTCGCGGGCAACCCCTCCAGCAGCAGCCAGGCCAGAACCAGCGCGGTCAGGAGCGCGAGTGCCGATGCCGCCCTTCCAAGCATCCCGACCCTCCCTGTCGCCGGCACCGCGACCGCGCTTGCAACACCCGGACTCGTCTATAAGGTGAGCCGCGCACTGACCAGATGGCCGGTGCATTCCGCCGCGTCCAAAGCACCTGGCAAAACGCCCCCAGGACGCTGGCGCGGGCCTGCCTCAGATCAGGGCGAGGATACGCTGCAGCGCGGCGGCGTCGACCGTGTCGAAGGCGGCCGGTTCGGTGGAGTCCACGTCCAGCACACCGCGCAGCGTGCCCGACCCGTCGATCCAGGGCACCACGATTTCCGAACGCGATCGGCCGTCGCACGCAATGTGCCCGGGAAAGGCATGCACGTCGGGCACGATCTGCACGGTGCGTGTCTGGGCCGCGGTGCCGCAGACACCTTTTCCGAAAGGGATTCTCAGGCAACCCAGGGTGCCCTGATAGGGACCGACCACCAGTTGGGGCGAGGGAGCGTGCGCATCCACCAGGTAAAAGCCGGTCCAGAAGAAACGCGGCGCAAAGGCCGTGGCCAGCATGGCGACGACGCTGGCCATCCGGGCGACCGCATTGGGCTCGCCCTCGAGCACCGAGGCGATCTCGCGTTCGAGCAGGCGATAGCGTTGGGCGCGGTCGTCGGGCAGTTCGAGGGTGTTGAACGCTTCGGCCATCAGATGCCCTCAGGTCGCCGGGTCGGGCACGCGGCCGTCCACCACGCGGTACTCGCCGTCCCGCAGCCGCCAGGT
This sequence comes from Hyphomonadaceae bacterium UBA1001, assembly GCA_002291875.1. GTDB lineage: Bacteria > Pseudomonadota > Alphaproteobacteria > Caulobacterales > Aquidulcibacteraceae > UBA1001. The sequence continues at coordinate 21,335 of DBAV01000212.1, forward strand.
CACCCGCGAACGCACCGACTGGCCGCTGGGAAGGGTGCCTTCGTACTGGACCACCAGGTCGGTCGGCTCGGCACCGCCGACCGACCAGCGGCTGGTGATGTCATAGCATCGCACGGCCGGATCGCGCCGGCAGGCCTCGGCATTGGAGGCCGCGATGCGGATCGGCTGCGCGGTATGCTCGACAAAGCCTGACG
>DBAV01000132.1 GCA_002291875.1 Hyphomonadaceae bacterium UBA1001
CACCGCGTCCGCCATGGCGCGCACGCTGTCGTGCCGGCGCACGGTCATCAGCTCGTCGATATTGCGGCGCAGGCGGGTATAGCGCCGCTCGAACGGCGCGCCCGACAGCCAGTAGGCCACCGGGCTCTGCTCGTGCGACATCTGGTGGATCAGCCGTTCTGCCAGGCCCGGATGACGCACCGGCGCGGGGTCGGGCGCGCTGGCACGGAACACCACCGAGGTCGGGTGCCCGCCCGTGCCGGCCACCGGCTCGAAGCCGCCCTTGCGCATCACCGCCAGCAGCGTCTCGGGCGTGAAGTTCCAGATGTGGGCGTGGTGGAACACGTTGGTGATCTGCTTGCGCACGCCGGCCAGGTTCGGCACCTCGATGAACAGCAGCCCCCCCGGCGCCAGCCAGCCGCGGATCAGCCCCAGCGCCGCCAGCGGATCGACCAGGTGCTCGAACACGTGGTTCAGCGTGATCAGGTCAAAGCTGCTCGGCGCAAAGGGCGCGTCCTCCAGCACCGTGTTGGTCACCGTGACGCCATAGGTGCGGCGGGCGTATTCGGCATACCCCTCATTGGGTTCCAGCCCCTCGGCGGCGAACCCGCTGGCGGCCATCGCATAGGTGAACTCGCCCGAGCTGGCGCCGATGTCCAGCACGCGTGCCCCGGCCGGGATCAACGCCGCCAGTCGCCGCGCCCGCGCCACCGCGCCGCGGATGGCCCGCAGCGAGTGCTTGCGCTTGGGTTCCCATCCGCCCTTGTACTCGGTGCGGTATTTCTTGCGGTAGAACTCGGCCACGGCGGCGGCATCGGGGCGCGGATGGTGGCTGACCGTGCCGCAGTCGGGACAGATGGCCGTGGCCAGCGGTACATAGCCCCGCCCCTGGGTGGCGACGATCACGCGCTCGCGCGAACCGCACAGGATGCAGTCCCCGGCCTGCACCGTCTCGCCGACCTTGTATTCACCCATGGACGCACTCCAGGTCCAGACTGCCCAGATCGCGACCATAGACCGCGGGCCGGCGTGCGCCCAGTCCCTCGCGGTCGCGTGACCGCAGCCCGGGCGCACCACCGCCTGTTTCCCGGTGCTTCCCCGCCCAAGCGCCGCAACCCGTTTTTCAACTCACGGCCGTCATCCCGGCCGGAGCGCTGCGCACCGCTTCCGGAATGGCGGTGGTCAATGGAGGCGTTGGCGCTCTTGCCGGGCCTTGCGTGCGGCGCTGGCGGGTTCCACAACGGCACCTTCGCAGGAGACCGCCATGCCCCAGGCCCCCATCGAGCTTTTCTACTGGCCGACCCCGAATGGCTGGAAGATTTCGATCGCGCTCGAAGAGATGGGGCTGCCCTTTGCCCTGGTGCCGGTGGACATCGGCGCGGGCGCCCAGTTCCAGCCCGACTTCCTGCGCATCAGCCCGAACAACCGCATGCCGGCCATTGTCGATCCGGACGGGCCGGGCGGCACCCCGATCAGCGTGTTCGAGAGCGGGGCCATCCTGCAATATCTGGGGCGCAAGACCGGACAGTTCTATCCCGCCGACGAGCGCGCGCGCGTCGCCGTCGACGAATGGCTGATGTGGCAGATGGCAGGGCTGGGCCCGATGTCCGGCCAGGCCAGCCATTTCCGCATCTATGCGCCCAACCTGGTCGATGACCCCGCCCGCATCGCCTATGGCCAGGAGCGTTACACTCGCGAGGTCGGCCGCCTCTATGGGGTGATGGAAACCGTGCTGAAACAGCGGCCATTCCTGGCGGGCGCGTATTCGATCGCCGACATGGCCGCGTGGCCGTGGGTGCGCGGTGCCGCCCTGTTCGGCCAGGACCTGGACAGCTTTCCTACCCTGAAAGCATGGTTCGACACCATCGCCGCCCGCCCGGCCGTCCAGCGCGGGGTGGCGCTGGGGGCCGAACTGCGCAAGCCGCCTCCGCCGCCCGGTTCGGACGAGGCCAAGGCCCTGGCCAGGACCCTGTTTGCCCAGGACCGGCGATGAGGGCCCGCGCCCTCGCCACGGCGGCGCTGCTGGCTGCCCTCCTGGCCCCGGCCATTGCCCAGGACGCGCCCGCTGCGCCGACCGATCCGTCGCGCATGACGACGGGCGAGCTGATCGCCGCCGCCCCGCCCGAGGCGTGGGAGCCCATCGATCCCGCCGATCTGGTGGTGATGTACATCGAGGCGACGCCCGGCGCCGCCCCCGGCCGGGTGGTGATCCGCCTGGCGCCCGCGTTTGCCCCCGCCCACACCGCCGCCATGACGGCGCTGCTGCGTCAGGGGTTCTTTGACGGCCGCGCCGTGGTGCGCAGCCAGGAGAACTATGTCGCCCAGTGGGGCGACGGCGAGGCAGCGGCCGCCCTTGGCCTGCCCGGCGCGGCCATGCCGGCCGAGTTCGACCGCCCGCTGCGCGGCCTTTCCCCCATGCGCCTGCCCGAAGGCGATGTGATGGCACCACAGGTGGGCTGGGTCGGGGGCTTTCCCATGGCCTGGGACCCGCGCCGTGGTCGGGCCTGGCTGATCCACTGCAATGGCATGGTCGGGGCCGGCCGCGGCGAGGGCGCCGACAGCGGCGGACCGGCCGAACTCTATGCCGTCAATGGCCACGCCCCGCGCGCGCTCGACCGCAATGTCACCCTGATGGGCCGGGTGATCGCCGGCATGGAGCACCTGTCGGTCCTGCCCCGCGGCACCGAGGCGCTGGGCTTTTACGGCCCGTCCCAGGTGCGCCCGGTGATCCGCCGCGCGGTGCTGGCGGCCGACCTGCCGGAGGGCGAGCGCCCCCGCTTCGAGGCCCTGCGCACCGACGGCGATTGGTTCGGCGAACTGGTCGAGAGCCGCCGCAACCGGCGCGATGGCTGGACGCTGCATCGCCACGACCGCATCGAGATCTGTCAGGTCCCGCTGCCCGTGCGCCCCGCGCTCCCGCGCTGACCCGCGGTCGCCCGGGCGTCGTTCGCGTCAGAGCCCCAGCTGGCGGGCGGCGAGGTCGCGCATGATCTCTTCCGAGCCGCCGCCGATCGCGTTCACGCGGACCTCGCGATAGATTCGCTCGATGCGCGAGCCCTGCATATAGCCTGCGCCCCCCATGATCTGCATGCACTCGCGGGCCACGAACTCCATTGTTTCGGTCGCCTGCACCTTCAGCAGCGACAGGTCGGTGACCGGCGTCTCGCCGCGCGCCACGCGCCAGGCGCACACGTCCAGCCAGGCCGTCGCGGCATTGATGCGCTGGACCATGGTCGCGATCTTGTGGCGGATCACCTGGTGGTCGGCCAGCCGGCGGCCGAAGGTGTGCCGCTGGCGCGCCCAGGCGATCGCATCGGCCAGAGCCACGCGCGCATTGGCCAGCGCACCGGCCGCCATGCCCAGCCGCTCGCCATTGAAGTTCAGCATGATGCCCAGAAAGCCGCCATTCTCGGGCCCGATCAGGCGGTCGGTTGGCACCTCGACGTCCTGGAACCAGATCTGGGCGGTGTCAGAGAGGACCACCAGCCCTGCTTGCGCAGCGGTGCGCGGGTGACGCCCGGCGCCTCGAGATCCATCAGCAGAAGGGAAATTCCCCCAATGCCCGGTCCGCCCGTGCGCACCGCGGTCGTCAGCCAGCGCGAGGTCATCCCGCCGGTGATGTAGAGCTTGGCGCCATTGACCACCCACACATCGCCGCGCCGCTGCGCCCGCGTGGCCAGATTGCGCACGTCCGAACCGGCGTCGGGCTCGGTGATGCCCAGGCTGATCCGCGCCCGCCCGGCCAGCACGTCCGGCGCCACCAGCGCCTTCAGCGCGTCCGAGCCCATCCGCATCACTGGCGGCAGGCCGATGCCGTGCACCATAAGGGCCGCTGCGATGCCGCCGGCGCCCGGTCGGGCCAGTTCTTCGGCGGTGACGATGCCATGAAAGCCGTCCCAGCCCTCTTCGCCCGTGCCGCCATGCGCCTGCGGCCAGCCCGCCCCCAGCAGGCCGAACGCACCGGCCTTGAGATAGAGTTCATCCGGCAGCCGCCCGGCCTCCTCCCACGCCTCGACATGGGGCATGATCTCGCGGTCGACAAAGCGCCGCAGCGCCGCGCGCCATTCCTCGTGTGCGAGGGTGAAAAAGGGCGAAGGCGGGCGCAGCGCGTCGAAATCCAGTGTCGGCAGGCTGCGTTCAGGTGCGGTGTCGGCCATCCACCAACGCTAGCGGTCCAACGCCCCCCTGGCCAGCACCAGGGCCGTGTGCGTCGGATAAACGGACACACCCCGTCATCCCCCCACCCGGTGCGCCAGCATCGGACCCGGGACCCGTCCACCACGCTCGGTTGCTCCCCTTCAACCCCACGCCCCGTCATCCCGGGCTGGTGCGCCAGTCTCGGACCCGGGACCTATCCACCGCGCGCAATTG
>DBAV01000260.1:0-3611 GCA_002291875.1 Hyphomonadaceae bacterium UBA1001
TTGGCCCAGTCCAGCCGGCGCATCATCTGTTCGGGGGTGGCCCAGTCGGCGGCGGTATCGGGCCAGCCATTGGGGGCGGGCGCGGTCCAGAGCGGCTGCGCCAGCTGCGCGGTGGCGCCGAGCGCGGCCGGCGCCGCCGCTTCATTCGCGCCCAGCCCGCGCAGGACCGCCAGCACGTAATCCTGTGGCGCGCGCAGCTTGGACAGCGGTGCGGACCAGGCCTCGGGCATGGCGATGATGCGGCGCATGGTGGCGCCAAGATCGCCCTGGGTTTCGGCCAGCGCGGCGGCGATGCGCTGCACGGCCGCTGGCGGCGGCGCATCGGCGATGAAATGCCGCGCCAGCTTGGCGGCCAGATGGCGAAGCGTGGCGGGGTGGTGGGCTAGGAAGCGCAGCGCCTCCAGCCCGCCCTGTTCGCCTTCCGGAAAACTGCGGCCGAGCAGGGTTTTCGCGCCCGGTTCATGCGCACGCGGGCGGAACATGAAGCCCGCCGGTTCGTTGAATTCCGGGCCGCGCCCGACCGACCATCCGGTCAGGATGCGGGCCAGCGCGCCGACATCATCCTGGGTGTAGCCGCCATCGACGCCCAGCGTGTGCAGTTCCAGGATTTCGCGCGCCAGGTTCTCGTTCAGGCCGCGGCCCTGGCGGAGGCCCGCCATGCTGTTGGGGCCGATGGAATTGGCGTTGTCCAGATACATCAGCATGCCGGGATGGCGTGTGACGGCGAGCAGCATCTCCTCGAAGCGGCCCATGATGCGTGGGCGGATCGCCTCGCGCTGATAGATGCCCAGCAGCGCGATGATCACGCCGCGGCGGCGGCTGATGGTGAAGTGGTTGCCCCAGAATTCCGCCAGCCGTTCCGCGAGCGGGTCCTGGGTGGTCAGCATGCGGCGCGCCCAGGCCTGGGCCTCGGCGCGGGCGATGGTGGCGGGGCGGTTTTCGGTGCTGGTGGGGTCACGGCGGGCGCGCAGGGCGGCCAGGCATTCCTCCAGCGAGGGGCCGGGGGCGGCGGGCAGCGGGCGAAGCTGGCCGAGCAGCCAGGGGTCGGGCGCCTCGGGCGCGGGGCCGCCCAGGCCGAAGCGGATGGCGGCGATGTGGGACCGCGGGGTCATGCGGCACCAATAGCACAAGAGGTGTTTTGCGGCAGTTTCCGATCGTATCAGCCGCGACGGAATGACCCGACTACAAGTGAGCCCGCGCCAATTCCGTCCTGGACCAGTGATTTCTTGTGCGGGGCCTTGCCGCCGACTAGAATAACCGGATGTCCGTCGCCATCAATACCAGGGAGCCGCTGTATCCCGTTGCCTATGCGGCGACGCTGGCGGGCCTTGCTCCGGCGACAGCGCGGCGGTGGTTGCGAGGCTACGACTTCACGCACAAAGGGGAGCGACGACACTCCGGGCCTGTCGTCCCCGCGCCCCCCTGGACGCCCGCCAATGATCTGCTGAGCTTCGAGGAATTGCTGACCCTGCGGCTGGTTCGCGGCTTTCGCCAGCACGGGCTCGGCTTGCCGACCATCAAGCGTGCCGCCCAGGCGGCTGCGACCCGCTATGGTTTGACCAACCCCTTCGTCACCAAGGCGTTCCGCACCGATGGCCGGCAAGTGTTCATCGAGCTCGAGAAGCAAGGCGCCATCCGAGAGGAAGAGCGGCTGCTGGTGCATGCGCTGACTGGGCAGCAGCAATTTATCCGGGTGGTGGAGCCGTCCCTGTTCAAGGATGTCGTGTTCATGGGCGATGTCCCTGGCCAATGGTTCCCGATCGGGCAGCAGCATTCGGTCGTGCTGCGTCCCGACCGGGCGCTGGGCGCGCCGCATGTCGATGGCACGGGTATCCGCACGGATGTGGTGGCCGACACCGTCCAGGCTGAAGGCGGCGATGAAGCGGCGGAACTGGCCGCTGCCAGCTGGTATGGGCTGACGCATCAGCAGGTGCGTGATTGCGTGACGGTCGAGGCCGCATGGCGCACGCGCATCGCGGCCTGATCTTCGTATTCGACGAGAACTACACCGGCATCTTGCCCGTCCTGCGCGTGTCGCGCGCATCGGGCCATGATCGGGTGTTGGACTTGCCGGCGCAGGGCATCCCGCCCGGCACGCTCGACCCGGACATGTTGCGCCAGCTGGGCCAGCGCGGTCGTTTCGCGCTGGTAGCGCGGGATGGCCGCATGCTGGAGCCGCTCACGCAGCGTCAGGCATGGCGCGAATCGGGCGTGACCATCTTTCTGCTGGGCAAGCAGTGGGGGAAGTTGAAGCTGGGCGAATTGTCGCGGCGCTTCCTGTTCCTGTGGCCCACATTGATGGACCATGCCGAACAGGGCGGCCAGGGGGTGGCGTGGCGCGTGTCTCCATCCATCCCCGGGCCGGCCGAGAAGGCATTCCGCCTGGTGACGGCGCGAACCGACGACATGGCGCCTTGACGGCGCGCGCCGCAGCCTGGCCGCCGGCTTGCGCCTGTGCAGCGCCAGAGATCACCCCCGCCGCGCACCCCACAACACCGGAATGCCCGAGCGCACCAGCCCCGTGATGTCCCGCCTGAAGGCATAGGGCTGCCGGAAGGTGCCCAGCGGAACATAAGGCAGGTCCTGGAAGGCCGCGGCCTGGATCTCGCGCCCCAGCGCCGCGCGCGCCGCGGCATCCGGCGCCGCGAACCAGGACTGGATGCCCTGTTCGATGCGTGGGCTGTCCGGCCAGCCGAACCAGGCATTGGTGCCGTTCGCGCGCAGCAGGGAATGGGTGGCCGGCATCAGCCCATCGGCACCCGAGATGTTGGTGACGAACGCCCCCCAGCCGCCCGCTTCGGCCGGGTCGCGCCGGGCGCGGCGCTGCACCACCGTGCCCCAATCGGTGCTGACATGGTCCAGGTTCACGCCCAGGCGGCGGAACAGGTCGGCCACCACATGGCAGGCGGAATCCAGCGTCGGGATGTCGGTGGCGTGCAGGAAGACCAGGCGCTCGCCACGATAGCCGCTGGCCTCGATCGCGCGGCGGGCGGCATCGATGCTGCGCGGCCCGGCCAGCGGTTCCATCCCGGCATCGGACGCCATGGGCGTGCCGGGCGTGAAGAAGCCCATCGGGGTCTGCCAGCGCGTGCTGTCGGTGCCGGCCACCGCCGTCATCACATCCGATTGCGACAGCGCGAGCAGGATGGCGCGGCGGAAGGCCGGCTTGTTGAAGGGCGGCTGCAGATGATTGGGCCGCAGCGTGGAGACGGAGCCGAACACCTCCACCTGCTGCACCTGCACCTGGCGGTTGCGCTGGAGCAGCGGGATCAGGTCGAAGGTGGGGTTTTCCCACCAGTCGACCTCGCCCGATTGCAGCGCGGCGGCGACGGTGGCGGGGTCGGGCATGATGCGCCATTCGATGCGGTCGAAATGCGCGACCTTGCCGCCGGCCAGCATCTGCGCCGGTTCGGGGCGCGGCTGATAGCCGGCGTTGCGTTCATAGACCGAGCGCGAGCCGGGCACCCATTCATGGCGCACGAAGCGGAAGGGGCCGGAACCCACGGCTTCCGTGATCTGCGTGAAGGGGTCGGTGTTGGCGTGCCGTTCGGGCATGACGAACATCGGCGCGATCTTGGCCATGGCGTCCAGGATCAGCGGGAAGCGGCGGG
>DBAV01000260.1:3985-6799 GCA_002291875.1 Hyphomonadaceae bacterium UBA1001
CATCCAGCGCGCGGATTTCGCCCAGGGCGGCGACGGCCAGCTGGCCGAAGCTGTCGCGCCGCGCCCAGCGGTTGAAGCTGGCCACCACATCCTGCGCGCGCACCGGTTCATTGTCGTGGAAGCGCAGGCCGTCGCGCAGGGTGACGGTCAGCACCAGGCCGTCGCTGTCCCATGTGTGGCCGGCGGCCATCTGCGGCTGCGGCTGCAGATCCTCGCCGATGGAATACAGCGTGTCATAGACCAGGTAGCTGTGGTTGCGGGTGATCCAGGCGGTGGTCCAGACCGGGTCCAGGCTGGTCAGGTTGGCATGCGGCACGAAGCGCAGCAGGCGGGCGGGCTGGGCGGCGGCGGGCGCGGCCAGCGCGCCGGCGCCGAGCATGAGGTTGCGGCGTGTGGAATGCATGGGCAGCCCCCGATCGTCTCGGGGGATGCTGTCATGCGCCGATTGGCGCGCGCAAGCGTTTCACGCGGCGCGCTTGGCCTCCCGCCGGCGCGCCGTCAGCACGAATTCGGTGTAGCCATTGGGCTGCGTCGTGCCCTCGAAGACCAGGGCGCAGGCGGCCTTGAACGCGACGCCGTCGTAGTTCGGCGCCATCGGCGTGTAGGCGGCGTCGCCCGCGTTCTGCTTGTCCACGACGGCGGCCATGCGCTTCATGGTCTCCATCACCTGCTCCTCGCTCACGATGCCGTGGCGCAGCCAGTTGGCGATGTGCTGGGCGGAGATGCGCAGCGTCGCGCGGTCCTCCATCAGGCCGACATTGTTGATGTCCGGCACCTTGGAGCAGCCCACGCCCTGGTCCACCCAGCGCACGACATAGCCCAGGATGCCCTGGGCGTTGTTGTCGAGCTCGGCCTGCAGATCGCCCGCCGGCCAGTTGGTGTTGGTGGCCACCGGCACCGTCAGCAGGTCACCGAGCTGCGCGCGGCGGCCGCCCCTGGCGATCTCCTCCTGGCGCGCCTTCACGTCCACCTCGTGGTAGTGCAGCGCGTGCAGCGTCGCCGCCGTGGGCGAGGGCACCCAGGCCGTGTTCGCCCCCGCCTTCGGGTGGCCCACCTTCTGCTCCAGCATCGCGGCCATCGCGTCGGGCATCGCCCACATGCCCTTGCCGATCTGCGCCTTGCCGCGCAGGCCGCACATCAGGCCGATGTCCACGTTCCACTCCTCATAGGCCTTGATCCAGGCCGTGCCGCGCATGTCGTTCTTGCGGATCATGGCGCCCGCTTCCATCGAGGTATGGATCTCATCCCCCGTGCGGTCCAGGAAGCCGGTGTTGATGAAGGCCACGCGGCTGCGCGCGGCGCGGATGCAGGCCTTGAGGTTGACGGTGGTGCGCCGCTCCTCATCCATGATGCCCATCTTCAGCGTGTGGCGCGGGATTTCCAGCGCGTCCTCGACGCGGGTGAACAGCTCATCCGCCCAGGCCACTTCATCGGGGCCGTGCATCTTGGGCTTCACGATGTACACGCTGCCGGCGCGGCTGTTGCGGCGCGCGGCCAGGTCGTGCTTCGCGATCGCCACGGTGCACATGGCGTCCAGGATGGTCTCGGGCGTCTCGGCGCCGTTCCACAGCACGGCATCGGTCATCATGTGGTGGCCGACATTGCGCACCAGCATCAGCGAACGGCCATGCAGCGTGAGCGTGCCGCCATCCGGCGTGGTGTAGACGCGGTCGGGGTTCAGGCGGCGGGTGATGGACTTGCCGCCCTTGTCCAGGCTGGCTTCCAGCGTGCCGTTCATCAGGCCCAGCCAGTTGCGATACACCGCCACCTTGTCCGCGGCGTCCACGGCGGCGACGCTGTCCTCGCAATCCTGGATGGTGGAGATGGCGCTTTCCAGCACCAGATCAGCGATGCCGGCCAGATCGGTGCCGCCGATGACATGCGCACGGTCGATCACGATCTCCGCGTGCAGGCCGTTGTGGCGCAGCAGGATGGTGCGCGGGGCGTCCGGCGCGCCGGTATAGCCCACGAATTGCGCGGCGTCGCGCAGCGCCACGCTGCCGCTGTCCATCATGATCGCCAGCTGGCCATTATGCACTTCATAGCCATGCGCGTCGGAGTGGCTGCCGGCGGCCAGTGGTGCGATCTCATCGAGCACGGCGCGGGCCTTGCCGATCACCTGCGCACCGCGTTCGGGGTCGTAGCCGGCGCGGCGTTCGCCGGGCAGCGCATCAGTGCCATAGAGCGCGTCATACAGGCTGCCCCAGCGCGCATTGGCCGCGTTCAGCGCGTAGCGCGCGTTGGAGACGGGCACGACCAGCTGCGGGCCGGCGATGGTCGCGATCTCGGCATCCACATTGGCGGTGTCCACGGCGAAATCCTCGCCTTCGGGCAGCAGATAGCCGATCTCGCGCAGGAAGCGGGAATAGGCTTCGGCGTTGATCGGGCGCTCGGGGAAGGTGCGGTGCCAGCCGTCGATCTTGGCCTGCAACGCATCGCGCACCGCCAGCAGCGCGGTGTTGCGCGGCGCCATCTCCTTCAGGATGGCTGCGTATTGCGCCCAGAAATGATCAGGAGAAATGCCGGTGCCCGGCAGCGCTTCCTCGGCCATGAAGCGGGCCAGTTCGTCCGCCACCTGCAAGCCGTGCATGTTGATCATCGTGAAATCCCCGCCGAAACCATGTTCGGCGGGGGGATAGTCGGGAATGCCTTACCGGTCCAGCACCGCGCGGTCGTTCTTGGCGACCAGGGCGCGGAAATGCGGCTCCAGCTCGGCATCACCCAGCCCGAAGGCGGCCTGGAACTTGCGCACCAGTTCCTGCTCGCCGGCTTCGGCCTCGCCATCGGCCATGGCGCTGTCGATCATGTTCAGCA
>DBAV01000233.1:0-7650 GCA_002291875.1 Hyphomonadaceae bacterium UBA1001
ACCCGGCCACGGTCGAGCGCATCTTTGAAACCGACCCCAGCTATGTGTTCTTCCAGGCCGAGCCGATCGCCGATCCCTCGATCGGTCCGCGCGGCGCGCAGGGCGTTCCGCTGACGGCGCTGGGGTCGATCGCCGTGGATCCGGCCTTCCATCCCTATGGCGCGGTGGTGTTCGTGGATGGAACCTATCCCGACGCCAGCGGCGCCGCCGCGCCCTTCCGCCGCCTGATGGTCGCCCAGGACACGGGCGGGGCGATCCGTCGCGGGCCGCTGCGCGGGGACGTGTTCTGGGGCACCGGCCCGGACGCCGGCCGCGCCGCCCAGCGCATGAATGCGCCGGCCCGCTGGTGGACGCTGGTGCCCAACGCACTCGCAACGTCCAGCGTCGGTGAACGTGCACCCGTGATCGGGCGCTGACCGCCCCGTCAGCCCGCCTGCGCAGCGGGACCCATCCCCCGACGCTGTTCAATGGCCGCTGACCCGGTATCCCCAACCCGCACGGGATCACGGGGCGCTATTCGCGGCGCAGCACCCGGCCGGTCAGGAAATTGCCCATGCGGCTGTCGTTGAAGGCCGCGCGCACCGCGTCGGCGTCATAGTCCTCGGCCACCCAGCGGCGGAACTCGTCGGGCGTGTCGGGCCGGCCGCTGGCGTCCAGCCATTTCAGATAGGTCTCGAAGAAATGGTCGATCAGGCCGGTTCGGCCCGCCTTCACGTGCAGATAGCGCAGCGACAGCTGCTCGACCGCCTCACGCACCGGACGCCCCATCTTGAGGATCACATAGAGCGTCGCCATCAGCCCTGCGCGGTCCGCGCCCGACTTGCAGTGCATCAGCGCCGGATAGGCGATCGAGGCGAAGATCCGGTCGGCCCCGGCGATCACGCCGCGATTGGGCACATCGCGCGAGCGCAGCGACCAGTCCACCAGCGCCAGCCCGTGTGCCTCGCAGGCTTCCTTTTCCAGCCAGTAATGGCCCGAATCGTTGAAGCCGCGCAGGTTCAGCACCGTGCGCACGCCCAGCGCCGCCGCGCGCGCGATCTGGTCGGGATTGGGCTGGTTCGACCGCCACATGTCGGCATCGATGCGGTGCAGGTTGCGGAACCGCAGGCGCAGAAAGCCGTGGTCGGTCCACATCATGTCCTTCCACGCCCGCCTGCGGCCGTCGGGGGTGGCGATGTCAAAGCCCCGCCGGCTGACCGGGACCACCGGTGCCGGGGGATAAGGCTGCTCGACCACGAGCACGGGCGCGGTGGGCGCAACCGCATGCGCCGGCACGGCCGCGTCCTCGACGCCGGGCCCGCCAGGCACGCCGGCGGATGCAGTTGCAGGCGGTGGTGGCGCGCTCATGCCGGACCATGTAGAAAACCCCGCCCGCGCCTTCCAGTCGCGAACACACCCGCCCGCCCGCTTCACCTGACCCTGCGCCCCCACCGCGATGCTCAAGCGTTTCCTGAGATCAAAGGGCTTCCAGGCCTTTGTCGGCCGGCGCATCGCGGGCTGGATGAAGTTGTGCGAGCACACCACACGCTGGGAGTATCTGGGCCGCGACAGCATCCAGCGCACCTGGGCATCGGGCGCGCCGGTGATGATGGCGTTCTGGCACGGGCGCATCATGCTGGCGCCCCATGGCTGGCCGCCCGACGCGGGCCAGCCGCCGCTGATGCTGATCTCGCAGAGCAGCGAAGGCGAGATCATCGCCCAGGCCTGCGAGGGTGTGGGCGTTGCCACCATCCGCGGCTCGACGATGAAGAAGGGCCGCGACAAGGGCGGGGCGGCGGCCTTTCGGGGCATGGTGCGCCATGCGCGCGGCGGCGGCTGCGCCATCATCACCCCGGACGGCCCCAAGGGCCCGCGCATGCGCGCCACACTGGGCGCGATCAAGCTGGCCCAGACCGCCGGCTGCGGCATTGTCGCCATGACCTGGTCGACGCGGCGCGGCTTTACAATGGATTCCTGGGACCGCTTCGTGATCCCCATGCCCTGGGGACGGGGCATCATGGCGTGGAGCGACCCGCTCCCCATGCCCGGCCGCGATGCCACCGAGGACGAGGTCGAGGCCGCGCGGCGCCTGCTCGAGGACACGCTGAACGACCTGACCGCGCGCTGTGACGCGGCCATGGGCCGCCGCCCGGTCGAACCCGCGCCGCCCGCCGCGTCCGAAACCGGTGCGGACGACCCCGGCGAACCTGATGCCGCCACGCCCGCGCCCCCGGCTCCAGCCCGCCCGACCGCCGGCGCCGCCGCATGAGTGCTGCCCTCGCCGCCCTGCTTCCGGTGCGCCTGCCCTTTACACTGCGTCTTTATCGCGCGGCCTCCAGTCTGCTGGGCCCGCTGGCCGAGCCGGTGCTGCGGCGCCGCGCCCGGGCCGGCAAGGAAGACCCCTCGCGCCTGGGCGAGCGGCTGGGCCATGCCGGCACAGCCCGCCCGGCCGGACCGCTGGTGTGGATGCACGGCGCCAGCGTCGGCGAGTCCATGCTGTTCCTGCCGCTGATCGAGGCCTTCCGCCGTCGCCGCCCGGACGTGTCGCTGCTGGTGACATCGGGCACGCGCACCTCGGCCGACCTTCTGGCGCGGCGTCTGCCGCCCGGCGTGACGCACCAGTATGTGCCGGTGGACACGCCCGAGGCGGTGGGGCGGTTTCTGGACCACTGGCGCCCGGGCCTTGCGATCTTTGCCGAGGGCGAGCTGTGGCCGAACTTGCTGCTCGAGGCACAGGCGCGCGGGGTCAGCCTGGCGCTGGTGAATGCCCGCATGGGCGAGCGCTCGCGGCGCGGCTGGGCGCGCGTGCCGGTGTCTGCCCGGCGCCTGCTTCAGGCCTTCGACACCCTTCTGGCGGCCGACACGGCCACCGCCGAGGCGATGTCGCGCCTGGCCGAGCGGCCCGTGCAGGCAGTCGGCAATCTCAAGCTGGCCGCCCCCCCGCCCCCGGTCGACCCTGCCGGGCTGGCGCTGCTGGACTCGCGCGTGGGGGCGCGCCCGGTCTGGCTGGCTGCCTCCACCCATGCCGGCGAGGACGAGATCGTTCTTGACGCCCATCGCCGCGTGCGCCTGATCCAGCCGCGGACCCTGCTGATCCTGGCGCCCCGCCACCCCTCGCGCGGGGCCGAGATCACCGACCGCGCCTGGAAGCTGGGCCTGCCCTCGGCGCGCCGCTCGCTGGGCCAGTTTCCCGAACCCGACACCGCGGTCTATGTCGCCGACACCCTGGGCGAGATGGGGATGCTCTATGCCGCCTCGCCCATCACCCTGATGGCCGGCAGCCTGGTGCGCGGCATTGGCGGACACAATCCGGTAGAGCCCGCACGCCTGGGATCGGTCATCTTGACCGGCACCGAGGTCGCCAATTTCGCCGACCTTTACGAGGCCCTCCAGCAGGCGGGCGGGGCCCGCTATGTCGCCGACGCCGAGAGCCTTGCCACCGCCATCCTGGACCTTGCCGACGATCCCACCACGCGCGGGGCCATGCGCGCGGCCGCCGATCGGGTGGTGTCGGCCGGTGCCGGCGCGTTCGACGCCACGCTCGAGGCCCTCCTGGCGCTGTTTCCGGCGGACACCGGCCCACCCGAGGGCGCGCACGCCAGGGCCTTGACGACGGACGATGCCGGTGCGGGCCACGCGCGCACCGTGTCCGAAAGGGGGCGCCGTGCGCGCGCCTGAGTTCTGGTACCGCGATGCCGGCCGCGAGGCCGCGCCCATGCTGCGCCTGCTGCTGACGCCGGCCTCCTGGGCCTGGGCGGCGGTGGGCCGGCGCCGGCTGCGCCGCGCGGCGCCGTGGGCTGCCCCCATGCCGGTGGTGTGCGTCGGCAATGCGGTGGTGGGCGGGGGCGGCAAGACCCCGGTCGCGCGCGCCGTGCGGGCCTGGTTCATGACGCGCGGCGTGCGGGCGGCCACCCTGTCGCGCGGCCATGGCGGGCGCCTTTACGGTCCTGTGCAGGTCGATGCCGCGCGGCATGATGCGGGCGCGGTGGGCGACGAGCCCCTGATGCTTTCGGCGGACGGGCCCGCCTTCATTGCCCGCGACCGCGTGGCGGGCGCGCGGGCGGCGGCCGAGGCCGGGGTGAAGGTGCTGGTGATGGATGACGGCCACCAGAATCCCAGCCTGCACAAGGACCTCTCGATCCTGGTCTTCGATGCCGGCCGCGGCATCGGCAATGGCCAGGTCATCCCTGCCGGCCCCCTGCGCGAGCCGGTGGACGCGGCGCTGGCCCGGGCCGACGCGGTGATCGCGGTCCATGCCCGCCTGCCCGAGCCCGACAGCCTGTGGAGCACCCGCGGCGGACGGCCGGACTGGCTGTCGGCCTGGCGCGGGCCGGTGCTCGACCTGCATTACGTGCCCCTCGACCTGCCCCCGCCCGGCCCCGTGGTGGCGTTCGCAGGCCTGGCGCGGCCCGAAAAGGTGCACGAGACGCTGCGCGGTGCAGGGGTCGAGCTGGTGGACCTGGTGCCCTTTCCCGACCACCATGTCTGGCGCGAGAGCGACCTTCAGGAGATGGACAGGCTGGCGCGTGCCCATGGCGCGCGCCTGCTGACCACCGAAAAGGACGCCGCACGCCTGCCTGCCGCCTGGCGCCCGCGCGTGCATGTGCTGCGCATCGAGGCGCGGCCCTGTGATCCGGCCGCCCTCGACGCCCTGCTGGCCCCCGTTCTGGCCCCGGGACTGGCCCGCCAGGGCGATGGGCAGGGCCACCGCGTCCCCGCTGCCCTTATCGCGGACGCCTGACCGATGGCGGTTTCGACCCGCGTGACCCTGCTGCACCGGCTGGAATGGCTGGCAGTGTCCGCCGTGTTCGGCCTGTTCCGTGCCTTCCCGCTGGAACGGGCATCGGCCCTGGGCGGGTGGATCGGGCGCACCATCGGACCGCTGACCGGCGCACACGCCACGGCGCTGCGCAATCTGCGCCTGGCCTTCCCGGCCGAGACCGAGGCCTGGCGGGCGCGGATCGCGCGCGCGATGTGGGACAATCTGGGCCGGCTGGCGGGCGAGTTTCCGCATCTGCACGCCATCCGACCCTATGTCGCCGGCGGGCGGATCGAGGTCGAAGGCGCCGAACGGCTGGATGCGGTGCGCGCCTCGGGTCGCGGGGCGGTGTTCGTGTCAGGCCATTTTGCCAACTGGGAGATCATGGCCGCCGCCATCGTCCAGCGCGGCCTGCCCTGCCAGGTCACCTACCGTCCCGCCAACAACCCCCTGATCGACCGCGACATCATCGCCATCCGGCGCGGCTATGGCGCCACCTTCCAGGCCGCCAAGGGCCGCGAGGGCGGCATGGGCCTGATGCGTGCCCTCGCCCGCGGCGAGAGCGTGGCCCTGATGAACGATCAGAAATACTCCGATGGCGTCATCGCGCCCTTCTTTGGCCATGACGCGGCGACGGCCGACGGTCCAACCCGGCTGGCCCTGCGGTTCGGCGTGCCCCTGGTGCCGCTGACCATCGAGCGCCTGCCCGGCGTGCGCTTCCGCGTGCGCGTGCACGACCCCATCCCGATCGACGCGGACGCCCCGGCCGATCAGGCCGTGCGCGACGCCGTGGTGCGCCTGAACGCCTTCCTCGAGGCCGAAGTGCGCGCCCGCCCCGAGGCCTGGTTCTGGGTCCACCGCCGCTGGCCCCGCGACGCCTGGGACTGACCCCGCCCAGGCCTGCACGCTCTGGGGATGGGTCCGGCTCTGCGCTGCAGGGCCTTGACCACCAGTTCGCGCTTCGCGCCGGGGCCGCAGGGCCAATGCGGGCGTGTGGCGCGCTGCGTCACGCGGCTGACACACGGCGCGCGGCGCGGCAAGGTCAAGGCCGGTTGGCTGGCCGAAGGCGGGGGCTCGCGGGGTGGACTGGACTTTCGACAACGCACGCGGCCTGCTCGCCGTCCTGGTGATCCTGGCCATCATCTGGGCCATGTCCGAGCGCCGGAACACCTTTCCCTGGCGCCTGGCGATCGGGGCGGTCGCGGTGCAGGCGGGGCTGGTGGCGCTGCTGTTCGGCATCCCCCAGGCCCAGGGCGTCCTGAACGGCATCAACGCCGCGGTGGACGGGCTGGCCTCGGCGACGTCGCAGGGCACCCAGTTCGTGTTCGGCTATCTGGGCGGGGGCGACAGCCCCTTCATGCCCACCGCGCCCGATGCCGCCCCGCCCTTCCTGTTCGCCTTCCAGGTGCTGCCGCTGATCCTGGTGATCTCGGCGCTGTCGGCGGTGCTGTGGCACTGGCACATCCTGCGCTGGGTAGTGCGCGGTTTCGGCTTCCTGTTCCAGCGCACCATGGGGCTGGGCGGGGCCTCGGCCCTGGCCACCGCGGCCAACATCTTCATGGGCATGGTCGAGAGCCCGATCGTCATCAAGGGCTATCTGGACAAGCTGACGCGCTCGGAACTGTTCATGATGATGGTGGTGGGCCTGGCCACCGTCGCGGGGTCGACGATGGTGGCCTACGCGCTGATCCTGGCGCCCACCTTGCCCAATGCCGCGGGGCATGTGCTGGTGGCTTCGATCATCACGGCCCCGGCCGGCATCCTGCTGGCGCGGATCATGATCCCCGAAAACCCCGGCGAGGGCGGGGCGGTGGCCGACTATACCTCGACCCTGAAATACGAGAGCACCATGGACGCCATCACCCGCGGCGTGCAGGACGGGGTCATGGTGGTGGTCAATGTCGCCGCCTTCCTCCTGGTGTTCGTGGCCTTCGTCTGGATCGGCAACGGCCTTCTGTCGGTGTTCGGCCCGGTCGAGACCTGGCCCGCCTTCCTGCAGGCACCGCTGGTGGCGATCGGCGACGACCCCACCGGCGCAATGACGCTGCAGCGCCTGTTCGGCTATGTGTTCGCCCCCCTGGCGTGGCTGATCGGCATTCCCTGGCGCGAGGCCCTTCAGGGCGGCGAGCTGCTGGGCACCAAGCTGTTCCTGACCGAGTTCGTCGCCTTCATCGAGCTGGGTGCCATTCCCACCGGCGAGATGACCGAGCGCACCCGCATGATCCTGACCTATGCTCTGGCCGGGTTCGCCAATGTCGGGTCGATCGGCATCATGACCGGCGGCATGACCGCCCTGATGCCCGAGCGACGCACCGAGATCCTGAGCCTGGCGTGGAAGGCGCTGATCCCCGGCTTTCTGGCCACCTGTGTCTCTGCGGCCATCGTGGCGGCCATGCCGATGTCGATGTTCGTCGGCTGAACCCATGCTGGAGAACCCGCCTCTGCCTGTCACGCCCGATACCATCGCGGCGGCGCGCGGGCGGATCGCGGGGCTGGCGGTGCGCACGCCCCTGGTCGGCTCGCCCGTGCTGGATGCGCTGACGGGGGGGCGGGTGCTGCTGAAGGCCGAAAACCTCCAGCGCACCGGCTCGTTCAAGTTCCGTGGCGCGATGAACGTTGTCGCCTCGCTGCGCGAGGGTGTCCGCACGCGCGGCATCGCCTGTTTCTCGTCGGGCAATCACGGCCAGGCGATCGCAGCCGTCGCGCGGCATTTCGGCGTGCCGGCGCTGGTGGTGATGCCCGCGGACGCACCGGCCTTCAAGCTGGCCGCCACCCGCGCGCACGGGGCCGAGATCTTCACCTATGACCGGCTGACCCAGGACCGCGAAAAGATCGGGCGCGACCTTGCGGCCGATCGGGGCATGACGCTGATCCCGCCCTTCGAGCATCCCGATGTGGTCGCCGGCCAGGGC
>DBAV01000233.1:7965-8200 GCA_002291875.1 Hyphomonadaceae bacterium UBA1001
CGATGTGGTCGCCGGCCAGGGCACCGTCGGGGCCGAGATGGCCGAGGATGCCGCCGCGCTGGGCCTGACGCTGCACACCGTGCTGGTGTGTGCCTCGGGCGGCGGCCTTGTGGCCGGGGTGGGCACGGCGGTGCGCGCCGCCTTTGCCGCCTGCCAGGTGTGGTCGGTCGAACCGGCCGGCCATGACGACCTGGCGCGCAGCCTGGCCGCCGGCCACATCGTGTCGAACCCGCCG
>DBAV01000237.1 GCA_002291875.1 Hyphomonadaceae bacterium UBA1001
CGATCACCAGGCCCAGCGCCACCGCCGACAGCCAGCGGTCGGCCGTGCGCAGCCACCACAGGAACATGGCCGAAATCCCGGCCGAAATCGCCACCAACAGCCAGCGCATCCAGTCCTGCTCGGCCTGGAACAGCCCGAACGAGACGCCGAAATTCCACACCATCGTCAGGTCGAAAATGCCCGAAATCTCGATCCGGCGGCACCCGATGCCCTGTTCCAGGCACCCCTCGGGCGAGAAGCGCAGCACCTCGAGCACCCAGTATTTCACCGCCTGGTCGGCCACGAAGACGATGGCCGCCAGCGCCAGACCAAAGCCCAGCAGGCTGCGGGGCACCGCGGCGGGCGCAGCGGGCGCGGTCATGATCAGTTCGGCTGGTCGAGCGAGGCCGCGATGGCGGCCGCGGTCGCGGCGTCCGGACCGTTGATGAAGAAGTCGTTCCAGGTCACCGCCGAGAACACCGACGGCTCGGACAGCACCGTGCCATTGTAGCGGATGGCGACCCGCTGGCCGGCATTGGCGGCGGTGAAGGCGGCAAAACGCTGCGCCCCCTCGGGCGAGAGCACCACCCGCACAAGCGGCTCGCCCCATTCGGAGGTCTGCACCGCCGCACGGTCGATTTCGTCGTGGGTCAGCTTCCAGTCGCCGATCTCGAGGCCCGACAGCGCGGGCGCGGCCGGGGTGGGCGGGGCGGCCGGGGTCGAAGCGCACGCCGCCAGCGCAGCGGCAAAGCCGACCCCCGCGCCAAACCGGGCGATCCGCATGGTGGTGGCGAGGCTGGCGAAACGGGACGTGCGGGTCATCGGGCGTCACTCCTCATCCGGGTGGCGGGCCCACTTCGCCCGTGGGGCGAGGGAGCGCTGGCACGCCCGCCTCGTCCGTTGAAACGGTCGCAACGTCAAGACGTCGTGCACCGCGCGCCCATGCCCGACGCACAGCCCGCCGGCGGCTTTGCCCGCGTCCGGAAATCGGTCTAGGGTCGGGGTCATGGTCATCGCGGTGGGCAAAAGGGGCAGCGAACCCGAATTCGTCGAGGACGCCGCGGCGCTGGCGGCCCGGCGCGCGCTGGATTCGGGCGCGCCGGCGGTGTTCCTGCTGGGCCGCGCGGGCACCGGCAAGACCTGGTTCGTGCGCCGCCTGATCCGCGAATCGCGGGCGCTGAACCAGGCCGTGCTGGCGCCGACGGGCGTGGCGGCGCTGACGGTGGGCGGACAGACCATCCATTCCTTCTTCAAGCTGCCGACGCGGCTTCTGGTGGACTTCCGCGAGGACCCCTCCTGGTTCTTCCGCCGCGCGGTCCAGCGGCTCGACCGGCTGATCGTGGACGAGGTGTCGATGGTGCGCGCCGACACCATCGACGCGATGGACCGGCATCTGCGTGCCGCGCGTCGGCGCAACGCGCCCTTTGGCGGGGTGCAGATGCTGTTCGTGGGCGACTTCTATCAGCTGCCGCCGGTGGTCCGCGGCGAGGAAGGCGACATCATGCGCCAGGCCGGCTATGCCACGCCGTTCGCCTTCTCGGCGCGCGTGTTCGACGCCCTGCCGCTCGAGGTGCACGAGCTGTCCCAGGTGCGCCGGCAGAACGATGCCGGCTTTGTCGACCTGCTGCGCCGGATCCGCGATGGCGACGGTGTCGCCGATGCGGTGGCCCAGATCAACGCCGCCTGCGTGCGCCCGCCCGAGGACGGCCCGCCCCCGATCCGCCTGTGTGCCACCAATGCGGTGGCCGACCGCTACAATGAGCGCGGCCTGGCCGCCCTGTCGGGCCAGCCCACCCTCTACGAAGCCAGGATGGAGGGTGACCTCGGCCCGCCCGGCGGGGCGGTGGACCGTTTCCCCTCGCCCACGGGCCTGGTGCTCAAGGAGGGGGCGCGGGTCATGTTCACCCGCAACGATGCCGACGAGCGCTGGGTGAACGGCACGCTGGGCACGGTCGAGCAGATGGGCCCGAAATCGGTGATGGTGCGGGTGGACGGCCAGGACGAGGCGGTCGAGGTCAAGCCCGTCTCTTGGGAGCGCATCCGCTATCAGTGGGACGACACCGCCAAGACGCTGGCCTCGGAAACCATCGGCAAGTTTACCCAGGTGCCGCTGACCTGGGCCTGGGCGGTCACCATCCACAAGGCCCAGGGGCTGACACTGGATGCGGTCGAGATCGACCTGGGCAGCGGCGCCTTCGCGCCGGGCCAGACCTATGTCGCGCTGTCGCGGGCGCGCACCATGGCAGGGCTGAGGCTGGCGCGTGCGCTGCGGCCGGGCGACGTTTCGGTGGACGGGCGGGTCGCCGCCGGCGTCGAGCGCCTGACACTGCCCCCGGCCGCCCGCGCCCAGGCCCCGACCCTGATCCCCGACTGACCCGGAAAACGCCCGCGCGATCAGCGCTTGTGAAGGCCGCGCTCGGAAGCGCGGGCTCCGGCGGTGCCCTTTCCACGGAGCCCTTTCCACGGAGCCCGGGCTTCCAAGCCCGGAGAATCCCACGAGCCGGCGCGTCAGACGGTCTGTAAGCCGGGTTCTGTGCACGGGCCCGAAGGCCCGCCGACGGTCATTCCTCTGGGACGCCGGTCGCCCGGCGCCTCGTGCAACCTACCCGGACACGTCACCCGCAGACGGGCTCTGGAGCGGGCGAACCCCTCCACGCGTGTCCCTATTCGGTCTTGCTCCCGGCGGGGCTTGCCATGCCCCCGGCCTTGCGGTCGGGGCGGTGGGCTCTTACCCCACCGTTTCACCCTTGCCCGCCCCGCGGGGCAGGCGGTCTGATTTCTGTGGCGCTTTCCCTGGGGTCACCCCCGGCGGGCGTTACCCGCCGCCGTGTCTGCCTGGAGCCCGGACTTTCCTCTGCTGCCCCCTTTCGGGCGTTGGCAGCAGCGACCGCCCGACCGTCTGACGCGCCACCATCCTAGCGGCGATGCGGCCCGCCCGCAAACCGCCGGGTGTTCAGCCCGCCGGGGTCCGCGTCGCCACCACCCACCAGCCCGGATGCGCGGCCGCCAGGGCGCGCGCGCCCGCAGCGGCGGCATCGGCATCGGCGAAGAGGGCAAACCACGTGCCGCCCGAGCCCGACATGCGGACCGGCCCGGCCCCCGGCAGGGCCATCAGGGCCTCGGCCACCCCCGCAAGGCCCGGGTGGACCTCCAGCGCCGCCGCGGTCAGCGCGTTCTCCAGCCCGGCAAGGTCGGCAAGGCCGAAGCGCTGGCGCGGGTCGGCCACCAGCGCGGGTGCCTGCGGCGAGCGTCGCGCATGGGCGCGATAGACCTCGGCGGTGGGCACCGCGACCCCGTCATTGGCGAGCACCAGGTGCAGCCCTGGCAGTCCCACCGGCCGGGTCTGCTCGCCCGTTCCCATCAGCATGGCCGCGCGCCCGCCGACACACACCGGCACGTCCGCGCCAAGCCCCGCCGCCAGCGCCTCCAGCGCCCCCGCCGCCGGTGTCAGCCCCCACAGGCGCGACAGGCCCCGCAGGGTCGCCGCCGCATCGGCCGAGCCCCCGCCAATCCCCGAGGCCACGGGAAGGTGTTTGTGCAGCGTGATCGCCGCGCCGTCGCGACATCCGAACCGGCTGGCCACGTCTCGCGCGGCACGCATCACCAGATTGTCTGCGCCGGGGGTTTGGGCCAGCGCCCCGGCAAACGGCCCCACCACCTCGAGGGTCAGTGTGTCGGCCGGGCGGAACACCAGCCGGTCGCCGACCTCGACAAAGGCCACCGGCCCTTCGATCTGGCGCCGCCCGTCGGGCATCAGGGCCCCCGTGCGCAGGCCCAGATTGATCTTTGCGGGGGCGGCCTCAGAAAGCAGGGGCGGTTCGGCGGCGCTGCCGGGCGCGGTCACGAAACCGGCCCGCTGGCCAGCTTGGCCCGCAGGCTTGCGGCCAGCTCGGCCACGGGATCGAGCCTCAGCGCGCGCCGCCACTGGAAGCGCGCCTCGAGCGTGCGTCCGACGCGGGCATAGGCGTCACCCAGATGGTCGTTGATCTCGGGATTGCCGGGGTCCAGTTCCACCGCGCGTTCCAGGTGTGCGACGGCCCGCTCGTAGTCGCCCTTGCGGAAGTGCGCCCAGCCAAGGCTGTCGATGATGGCCGCCGAGTCAGGACGCAGCTGGACCGCACGCTCGATCAGCGCCATGCCCTCGGACAGGTTGATGCCGCGGTCGACCCACGAATAGCCCAGATAGTTCAGCACTTCGGGGGCGTCTGGCGCCAGTGCCAGCGCCGCCTTCAGGTCGGCCTCGGCCTCGGGCCAGCGCCCCAGCTCGTCGCGCGTCACGCCGCGCTGGAAGGTGCGCCGCCACACCCGCTCGCCGCCGCGCGCGATCAGCTCGTCCAGCACCGGCTCGGCTTCGGCCCACCGCTCCTGCGCCAGCAGCACGTCCGCCTTGAGGCCCAGCGCGCGCGTCGAGCGCCCCGCGCGTTCCGCCTCGGCAGAGGCGATGCGCAGGGCCTCCTCGCTGCGCCCCTCGCCCTCCAGCAGCCACACCTCGGCGGCGCGTGCGCTGGACGCGTGCGGGCTGTCGGCGGGGATCGCGCGCAGGATGTCCAGCGCCGGCGCGGTGCGCCCGCTCTCGCCCCAGATCGCTGCCAGCGCCAGGCGCGCAGGGTCCAGCGTGGGATCGAGCAGCAGCGCGGTCGCCGCCCATGGCGCGGTCAGCGAAGCGGTCGCGGCCGAGATGAGATCGGAAGAGCACACG
>DBAV01000253.1 GCA_002291875.1 Hyphomonadaceae bacterium UBA1001
TCTCCGTATCTGTGCGCGCCGCCCTCGAAGGCATTGCGCACCAGACGGCCGACCTGCTGGATGCCCTGTCGGATGACGGCATGGGCAATCTCGAAAGCCTGCGCGTGGATGGCGGCCTCTCGCGCAATGACGTTGCCATGCAGGTGCTGGCCGATGTCTGCAATCTGGAGGTGCGACGCGCACCCCATGCAGAGCTGACGGCCCAGGGGGTGGCGCGGGCGGCGATTGCGGGCGTGGATGCCAGCGTTCCATCCGCCGGGGCCAGCGTGCACGACGCGGTCTTCCTGCCATCGATGACATTGGAGGCACGCGCCCAGGCGCGGCGCCGCTGGACACGCGGCGTCGAGGCCGTCCGGCATTTCGGCGCGCCCGCCTAGTCCGGGACGGGCAGCTGCGGGCGGTTCATTCCGAGGCGTGGGCCAGGGCGTCCACCACCGCGTTCATCAGCACATGCGGCACGATCGGCTTCATGATGGTGCGATCGATCCCCGCGGCCGCCAGCGCGGCAGCGTCACCCTCGCTGCCGCCGGCGGTGACGGCCAGGATGGGCGTAAGCTGGTTCGGCCCGGGCGTCGAACGAATGCGGCGCGATGCCTCGATGCCGTCCATGACGGGCATGTGGATGTCCATCAGCACAAGGTCGAACCGGTGTTCGGCACAGGCCGCCACGGCCTCGGCCCCGTTCTCCACCATCTCGATGTCGAGATGCAGGCCCGCGAGGAGCTCTGCCATCACACGCCGATTCACTCCGTTGTCCTCTGCATAGAGGACGCGCACTTTGCGTGCGGCCATGCGCCAAGCCTCCGGCTTTTGAATCCAGATGGCCCTCTCGAGGGATGCTGCTATCGCGCGATCCCTAACCGACGCTTAAGCATGCCCTGGCGCCGCGCGGCTCAATCCATTCGTTGCAGCACGCCCGCATCCTCGGCCTGGTCCTCGCGGCGCGCGAGGTCGGGTGAACTGACTTCGCCCTTGGGCCGTTTCAGCACCAGCGCGAGGATGGTCAGGCCCAGCACGGCCGAGATCATCGACCCGCCCAGCACGCCGAAACGCAGCGGTGCCTGCAGCGCCTCGTTTCCGATGAAGGCGAGGCTGCCGATGAACAGGCTCATGGTGAAGCCGATGCCGGCAACGCACCCGACGCCCAGAAGCTCGACCGGACGGCCGGGCAGGGGCTGACGCAGCAAGGCTGCGGCGATCGTCGTCGAGATGACGATGCCCAGCGGTTTTCCAACGACCAGAGCGGTTGCGATGGCGATGGTCAGCGGGTGGGTGAGCGCAGCGACCCCCGCGTCGCCGACCGCGACGCCAGCCATGACCAGCGCGAACAGTGGCATGATGCCCAGCTGGACCCAGGGCTTGAGGGCATGCTCGGCCGCCATCAGCGGCGAGCGGTCGTTCGGACCGCGCAGCGGGATCGCGAGTGCCAGCATCACCCCGGCGAGGGTGGCCGACACCCCGCTCTGCGCCATGGCAAGCCACAGCAGCACCCCGATGACCCAATAGACCGACAGACGCCTCACCCCCGCGATATTGATGCCGAAGGCCAGCGCCAGAAGCCCGCCCGCTGCCGCCAGCGAGATCAGGTCCACATCGCTGGAATAGAACACCGCGATGATCAGGATGGCGGCCACGTCGTCGATCACGGCCAGCGCCAGCAGGAACAGGCGCAGGCCAGGCGGTACGCGCGAACCCAGCAGCGACAGCACGCCGATGGCGAAGGCGATGTCGGTGGCGGCCGGAATGGCCCACCCGCGCGACAGCTCCTCGCTCTGGTCGGGTGCCAGCAGAGACACCATCAAAAGGAAGATGGCTGCCGGCATCAGGAGCCCGCCGACCGCGCCGAAGAAGGGAAGGGCAGCCTCGCGCGGATTGCTGAGCGGGCCGATCATGAACTCGCGTTTCAGCTCGAGGCCGACGAACAGGAAGAACAGCGCCATCAGCGCGTTCTTCACGAAGTCCTGCACGGTCATGGTCAGCGTTTCGACGCCCGGGACCAGCGTGATCTGGCTGGCCAGGAGTGTCCGGAAGCCTTCGCCCGTGGGACCGTTCTGAAGAAGGAAGGACGCAGCCGCAGCGGCCAGGAGAAGGTATCCGGGCGTGGTGTCGCGCTGCCACCATGCGACCTTGCCTTGCGCCTGCGCCATCGTTCCCGGCCCTTTGATGCTGATTGGTCTGCCGCCACCTAGAGCGGCCGGGCGCGGCGGGCAACCTGAACCCTGCGTCACCACCGACCTGCGGCGTCACAAAACCTTCGCACGAGCGTCATAAGCGGGGCATCCGGGCGGCCGATGCCTCGATGGGGGTCTGGTGCATCAGCGCGCCGGGGTGCTGGGCGCGTCCGCGTGCCGGGGGAAAGAGTGTCACCATGTTCGACGTGCTCGCCAACGCACCGGTTCCGGCGCTGCTTGCGCTGGCGGTGCTGGCTGTGGCGACCGGGGGCTGGGTGGCGGGCAACGGTGCGGCCCTGGCGCAGGCACGCGCGGGCGCGACGCTGCATTCGCGCCCGGGTTATCATGGCTGGTTCGTCGCCCTGTGGACCGCCAGCGCTGCGCTTGCCGTGCTGGCGCTCGCGGCGCTGTTCGGCGATGCATTGCTGCGCCAGCAGATGCTGGCGCGTCATGCCGCCGACCTCGAAGGGGTTTCGCCCGAGCAGGTGGCGGTGTTCCTGCGCGATGCCGCGCGGCTTGCCGGCGGGGAGGCCGTAGCGGGTGCGTCGGACGCGTTGTTGCGGGCCGAACAGACCTGGCTGTGGCTGAAGGGCAATCTGCACGGCGCCCTGATCGCAATCGTGGCTGTGCTGACGCTGGCGGGCCTCGCGTTCTCGCTGCGCCGCGTCGGCCCGGGCCTGCGAGCGCGCAACAAGGTCGAGGCGGGCGTGCGCGCCTTCCTGCTGACCGCGTCGGCGATCGCGGTCCTGACCACCCTGGGCATCGTTTTGTCCCTGGTCTTCGAGACGATCCGCTTCTTCCAGTTCGTGCCGGCCCACGAATTTCTGGCGGGTCTGCAATGGAATCCCCAGATCGCCATCCGTGTCGACCAGGTGGGTGCGGGCACGGGCGCCTTCGGCGCGGTGCCGCTGTTCGTCGGCACCATGGTGATCATGCTGATCGCGATGGCGGTGGCGGTGCCGATCGGGCTGTTCGCGGCGATCTACCTGTCGGAATATGCCTCGCCGCGCGTGCGCGCGGTGTCCAAGCCGGTTCTCGAGGTGCTGGCCGGCATTCCGACCGTCGTCTACGGCTTCTTCGCCCTTTTGACCGTCGGGCCATTCATCCGGGACATCTGCCACGCGCTGGGCGATGCCACAGGCTGGACCTTCCTTCAGAGCGTGCAGGCGCAGTCGGGTCTGGCCGCGGGCCTCGTGATGGGGATCATGATCATCCCCTTCATTTCCTCGCTGTCGGACGACGTCATCAATGCGGTGCCGCAGTCGCTGCGCGACGGGTCCTATG
>DBAV01000137.1 GCA_002291875.1 Hyphomonadaceae bacterium UBA1001
CCCCGCGCCCCACAAGACGCGCCCCCCCAATCGCCCCCTCCCAGCCCCGCCCCGCCGGACGCGCCGCGGACACCGGCCCCGCAGCGCCTATTCCAGATCGCCATTGCGATAGTCGAACGCAACCTCGACGACATTGTCCCCGTCGGGCGTGCGCACCGAGATCACCTTTGCGCCGGGGATCAGGTCGAGGACGCGGCGGACTTCGGGATTGTCGCTGATTTCGGCCAGCAATTGCTGGCGCTCGCGCAGCCGCCGCTCGGACACCGTCTCGGCGGCGGGCCCTGAGGCGACCTCGACCGTCCAGCGGCGCCGCCCGATCCGCGTCAGGGCCCCCGCCAGCCGGAAGGCCAGGTCGCGCGGGGCACCCGGAGCCGGCGAAAAGCGGATGCGCCCGGGCTCGAACGACACCAGGCGCACCCCGCGCTCGCAGTCGATCAGCAATTCCATGTCGCGCACCCCGGCCAGTGCCCTCAGGACGTCGTCGAAATCGTCGAGCGGGGGCGGGGGTTCGCGCTCGTCGTCCTCGTCGTCCTGCGCGGCGCGGGTGTCATCCTCGGTGTCGATCGCGCTGGTGACGATGTGCAGGCTGGCGGCGGCAAAGCCGTCGCGCGCGAGTGCCGACGGCGGCGGCGCAGCGGCGGCGGTGTCGCGGTCGCGTGCCAGCGCCAGATTGCCGGCTGTGGGCGGGCTGGTCGCCGACCCCTGGGCGGGATGCAGGCGGGTGATGCGCCCACCTTGCCCGCGGGGCCCGGTGCCCTCGTCCGCATTGCTCGCAGGCGACGCGGTGCCGCCATGGCCCCCCGTGCCCTCGCTGGCGGCGCCGCGCAGCAGACGCGCGGCCTCCTCGGGTCCGGGCAGGTCCATGGCCACGGCGATGCGGATGATCGCCATCGCCCCGGCGGTGTGCGGGTCGGGCGCCTTGAGCGCCTCTTCAAAGCCGCGCAGCAGCATCTGCCAGAGCCGCGACAGCTTGCCGGCCGGCACATGCAGCGCCAGCGCACGCAGCCGTGCCGCCCAGTCGGCGCTCTCGGCGATCCTGGCCCCGTCGCCCAGCACCTGCACGCGCGCGGCCTCGTGCACAATGTCCATCAGGTCGCGCAGCAGGCTGGGCGCGTCGGCCCCGACCGCGATCTGGCCATCCAGTTCGGCCAGGGCGGCGGCTGCATCGGCCCGCACCAGCGCCTCGAGCAGGTCCAGCGCGCGCGCCCGGTCGGCCAGGCCCAGCATGTCGCGGACGGTCTCGACCGGCACCTCGCCATCGGGGCCGGCCGGCTGGACCAGGGCCTGTTCCAGCAGGCTGAGCGCGTCGCGCACCGAGCCTTCGGCTGCCCGCACCACCAGCTGCAGGGCCGCCGGGGCCAGCCGCGCCCCCTCGGCCGACAGGATGGCGGTCAGATGACGGGCCATCTCGTCGGGCTCGATGCGGCGCAGGTCAAAGCGCTGGCAGCGCGACAGCACCGTCACCGGCATCTTGCGGATTTCGGTGGTGGCAAAGATGAACTTGACGTGGGACGGGGGCTCTTCCAGCGTTTTCAGCAGCGCGTTGAACGCCGCCGTCGAGAGCATGTGCACCTCGTCGATGATGTAGACCTTGGTGCGGGCCTCCAGCGGGGCATAGCGCACGCCTTCCAGGATCTCGCGGATGTCGCCCACGCCCGTGCGCGAGGCGGCATCCATTTCCAGCACGTCGGGATGGCGACCGGCGGCGATGGCGGCGCACTGGGTGCCCGGCGGGTCCAGCGTCATCGATGGGGCCTCGTGGCCCGGGCGGGTATAGTTGAATGCCCGTGCCAGCAGGCGGGCGGTGGTGGTCTTGCCCACCCCGCGCACCCCGGTCAGCATGAAGGCATGGGCCACCCGGTCCAGCGCGAAGGCATTGGTCAGGGTGCGGACCATGGCCTCCTGGCCGATCAGGTCCTCGAATCGCTGGGGGCGGTATTTCCGCGCAAGGACCAGATAGCCCTTCTGGGGGTCGGCGCCGGTCAGGGGGGGCTGGTCCATCCCCCGACCCTAGCAATGGCGTGCCCGGGGGGCGAGTCCCTGCCGTGCCGGGGGCGCAGAATCGAACGGGGCGGCCGGTGATCCGGCCGCCCCGCAAAGGACCGTTCTGGTCCGACCCGTATTACGGGGTCACGACCGCGTCGGCGATCTCGTTGAACTGGGTGTTGATCTGGCCACCCAGGGTCTGCGCGCCGACGATGATGCCGACGGCGATCAGGCCGGCGATCAGCGCGTACTCGATCGCGGTGGCGCCAGACTCGTTCTTACGGAACTTCTTGAACAGGTTACGCATGTGGATACACCTCACCAAAGGGACTTCAAGTCGATCCGGGCGGTGCTGGTTTGAACTCACCTGTTCCGGACAAGGCCAACATTACAGACTGTCCATGAATAAACAGTTATCGGAATCGCGAATTGCAGGGTTTTCTTAGTAAACGTGATTTAACGACAGTTGTGATCATATCATCAACCATGATGAAAGATGGGTGCACGCCCGCCGCTCGGTCAGATCACCCGCGTTTTTCGGGCCGCAGAGCCGGACCCGTGCGGGGCGCGCAGGGGATGGGTCCTTCTTTCATTCAACAACCGTCATCCCGGCCGAAGCGCAGCGCAGGGCCGAGACCCATTTACCACGAGCACGGGATAGGTCCCGGATACCGGTTCGCTTTGCTCACCGGTTCCGGGATGA
>DBAV01000042.1 GCA_002291875.1 Hyphomonadaceae bacterium UBA1001
CTGCCGCCAGCCCGGCCAGCGCACGCATGTCCATCACGAGGCCCCGGGCAAGCCACCCCACCGATGGCGCAGCGTTTGCCATCAGACCGAGCGCCGCCAGGAAGGCCAGCGCGGCCAGCCCCCCGAGCGCGGATTCCCACCCGCCCCGCGGCAGCAGGACCGCGACGAGGATCGCCGAGGCGACCGCCACGGTCAGCGCCAGCACGAAATTCAGCCCCTGGGCGTAAGGGTCGGGCGTGGTGACCACCTCGCGCACGGCGCGACCGCCCTGGCGCACGCCGGAGATCACGCGGCGAGCCATGCGGCGGCCAAAGTCCTTGCGGAGCCAGTCCGCAAGCCGCTGCAGACGCCGGACCATTGCGCCCGCGAGCGACACGATCGCAATGAGCAGCTCCTTGCCCAGGGCGGCGAGGGACAGCAGAACCTGCCAGACCATGACCCCCACCAGGCCCAAGCCGGCGACCAGAACGGAATGGGCGACCACCAGTGCGACCGCCAGCGCCGCCATCAGCCCCAATGTCGAGGCTGCGCCGACTGCGGCGGTGGCGCACAGGGCCCCCAGCGCGGGCCAGTCGATGTCGGCAACCGGATAGGCCTGATGAGAGAGCGGTTCGGTCAGGCGGATACCCGCCCACCCGGAAAGCGCCGAACGGGCCGCCTCGAACCCCAGAAGCGTCCAGGTCCAGACGGCCATGGCGGCCAGCGCGACAAGACCCAGGTCGCGCGCATCCCAACGCCATCCTTTGTCCGTGGCCTGATCCGGATGCAGCGCCTCGTGAATGGCCCGCACCCCTTCCCTGATCGCCATGAAGAGGGCGCACACCGCCAGCAGCGCCGCGAACCCGCCCACGATCCAGAACACGCCCAGTCCGACCGCCCCCGACAGCATGAGGGCCTGTTGGGCGACGCCTGTCGGCAATCCAAAGGCCAGGAATTCGGGCGCAAAGCGCAGCGCGACAATCCAGATGACCAGGCCTGTGCCAAGGACCACCCACACCCCGCCGGGAATCATCTGGCCCAGACGCCGGACGCCGGCACCCAGGGCGCGCGCTCCCTGCACGGGAACACGCACGGTCGTCCTGCCGAGGACCAGGAGCAGGCGGCCGAGGCCGAGGGCGATGTTCGATATCGCGGACCACAGCGCCCCGGGCGCCCGCGCCAACACGCTGCCAAGCCACTGGGTCATGCCAAGACCCGCACGCCCGACCGGCACGAGGACCCTGCTCCACACCGTACGTGCCGCCCAGAGGAGCCCGAAAACCAGACAGGCCAGCGCGAAGAGCAGCACCCGCACCATGAACGGAAGGCGGTGCGACGCGGCCTCGGCCGGCAGGTCAGGATCGAGGGCGCGCGCCACCAGGATCTGGCGCGACTGGCGCGGCAGGGACCGGTAGAGCAGCGCCAGAAGCGCCCGCAGGGCGGCGATCGCCCAGCGCCAGGATGCGCGCACAGCCGCCTTGAGGATGGCGACGGCCCTTCCCGACCGCCGCAACATCTGGCTGGCCAGGGATTCGATTGCGTCGGCGGATGCGCGTGCCAGTGCGCCCAACCCGGAAACCAGGCCACCACCCAGCGCCAGCACCAGCAGGCCGAGCGCGACGGCAAGGTCGCCGCACCCTCTTGCGATCAGCGCGGCGCCCGCGCGCAGGTGTGACGTGCCGCGGTCCAGACGCAGGCGGGCGGTGGCTGTCCAGCCGGGCGTGGGCCCTTCGATGTGACCCGCGGAAATGTCCATTGCGCCCCTCCATCCGCCCCAGAACACACATAAACTGTGCCCTTGATGGTTGTCAAACGGTTAACGCGATGCGCGGGCGCGGAACCGGCACGGGACACGCCGCTGCACCCTTGCGGCGCGCCGTGTGGACGCGCGCGCGGGCGCGGCCTATGACGCGCCGCAAACCTTCCGCACCACCGTCCGAGGAGCCCCGATGCCCGCCGCCGACAGCTTCAAGTCCCGCCAGACCCTCACCGTCGGTGACGCGAGCTATGCCTTCCACTCGATCCCGGCGGCGTCCGCAGCGGGCCTGGGCGACGTGTCGCGCCTGCCGGTGTCGCTCAAGGTCCTGCTCGAGAACCTGCTGCGCAAGGAAGACGGCTGGGCGATCAAGGCCGACGACGTGAAGGCGGTGGCAGCGTGGCTGGCGCCCGACAATCGCGGCCGCAAGGAATACGAGATCGGGTTCACCCCGGCGCGCGTGCTGATGCAGGACTTCACCGGCGTTCCGGCCGTCGTGGACCTGGCGGCCATGCGCGATGCGGCCAGGGCCCTGGGCGCGGACCCGCAGAAGGTCAATCCGCTGGTGCCGGTGGACCTGGTGATCGACCACTCGGTCATGGTCGACGCGTTCGGCCGCCCCGACAGCTTTCAGCGCAATGTCGAGCTGGAATACCAGCGCAATCGCGAACGCTACCAGTTCCTGCGCTGGGGCTCGACCGCGTTCAACAATTTCCGCGTCGTGCCGCCGGGCACCGGCATCTGCCACCAGGTGAACCTGGAATACCTGGCCCAGACGGTGTGGGTGAACGATGAGGGCATGGCCTATCCCGACACCCTGGTCGGCACCGACAGCCACACCACCATGGTCAACGGTCTGGGTGTGCTGGGCTGGGGCGTGGGCGGCATCGAGGCCGAGGCCGCCATGCTGGGCCAGCCGATCTCGATGCTGATCCCCGAGGTCATCGGCTTTCGCCTGACCGGGCGGCTCAAGGAGGGCACCACGGCCACCGACCTCGTGCTGACGGTCACCCAGATGCTGCGCAAGAAGGGCG
>DBAV01000154.1 GCA_002291875.1 Hyphomonadaceae bacterium UBA1001
CTGCAGCTTCTCGAAGGCGCGCACCTCGATCTGGCGCACGCGTTCGCGGCTGATGTTGTATTGCTGGCTGAGTTCTTCCAGCGTCGTCGGCTCATCCTTCAGGCGGCGTTCGATCAGGATGTGGCGTTCGCGCTCGTTCAGGGTCTTCAGCGCATTGGCCAGCAGCGCCTTGCGGTTGGACATGTCCTGCCGCTCGGCCAGTTCCTCTTCCTGGCTTTCCGCGTCATCGACCAGCCAATCCTGCCATTCGCCCTCGCTATCGGCGCGGACCGGCGCGTTCAGGCTGTTGTCGGGCGCCGAGAGGCGGCGGTTCATGCTGATGACGTCCGCTTCGGGCACGGCCAGGCTATGCGCGATCTTGGCCACCACCTCCGGCGGCAGATCGCCTTCTTCCAGCGCGGCCAGCTGGCCCTTCAGCCGGCGCAGATTGAAGAACAGCTTCTTCTGCGAGGCGGTGGTGCCCATCTTCACCAGCGACCAGCTGTGCAGGATGTATTCCTGGATCGAGGCGCGAATCCACCACATGGCATAGGTGGCCAGGCGGAAGCCGCGATCGGGGTCGAAGCGCTTGACGGCCTGCATCATGCCGACATTGCCCTCGGAGATCAGCTCGCCGACCGGCAGGCCATAGCCGCGATAGCCCATGGCGATCTTGGCCACGAGCCGCAGATGCGAGGTCACCAGCCGATGCGCGGCGGCATCGTCCTGGCTGTCCTGCCAGCGCTTGGCCAGGTCGTATTCCTCCTGCGGCTGCAGCATCGGGAATTTGCGGATGTCCTGCAGGTAGCGGGACAGGTTGCCCTCGGGCGCCATGGGAATCGAAAGGGAAGCCATCAGTCTCACCCTCTGTGCCGAACCCCGGCCCCGTGACGGCGGCTGGGTTGCGGCGGTGCTGGCACGTCTTTGCCGGGCCCTCCCGGGCCGCCTGCCGCGGTCACGTCGCGACGAGGGGCTGGCCCTGGGATCTCAGCGGCGCCCGGATCGGCTGCCGATGGGACGACATTACCCTCGCCTTATTCCCGCCGCAAGCAAAACTGACCGGAGAAGTCAGATTACGTTTCGAGACCTTCCAGTAACATGGCCATGTCCTTCGGCAGCTTGGCGGCGAAGGATAGTTGCTGTCCCGTATCGGGATGCCGGAAGCCCAGCGTGGCCGCGTGCAGCGCCTGGCGGGGAAAGGCCAGCAGCGCCTCCCGCGCGGGCTTGTCCAGCGCCGAGGCCGCACCCGGAATGCGCCGCAGATAGACCGGATCACCCACCACAGGGTGATTGATATGCGACAGATGCACGCGAATCTGATGCGTCCGCCCGGTGGCCAGCTTCACCCGCAACAACGCCGCCCCGGTGCCGAAGGCGCGCTCCAGCCGCCAATGCGTCAGCGCGGGTTTGCCGCCGCGCGTGACCACCGCCATGCGCTTGCGGTCGGTCGGGTGGCGGCCGATCGCCCCTTCGATGGAACCGCTCGCCCCCGGCGGCAGGCCCCAGACCAGCGCCAGGTATTCGCGGTCCAGGTCGCGTTCGGCGAAGGCGCGGGACAGGGCCTCATGCGCGGCCTGCGTCTTGGCCACGACCATGACGCCGGAGGTGTCCTTGTCCAGCCGGTGCACCAGGCGCGGGCGATCCTCGGCGCCGAAGCGCAGCGCATCCAGCATGCCATCCAGGTGGCGCTTGATGCCGGGGCCGCCCTGCACCGCCAGCCCGTGCGGCTTGTCCAGCACGATCACGCTGGCATCGCGGTACAGCACCATGGCGTGCAGCATGGCCTCGTCGGCGGGGCTGACTTGCGCCATTGGCGCGGGCGGCGGCGCATCGGGCAGCGGCGGGATGCGCACCTCCTGGCCGGGTTCCAGGCGGGTGCTGCCTTCGGCGCGCTTGCCATCCACCCGCACCTGGCCGGTGCGCAGCATCTTCTGCAGCGCGCCCTGCGTCAGCGCCGGGTAATGGCGGCGGAACCAGCGGTCGAGGCGGATGCCGGCATCGGGGACGCCGACAGGCACGGTGTGGACGGACATGCGCGCTGTATAGCGCCAAAGCCGGGCTTGCGTGGAAGCCTTCCTGCCCGCATGCCAGCGGGCATGGAACAAGCCCCCATCCTGGACGCCTGGTATGCCGCGCTGCGATCCGGCGACGAAGCCGCCTTCCAGGCCGGTGTGACCGAGGACATTGCGATCCTGTATCGCGGGCGGCCCGGCCTGCTGCCCTGGACCGGCGAATGGCATGGCGTGGCGGCATGCCGACGCCTCTTCAGCATCGTGGCGCAGCATCTGGAGATCATCGCCATCACGCCGCGGCTGCGCATGGCACAGGATGACCGTGTGGCGGTGCTGCTGTCCGGCCATTGGCGGGCACGGGCGACGGGGCGCGAGGTGCAGGCCGATGTGATGAACCTGTTCATGCTGCGCGATGGCCGCGTGGCCTGCTATGAGGTGTTTCACGACACGGCAGCGCTGAGGGAAGCGCTGGCGGACACCAGGTTGAGGGACACGCCATGACGATCACCCGCCGCGCCACGATCGGCGCCCTGCTCGCCTCTCCGGCGCTTGCGCAATGGGCGCCGTCGCGCCCGGTGCGGCTGATCGCGCCCTATCCGCCCGGCGGCGGTGTGGACACCACCTCGCGGCTGATCGCAGGCCCGATGGCCGCGCTGCTGGGCCAGCCGCTGGTGGTGGAAAACCGGGCCGGCGCCGGCGGTTCGCTGGGTGCGGCCGAGCTGGCGCGCAGCCCGGCCGATGGGCATCACATCATGGTCGATGCCATGGCGCATACGGTGAACCCCTCGCTGATCCGCGCCCTGCCCTTCGACTACGCCACGGCCTTCACGCCGATCACGCAGTTGGCGGTGCTGCCGCAGATCCTGATCGTGCCGAACAGCCTGCCGGTGCGCAGCCTGGCCGAGCTGGTGGCGCATCTGCGCGCGCGGCCCGGCCTGCCCTATGGCTCATCGGGCAATGCGACGGCGGCGCATCTGGCCGCGGCATTGTTCGTGGGTCGCGCGGGGGCGCAGATGGAGCATGTGCCCTATCGCGGCGGCACGGCGGCGCTGCCGGATCTGATCGCAGGCCATGTCACCTTCCTGTTCGGCACCGTCTCATCCTCGCTGCAACTGGTGCGGGATGGGCGGGTGCGGGCGCTGGGCGTGTCCACGGCGAGCCGCGTGCCCAGCCTGCCGGATGTGCCGACCATCGCCGAGCAGGGCTTCCCAGGCTACGAGCTGAACGAGTGGAACGGCC
>DBAV01000104.1:0-322 GCA_002291875.1 Hyphomonadaceae bacterium UBA1001
CGCTTACGCGCCCGGTTCAGTGCCGATGGCGCTGAGCGCTGGGTCCCCGCGCGTCTGACGGGCCTGCATTTCGTCCCCGGAGACGAGCCCGCGGCGGAAGGCGGGGCTGCTGGTTCGCAAGGTGACGGCTCGCCCGAACCGGCCGGTCGCGTGGAAGCGCCCGCGCTGGGTACCGGGGCGACCGAACGCCCCTGAGCCGGCCACCCTCATCAATCCATCTGCGGGCGGGCGCCAACAGGCACCTGCCCGCATCCAGCCCTAGGCAGAGCCCCCGCGCATTGGTATCGCGATGCCGCCGGTCCCGTAGCTCAGCAGGATAGAG
>DBAV01000104.1:692-4960 GCA_002291875.1 Hyphomonadaceae bacterium UBA1001
GGTCGGGGGTTCGAATCCCTCCGGGGCCGCCATTGAGGGGTTGCCGGGGCTCGTCTTGGTGAGACCACACGGCAAGGCGGCCTGCGTCAACGTTGCGGTGCGAGGGCGGCGGCGGTGGCGGGGCGGTCGTCGAGCGAGCGCAGGAAGGCCGGTGCCGCGCGCCTTGGCGCAAGGCGCTCGAAGGCGTGCCCGAGTGCCAGCACCTCCGCGTCTGCCCAGCCCGTCCCCACGAATGAGAGCCCGACCGGCAGCCCGTCCGCCAGGCCCACGGGAACGGTCAGGTGCGGATAGCCGGCCTGGGCGGCAATCGCGGTCAGTCCCCACATCGAAAGTGCGTCGCTGGCCCCCGCGGGATCATTGGGCCATGCCGGAGGCGCGGTAACGGAGATCAGGGCATCAAGGCGGTGCGTGCGAAGAAGTAGGTCGATTCCCTCGGGGCCAGCCAAGCGGCGCGTGCGTTCGCGCGCATCGAGGTAGGCAGGCGAGTCGAGCCCCGGCGCCTCCAGTGCCTGCTCGAAGATATCCTGCCCGAACAAGGCGAGCGCGCGCGGCTCGCTGCGATTGAACGTCACAAGGTCGGCCAGCGTCCGTGTGGCCATCTCAGGCGCGGCGGTCGCCAGATATGCCTCGAGCCCGGCACGGAATTCGGGCAGGGCCACCGCGATGAAGCCGCCAGCGTTCGCGGTGAAGGGTTCGGGCAGTGCATCGATCTCGATCAGTTCGGCGCCGGCCGCACGAAGATCAGCGAGCGCACGCTCGAACACCGCGCGTGTCGGGGGATGGGCATCCGAGCCTGCGCGGAAGACACCAAGCCGCCGGCCGCGCAGGCCGGCGGTGGACAGCCGTGCTGCATAGGGCACCCGCATCGTGTCGGCGCGGATGGTGGCGGGGTCCGAGCGTTCGCTTCCGGCCATCGCATCGAGCACGATGGCGGCGTCCTCGACGGTCCGGGTCATGGGCCCGGCAGTGTCGAAACTGGCGGCAATGGGGATGATGCCTGTCCGCGCAACCAGCCCGAGGGTGGGCTTGAAACCCACAATGCCGTTGACCGCGGCCGGGCAGACGATCGAACCGGACGTTTCGGTGCCGATGGCCGCGGGGGCCAGCCCCGCCGCCACGGCCGCCGCCGAGCCGGTGCTGGAACCGCAGGCATTGCGGTCGAGGACGTGGGGGTTGCGCGTCAGGCCGCCCAGCCCGCTCCACCCGCTGATCGAGTGTCGCGACCGGAAATTCGCCCATTCGGAGAGGTTGGTGGTGCCCAGGATGACCGCGCCGGCGGCACGAAGGCGCGTGACCAATGGCGCGTCGCGCCCCGTCCGATTGTCGCGAAGGGCCAGGGAGCCCACGGTTGTGGCAAGGTCGCGCGTTTCGATATTGTCCTTGATGAGCAGGGGTATGCCGTGCAGGGGGCCGCGCAGCCGCCGGGCAACCCGTTCAGCATCGCGCGCGCGCGCCTCGGCGACTGCCCCGGGCGAAAGCGCCAGCACGCTGGCAAGGCGTGGCCCGGCCGCGTCGATCGCTGCAATCCTGCGGCTGGCGGCACCCACGAGGGCGACCGCGTCGGTGCGCTGTGCGTCCATATCCGCTGCGAGGGAGGTCACCGTGGCCGCGGCGAACTCGGCCTCGACCTGTGCTGGGTTGGCGATCACCGTGTCCGGGTGGCCAGAGACCGGGCCCATGCATGCCGACCCGGCAGCCGCCCAGACCATTGCTGCGAGAATTCCGACCCGGCGCATGTGCGCGTCCCTTCGTCATGCCATTACGCGGACGCTAGACCATCTGCTGCGCGAGTGGAAACATGCCGTCGGGGACAGCGGCCCAGGGTGGCCCCAGTGCGCCGCCCGGCACGCCGCGCTTTGGTACCGGGGTTACGAGGAGGGCAGGGGTGAGAGGGTTGTTGTCACGGGTGTCGGCGCGGTGGGCCGGTGTGGCGGCGGTGGTGGCAGGCATCGGCTTGGCGGGATGTAATGCCGGCCCGCCGCGCGCGGACTGCGCGCCCAGTGTGGATCGGGTGACCCTGGTCCAGCCCATGACGGACGAGCTTTCAAGCTTGGTGGTTGCCGAAAGCGCACGCGACTGGCGTGGGGTGGTGACGCAGTCACTGTGGTGGTGTTTCCAGGCCCGAGGGTGCGATCCAATGCTCGCCTTCAATGGGGCGACGGGTGTGGGGGTGGATGTCGCCCAGGGTGGAGATGCCATCACGCTTGTGCTGCCCGCAGACGCGGCCGCACAGGCAAGCCACAGGGTATGGTCCACGTTTCCGATCACGCAGCGCAAGCAGGCGGCAATCGTGCGGGCGACGACGCCGGAAGGCGGGTCCGGGCCTGCGGCCCCTGGAATGCGAATTCGCCCTGCCGCGGGCGCCGCCCCGCTGCCACGGGCCACGATCGACCATCACGGGCAGGGCACGCCTGCGGTGCCGGTCGCGGATTCGATGCTGGCACGTCTTGCCTCGACGCGAGAGGCAGGCTGTCGCCGCCTGTGAGGTATCGGTCTCGAGGCGCCGCGGGTCAGGTGACGGGCGCGCTGCGGGCCAGACGGCCCATCGCTTCGGTGAGGACCCTGTCGACGGGCGTTGCGAGCGTATCGAGCCCGCTCGAGGACGCCCCCGTGACCCGATAGGTCAATGTGACACGCGTGTGCCCGGCCACGGGCGCCTCCGACAGCGTGAAGGTCATGACGCCGGACACCGCCAGGCCCTGCAGCGGCCCCAGCTCGGTACGCCAGCGCAGCGCGTCGGGGGCGCGGACCTGGAGCAGGCGTCCGTGCTCGACCGCTCCGCCCTCCCACCGCTCGCACCAGCAGCCACCCGGGCTCAGCTCCCAGCTCAGATTGGCGGCCGAGCCAGAATAGGTGTGCCCATCGGTCCACCACGCGCCGATGTCGGAAAGCCTCTGCCACGCCTGCTCCCTGCCAAGGCCCAGAACCGCGCTGGTCTCGATCAGGAAGGCGTCGGGGGTCGCGGCGCGCACCTCGGCCAAAGCGGGCGTGGCGCCGAAGATCGCCAGCGCGGCGGCAAGGGGACGCAGACGAGCGATCATGACACGGACCGTGCGGGAAAGTGGGATCGTTACAGTGCGCGCGTCGTCAGGCGACGACAAGGCGGGTGATGAGCGTTCAGCCCGCCCGGCCGCGGGCTGCTGCGTGGGCGGCCCGGGCCTTCTCGTGCAGCCAGGCGGCGTGCTGGGGTGCCTTCTTGGTGCGGCTCCACTCGTCCAGCATGGCAGGGGCCACCCGGCGCAATTCGGCCATCTCCTCGGGGGTGCCGGTGTCATGGGCCAGCTCGAGCCGGTGGCCATTGGGGTCGAAGAAATAGATCGACCGGAAGATGCCGTGGTCCGTGGGGCCCAGCACCTCCACGCCTGCCGCCTCGATCCGGGCCTTGGCGGCCAGCAGCGCCGCCTCGTCGGGCACTTGGAAGGCGATGTGCTGGACCCAGGCGGGTGTGGCGGGGTCGCGTCCCATCTCGGGCTGGTTGGGCAGCTCGAAGAAGGCGAGCACATTGCCGCCGCCCGCATCCAGAAAGACATGCATGTAGGGATCATAGGCGCCGGTCGAGGGCACATGGTCCTCGGCAAAGGCCAGCTGATAGTCCATGCCCAGCGTGCGCTGATAGAATTCGACCGTTTCGCGCGCGTCGCGGCACCGATAGGCGACATGATGAATCCGGCGGATCGGCACACGCTCCTGCGCGCCGGGCGGCAGGACGCCGTGTGCAGCGGTGCCGGCATTGGAAGCGGTGTCGGGCATGTTCGGCTCCTGGGTGGCGGTTCAGGCGGGTGGGGTGGCGGCTGGCCCGGCGATGAAGTCGAACGCCGCGTCCGTCAATCCGAACGCGCGCAGGTCGTTGTGATCGCCCATGTCCGCAATGAAGGTGTCGCAGCGTGCCGCCGGAGGCGTGCGGGCCCTGCACGCCGCAAGATTGGCCTCGAAATGCGAGAACGGGACCAGGCGGTCGGCGCGGCCGTGCGCCAGCAGGACCGGCCCCGCAAACGCCTTCAGGTTCGGTGCGGTCTCGAACCGCTCGGTCAGCAACAGGTCCACCGGCAGGAACCAGTAGATGCCGCGCGCAACGTCGACCAGACGGGTGAAGGCGGCCTCGAGAATCAACGCATCGAGATGGCCGCGCGCTGCAAGGTGCGACGCCACCCCCGACCCCAGCGACACACCCCACCCGATGCGCGGACTGGCGGGCGCCCCCGCGCGCACCCCCGCCCCCGCCGGTTTGGGACCGGCCCGGGAGACCCCCCGCGGGGGGGGTGCGGCCG
>DBAV01000043.1 GCA_002291875.1 Hyphomonadaceae bacterium UBA1001
CCGATCTTGGCGGCGTGGCCGCGGCAGCCGGTGCGGCGGGCCGGGCCGGGGCCGCAACCGGACGTGGGGGCGGGGCGGCGGTTTCGCGGCGCACTTCGCCGCCTGTGGCCGGCGCAGGTGCGGGCGTCGCGCGCGCCGCTGCGCCGCCGAAACCCGGGGCCGGTGCTGTCGCGTCGCGCCGTCCGAACATGAGGCGGCTCTCCTATCGGCCGATCAGCTTGGCGCGCACGCGCTCGATCAGGCTGGTCTTGCGTTCCACCGGCGTGCGGCCCGAAATCAGCCTTGCCAGGTCGTCAAAGCCCTCGGAGACCTTGGTGCCGGCCGCGATTTCGGCGACCATCTGGCCGTTGTGGGCGGCGCCGACGAACAGGGCCGGATCGAAGGGCAGGATCAGCGAGGGTTCGACCCCGACATGGTTGGCGAATTCCTTGGCGGGGATTTCGGGCTTCTTGGGCACGCCGACCTGGTTCAGCACCAGGATGGGCGGCCGGTCATTGGGCCGCGCCGCGCGGACGAAATCCACCATCTGCTTGGCGCCGCGAAGGGACGCCAGATCCGGCATCGCGGTGATGACCACATCGTCGGCATTCTTCAGCGTGTCCTGGACCCAGGGCGTCCACTGGTTCGGCACGTCCAGCGCCACGAAGGGCACGCCGCGCCGCACCTGCGACAGCACCGCGTCGAACGCATCGGGGGCAAAGTCGGCCGCAACCAGGCTGCCCGGTGCGGTGAACAGGGTCAGATGTTCGGAATGCCGGGTCAGCAGGCGCTCGAGCACCACGTCATCGACCCGGCCGGGCGTACGCAGGGCGTCCAGGATGCCCTGTTCGGAGTCGAGGTTGAAATCCAGGCCCACCGTCCCGAATGACAGGTCCAGATCGACCAGGGTGGTGTTCGCCTCGAACCGCTCGGCGATCAGCCATGCGATGTTGTGCGCGACCGTCGACGAGCCCACCCCGCCCTTGGCCCCGATGAAGGCGATCTCGCGCCCCACGAACGGCTTCTCGGGATCC
Organism: Hyphomonadaceae bacterium UBA1001; assembly: GCA_002291875.1. Taxonomy (GTDB): domain Bacteria; phylum Pseudomonadota; class Alphaproteobacteria; order Caulobacterales; family Aquidulcibacteraceae; genus UBA1001. The sequence goes on from DBAV01000043.1 coordinate 1,014, forward strand.
ACATAGAGGCCCGAAATGCACTTGATCAGGTCCAGGGGCGGCAAAGGCGGCACCAGGTACTCGCTGACGCCGCTGCGGATCAGGTCCTTGTAGAGCTGGATGTTGTCCTGGGCGCCGATGACGATCACGCGCGTGCCCGGATCCACATTGCCGGCCAGCAGCTCGAGCTGGGCCAGCAGGGCATGGTGGCCCAGCTTGCTGTCCAGGATCAGCAGGTTCGGGCTGGGCTCGGTGGCAAAGTGGCGAACCGCCGCCTCGATCCCGCCCGGGGACACCGTCAGATTGGCCTTGGCCAGCCGCCGGTCGGTCTTGGAGGCGCGGATCACTTCCATGAGCTCGGCGCGGTCGCAGAAGGCGTGGATGGCGATCGCCGGCACCGGCTGCTCACCGCCCAGGGCCGGCTCGGACCGCGCGCTGCCGCCGGGGGGCTGCCAATACGCGGCATCGGCATTCATGTCGTCTTCGTGCCAGGCCAGCGGGCTGGGCGCGGGCTCGATACCGGCGGCGGCCGGGCCCGGCGCAGCCGACGGCATGGGTTCGCCCGGGTCCTCGGCCCAGCGCGGCTGGTCGATGCTGTCGTCGAACGGGGGCGGGGGGACGTCGAAGGTGTCCGGGTCCTCGACGTGGACGTCGGGAAACTCGTCCAGCCCCGCAGCCGAAGCATGAAAGCTCTCGGCCACGCGGCGTGCGGCCGCCGGCGGCGACATCGGGTCGTCCAGCCAGAACTCGTCCTCGTCGGCAATCGGTCTGTTCGTCATTGGCCCGCCACCTGGCTGAGGGTTGCCCGCATGTCGTCGTTCAGCTGCTGCATCGTCGGCTGGCCGAGGATGTACCTGCCCATCACCACCGAGCGCCGGGCGCTGGAGGCCGGGTCCATCGCCCTCGGCCCTGCAAGGTCACCGGGGTCCTCGACCATTGCGAGGATGTTCTGGTTTATCGCGCACCCAAAGCGCGGCGACGCGCCGGTGCCGACATTCGACATGTCGATCGCGCCATAGGACGGGCACTCGGCCAGTCGTGCCTCGTATCTCAGGAAAGTCAGCTCGACCGCCGTCGCCGAGCGGGCGGGCCGCTGTTCGACAAAGCGTTCGGGAACGCCGGCCTGGGCCAGCGTGCGACGGATCTGCGCGGCGACCAGTGCACCATCGCCCCCGGCGGGCGGCGCTTCGACCACCACATTGCCGCGTCCGCGCGCATCCCAGTCCGCCGCGAAGCGGGCCACCGCGTCGCGGTCGACATCCGACAGCCCGCTGCCGTCCCGCGCGATGGCCACGCTGAGGCGTTCGGCGATCTCGGTGACCTCGAAGCGGTTTTCGTCGGCCCGCGACGCCGAAATGGCGGTCAGCGGGCCGACGGGCTGGGCCGAGGCGCACGCGCCGACCAGAAGGGCAAGGCCTGCTGCGGCAGCGAGGGGGCTGAGGCGTGTCATCGTGGCGACTCCGACAGGTTCAGAAATTCCGCGCGTCGGGGCGACGCGCGGGTGTCGTGGTGGCCTGGGCCTGCTCGTCGCGCGCCTCGCGACGGCCCCAGCCGAACAGGCCGCCACGGCGCGTTTCGGGCGCCGGTGCCGCGGTCATCGCCTCGGCCGGTCCGGCGTCGAGCGCGAACCCGAACTGGCCCTCGAGGCGGCGAGAGCCGGCATCCGCTCCCGGCACGCGGTAGAGCTCGTTCACGCGGCCCAGGAAAATCTGGGAAAGGTCGGATGGTTCGCGCAGGCCATCGGCCGGGGTGCCCAGTGCGTCCGCGCTTGTCGGATTGACCAGAACTGCCGTGGCGATCACCACCAGCTCGGTTTCTTCCGAGCGGAACTCGCGCGAGCGGAACATCGCGCCCAGGACCGGCAGGTCGCCAAGGCCGGGGAACGAGTCGATCTGCTGGCGCGCCCGCTCCTGCAGCAGCCCTGCCATCATGATCGAACCGCCCGAGGGCAGTTCGACCGTGCTTTCGGCGCGGCGCACGTTCAGCGCCGGCAGCGTCAGGCCCGATCCGGTAACGAAGGCGCCCACCTCGGTCAGTTCCGACACCTCGGTCGAGATGCGCATCGATATGCGCCCCTCGGACAGGACGACCGGCGTGAAGGCCAGACCGACACCGAATGGCTTGAACTCGATGGTGATCTGGTTGTCCTCGACGGCAACCGGAACGGGGAATTCGCCGCCAGCCAGGAAGCGCGCGCTCTCGCCCGAAATCGCGGTCAGGTTGGGCTCGGCCAGGGTCCGCAGCAGATTGGTCTGCTCGAGCGCCTGGAGGAAACCGTCGATCGAACGCAGGTCGCCGCCCTCGGTCGCCCGGAACCGGGTTCCGACCAGCCCCCCCTGCGAGGCCGGCAGTGTGCTGGTGGCGCCGCCCGTTAAGCTGAAGCCACCATTTCCGGTCGCAAAGCTGAACGCGCTGTTGCCGCCGAACAGGCCCGAAATGTCCACCACGCCATTGGCCAGATTGACACCCAGCTGGCGCAGGACCGAACGCTGGACCTCGACCACGCGCACACGCAGCAGCACCTGCTCGCTGCCGCGGACCTGCACCATCGAGACCACGTTTTCGGGGCGCTCGACGAAGCGCTCGGCGATCCGGGTCGCCTGGGACAGTTCGGCCGCGTTGCGGGCGGTGCCGGTCAGGACGATGGACTGGCCCATCGAGGAAATCCGGATCCGGCTCTCGGGCATCAGCTCCAAGATGGCGTTGGTCACGCCCGTCACGTCACGCGCGACGCGCATCTCGAAGGTCGCGATCGAGCTGCCCGCCGCATTGAACAGGATGATGTTGGTCTGGCCCGGTGCCACACCCAGCAGGAACACCCGCCGCGGCGTGCGCACGATCGCGTCGGCGACTTCGGGATTGGACACCAGGACGTCGCGCACGTCTTCCGGCAGGTCGACATAGACGGACGACCCTGCGCCCAGCTCGATCGGGCGGACCGTGCGGCCCTCGCCGCGCGCCACCCTCAGGCCGCCATCGGCCCCGGGCGTGGCGACCGGGGCGGTCTGTGCGAGGGCGGCCGGCGCGGGTGCGACCGCCGAAAGCCCCAGAAGGGTTGCCGCGGCAAAGGCGAGCGCAAGGCCGGGATGGCGGATCGGGGCAGGCAGGGATGCCGGACCGGAAGAGGTGCTGCTCATTCTCCGACGGTCCTTTCGGTGACGTTGCCATAGGCGGTGATGCGCACGGTGGTGGGCTCGAGGTCGGGCGCGGCGACGTTCTGGCGCATGATCCGCCCCGGCCGTGCCTGGGTGCCCATCGCCTGGTTTTCCTCGGAATTCAGCGAGCGCAGGGCCAGCTGCACGGTGCCCAGCTTGCCCGCGGTCGCCAGCATCTCGGCGTCACGCGGAGCCAGCTCCAGGGTCATCACCTCGGGCGCCGAGGGGGTCTGTTCTTCCTCTTCCCCGGCAGGGCGATAGGTCTGGTCCACTGCCAGCACACGCACGTCTTCCAGGATGGTCTGGCTCTCGACCCGCTTGGTGGTCGACTGGCCGACGGTCACCTCGATCTCGCGCACCAGCAGGACATCGACCGAATCCCCGGGCAGGATGAACCCGCCCGCCGCGGTGGCCGCCGATGCCGGCAGGGCAACCGCGCGGAAGCCCGGGCGCATGATCGCGGCCAGGAAGGACTTGTCGCCCGGCTTGACCAGGCGCGCGATGGTGACGGGCTCGCCCTTGTTCACGGCGACGCGGGCCACCGCGCCGGTAAAGGTCTGCGGTCCCTGCGGGTCGGCTTCCTCGGTGATGAAGTTCGGGTTGATGGCGTCCTTGGGCCAGGTGGTGAAGATGACGTCGCCCGCCTTGACCACTTCACCGGCTGCCAGGTCGCGATTGACCACCAGCACCTGCACCGTCTCGACCGCGGGGGCGGCCGCGACCGCCGCCTGATCCGCCGGCGTCGCACGCTGCAGGTTCAGGAACATCAGAAGCGCTGCAATCCCGGCAAACAGCGCGACGGCGAGCAGGATCAGTCTGGTACGCGACATGGCGAATCTTCCCTGCGCGCGGGCTTTGTCCGCACGCCTCCGCCATGGTTGTGCACACAACCCCTGAAACGCTGGTTAAGGGCGAAAACTTTGCGTGCGAGAGCCGCACCTTGCGATCAGCGGGCGATGTGCGCCCCGATCAGCTCCACGCGCCCAAAGGCGGGGACTGGTGCGCGGCGACGATGACGCCGGCGCAGATGGCCACGGCATAGGGGGCGCCATTGGCAGGGTCCAGCAGGCGCGCCGCCCATTCGGCCCGGACGGTGCGTCCGCGCATGGCGCGCCGCAAACCGACCAGGACCACGGTCAGCACACCGCCCGCCAGGATCGTCCATACCAGAAAGACAGGAGCAGCCGAACCCGCCCAGATCGACAGCGCGGCGATCAGCTTGACATCGCCACCGCCCATCACGCGCGCGTGGAACAGGCCGATCCCGATCACCAGCATGACCGCGCCGACCGCATAACCGACGGCAATCGCCACCGGCGGCAGGCCCGCCAGCAGTGCACAGGGTGCGAACAGCACCGCGATGGCGATCGAAACCCAGTTGGGGATGATCATCCGCGCCAGGTCCGAGACCGCTGCATAGATCACCAGCGCCATCACGATGGCGATGCCGGCCAGGACCAGCATCGAGGTCACAAGGTCGCCCTGCATCAGATTTTCGCCCTGTTGGCGGCGCGCAGGCGGGCAATGACCGCCTCGAGGCCGCGTTCATCCATCCGCGCAAACGCGGTGTCGCCGGTGCCAGTGATGTTGCTTTTGGGGCGGCGCTCGGCCGGCAGAAGGGTAAAGCGCATCCGCATCGGGGTGGCGATGCCTTCGCCAAAGGCGATGCACTCGCCGATGGTCAGCGCCGACAGTGTCGCCAGCGTGGTGGCGGCTGCGTCGGAAATCGCGGCCCGGATGATGCTCTTGTCGGCCTCGTTGGCCAGACGCATGGTGAAGACGGTGGAACACTGCGACAGGACGGTGGGGTCCAGTTCGCTGGGCCGCTGGGTGATCACCGCCAGGTGCACCCCGTATTTCCGGCCCTCGCGCGCGATCCGCGCGATCGCCCGGCGCACCGGCAGGAACCCCAGTTCGCGGTCGGCGGGCACATAGCGGTGGGCCTCTTCGCAGACCACCAGGATCGGCATGGCGCCATTGGTATAAAGGCCCATGTCGAAGGCCATCCGGCAGAGCACCGACACCAGGGCGTTGACCACCTCGGACGGAAAGCCCGCGAGCTGCAGGATGGTGACCGGTTTGCCCTGCAGCGGCACCCGGAACAGCCGGCCCAGCACCTGGTCCATGGTGTCCTCGACCGTGCGCTGGGCGAACATGAAGCGATAGCGCGGGTCGTTGGTGATCTGGCGGATGCGGTATTTGAGGCTCTTGAGGAATTGCCGCTCGTGCTTGGCGTCCAGCGAGCCCAGCCGTTCCTCGATGACCTGCAGCACGTCGCTCATGCGGTAAGGCACGGGCGAGTCCGCGGTGAAATTGGCCCCGCCCGTCGGCTCGTCCTTGCGCAGCGGGTTGGCCCGCACCTCGGCCGCCGCCGCATAGCGGTTCTTGGCCATGGCGATCGACTCGGACAGCAGGTCGATCTCTTCCTCGGGCAGGGTGCGGCCGCGCCCGAACACGTCGGCGACCTCCTCGAGGCGGAACAGCCAGAACGGCAGGTGCAGGTCGTCCGGATTGACGATCTCGGCCATGCCCTGGAACGAGTGTGCGTATTCGTTGTGCGGATCCATCAGCAGGATCCGCAGATTGGGGCGTGCCGCCAGGGCGCGGTGCAGGATCAGCGCGACCGAGTTCGACTTGCCCACGCCCGTGGTGCCCAGCACCGAGAAATGCTTGGCCAGCAGGTCATCGACATTCACCGCCGCGCGGATGGTGTTGTCCTGCGACAGCCGCCCGACGGTGATCGCCGCGCTGCCCATCGGGGCAAAAACCGCCGCCAGGTCCTCGGTCCGGATACGGTGGGCGGGCGATCCGATCGGCGGATAGGCCGAGACACCGCGCGTAAAGCTGGCATCGCCATTGCGCTCGCGGATTTCCCCGACCAGGTCCACCGATACATAGGTGCGCATCAGCTCGGGCGCGTCGCCCATGATCGCATTGCGGTTCGCGTCGGCCTCGACCGAGGTGATCGAGGCGATGATCCGGCAATCGCGCGAGACGATCGAAATCAGGCGGCCGACCGACCAGGGATTGTCCTCGCCCATGACGACATGGCCGTCGCGCGTGGCGATGATCGCCTTCGACCCGTCACAGAAGACGATCTGGCCGATGAAACGGTCTTCGGATTGATTGGGATTTCGCCGCTCGTTGGTGAGCGCCGCTAGACTGGTCTGGGCCGACATCCGCATCCGTCCGTGCAACGATGCGCCAGCCCTATCACGGGCACCCCTAACGCCCTGTCAACGCACGCCATCAACGTGCCATGCGTGTCACACTGCGTGGTGCCGGGTGGGTGGCCGAACCGAGGCAGCAGCCCGCCCCTGCGAGGCCAAACCACACGGTGGTTTGCAAGGGCGACTGCCCGCCGGCGCCC
>DBAV01000178.1 GCA_002291875.1 Hyphomonadaceae bacterium UBA1001
GATCACGCCCTGGCAGGCGCGCAGGCTGGCCATCAGCGCCGCAAGGTGGCGGATATCCTTCACCTCGGCCTCCAGATGCACATCGCATTCATCGGCGCGCTTGGCCACGCGCAACTGGCTGATCGCGCCATCCTGCTTGGCGATGGCGTTCGCGATGCCGGCCAGCACGCCCTCGTCGCGGATGGTGTTGACCACCAGGCGCGCCATGCGCGGTTCGGGGTGTGCCGGGTCCCAGTCCACCTCGAAGAAGCGTTCGGGGGTGGCGGCGAAGGCCTCCAGCGTGGGGCAGTCCCGCCGGTGGATGGCGATGGCGCGGCCGGTGCTGACGATGCCCACGATGCGCTCGCCGCGGATGGCGTTGCAGCAATTCGGGAAAATCACCGGCGTGCCGGGCGGCAGGCCGGTGATGCCCATGCTGTCGCCGGCGGGCTGCGCCTCACGCTCGCGCGTGTAGAGCGCGGGGCCGGCGCCGAAGCCGCCGCGCGGGCGGGCCATGGCCATGCGCTCCAGCGGGCGGGAGGGGCCGCGCAATTCGGGCACGGCGGCGAACAGCACCTCACGCGGGCCGACCTGGCCTGCGCCGACCGCCACCAGCAGGTCCTCGGTGCTGGTCTTGCCCAGGGGCTTGAGTGCGGGTTCCAGCGCCTTCTCGGAGAAATCCAGCCCGTCCTGGCGGAACGCCTTGGCGACCGCGGCGCGGCCTTCCTCCAGGTGCTTGTCGCGCTCGGCGGCCATGGCGAAGCGGCGGATGCGCGCGCGCGCCCGGCCGGAGGCGACGAAGTTCAGCCAGTCCGGATTGGGCTTGCCGCCGCGGGCGGTGATGATCTCGACCTGGTCGCCATTGGACAGCGGCTGGCGCAGCGGCAGCACCTTGCCGTTGACCTTCGCACCCACGCAGGTGTCGCCCACCTGGGAGTGCACCTGATAGGCGAAGTCGATCGGCGTGGAGCCGGCGGGCAGTTCGATCAGGTCGCCCTTGGGCGTGAAGCAGAAGACGCTGTCGCCATGCAGTTCCAGGCGGGTGTTTTCCAGCACCTCCTGCGGGTCGGCCGCGGTCTCGATGATCTCGAGCAGCGCCTTCATCCAGGGATAGCGGCGCGGTTCGCCGCCGCCCTCGCCCTGCTTGTAGACCCAATGCGCCGCGACCCCGTATTCGGCCACCTGGTGCATCTGCATGGTGCGGATCTGCACCTCGATCTTGGCGTGGCGCTTGGCCGGCACCGTCACGCCGGTGTGCAGCGACTGGTAGCCATTGGTCTTGGGGGTGGAGATGTAGTCCTTGAAGCGGCCGGGGATCACCCGATAGGCGTCATGCATGGCACCCAGCGCGCCGTAGCAGTCATTGCGCGTGGGCACGACGACGCGGAAGGCCATGACATCCGACAGGCCTTCGAAGGTGACATCCTTGGCCTGCATCTTGCGCCATATGGAGTAGGGGGATTTCTCGCGCCCCTGCACCTCCACGCCGGTGATGCCGTGGTTGCCGAGGACGCGGATGATGTCGCGCTCGATCTCGCCGATCAGGTCGCCCGACTGGCCGCGCAGGAAGGTCAGCCGCGCCTGGATGCCCTGCCAGGCCTCGGGGTTGAGTTCGCGGAAAGCGAGGTTCTCAAGCTCGGTCTTCAGCCGCTCCATGCCGATGCGCTCGGCGAGCGGGGCGTAGATGTCGAGCGTTTCCTGCGCGGTGCGCTGGCGCTTCTCGGCCTTGGGCACGCCCGAGAGCGTGCGCATGTTGTGCAGCCGGTCCGCGAGCTTGACCAGCAGCACGCGGATATCCTCGCTGACCGCCATCAGCAGCTTGCGCAGGTTCTCCGCCTGCTTGGTGCGTTCGGACTGCACCTCGATCCGGCTGAGCTTGGTCACGCCATCGACCAGCTTGGCCACTTCCGGGCCGAAGCGGGTGCTGATGTCCGACAGCTTGTGCGCCGTGTCCTCGACCACGTCGTGCAGCAGGGCGGTGGCGATGGAGGCGGTGTCGAGGTGATAGCCCACCAGGATTTCGGCGACCGCGATGGGGTGCAGGATGTACGGCTCGCCCGATTTGCGGATTTGCGCGGCATGCGCTTCGGCGCCGAAGCGCGCGGCGGCGGTCAGGATGGCGGGGTCGAGCCTGGTGTCGGTGGCGTGCGCGTGCGCGGCGAAGGCCAGCGCCGCATCCATGCCGGGCACACCGATACCAGTCACCGGGGTCGCGCCCGTGTTCAGCCCTTCCGGCGATTGCGGCGCCGGATGGTGGGGGGGCTGGGCGCGGCCCGTGGCCAAGCTGGCCCTTACTTCTCGTCGTCGCCGAAGAGTTCGGCGCCGATCGCGGCTTCGATGTCCAGGCCGTCCTCGCCGCCCTGGCTTTCCTCGTTGACGTCCATCACGCCGAAGATGTTCTCGTCGGTGGCGATCAGGTCCATCACCTCGTCCTCGACCGGCTCGGGGTCCGGGGCGCGGCTAAGCGACTTGACCAGATCGGCCTCCAGGCTCGGCAGTTCGAGCTTTTCATCGGCGATCTCGCGCAGCGCCACGACCGGGTTCTTGTCGTTGTCGCGGTCCACCGTCAGGCTTTCGCCGCGGCTGATGTTGCGCGCGCGCTGGGCGGCGAGCAGGACGAGCTCGAAGCGGTTCGGAACCTGGACGATGCAGTCTTCGACGGTGACGCGCGCCATGCGGGGGCCTCAAGTCTAGGGGGGCCGGGCGCAGCCCTGCTGCACCGCGGCGAACCCTTCAGATAAGCGAGGCGCCGCGCGGGTGCAAGCGATCATGCCGGCGTCTTGGCACGCCGCCGCCCGCCAACCCGGCCTGCGCGACACGTCCGGCCCTTCGGCCGCGCGCATCAGTCCGGAACGGCCCTGATCTGCTGGTCGGGCAAGGCCGCGATCAGCGCATCGACGCCCTCACCCGTCACCGGATGCCGCCAGGCGGGCGCCACCTCCGCGAGCGGCAGCAGCACGAAGGCGCGGCCCGTCATGCGCGGGTGGGGCAGGGTCAGGCGCGGCGTGTCCAGGACAAGGCCCTGATGGTCCAGCAGGTCGAGGTCGAGCGTGCGCGGCGCGTTGGGGTAGGGGCGCTCGCGGCCGAAGCGCGCCTCCAGCGCCTGGATCGCGTCCAGCACCGCCTCGGGCGCGGCCGCGCCCTCCAGCCGCGCGACGCCGTTCACGAACCAGGGCGCGCCGGGCATGGGCGGCACCGGCGCGCTCTCCCACCAGCGGGAGAGGGCCTTGAGGCGCAGCCCCGGAATGGCGTCGAGCGCGGCGGCGGCGGCGCGGCAGGTCTCGCGGGGGGCGCGCCCGTCGGGCGCGGGCAGGCTGGCGCCGATGCCGATCAGGATCATGCCCTGCGCCCTCGCATGGGGGGCTTGCGGGGTCCAGCCCCGGGGGCGCAGCGTGACCGCCCTGACGGAGGGGAAGATCATGCGCATCGCCACGGCCCTCGCCGCCCTGCTGCTGCTCGCGGCCTGCGGGGGCACGATGACCACCACCACCGGCACCCCGGCCTTCGCGCCGAGCCCCGAGGCGGCGGCCAACCCACCCCCGCCCGGCAGCTTCGATGGCACCTACCGGGGCCGGCTGCGGGCCACGCTCGACCTGTCCGGCCGCTGCGCCGCGCCCACGCTGGATGCCAGCACCATGACGATCATCGGCGAGCAGGTGCGCCTCGTGCACCCTCCCTCCGGCTCCTCGGCCGAGGGGGGCATCCAGCCGGACGGCGTCTTCGCCCTGCGCGGCAGCATCGGCCGCTTTCCCGCCGGCGTGGCCGGGGTGGTGGAGCGCGGCGAGGCGCGCGGCGCCGTGCGCTCGCGCGAATGTCACTTCGAGTTCCGCCTGCGCCGGGTGGGCTGACGCAGGCGGCGAACGGGGGCAGGGCCTGCGCCCCGCCCCCGCCGGGCGTCAGAACGTGACGTCGAAGAGGAAGTTGCTCGCCGTCAGCGGGTTCGCCGCCGTGACGCCGAGGACGGTGATGCTCGGCCCGACGAGCGCGGGGTCGAGGTACACCACCGCGGCGTTGGCGGTGTAGACGATGGTCAGCTGGTCGAAGCTGTCCACCGTCGCGTCGTTGATGACGATGTAGTCGAAGCTCGGCGTGCCGCGCTGGAAGTCGGCGATGCGGTCGCGGCCGAAGTCGCGGCCCTCGAAGACGAAGTAGTCGTCGCCCGCGCCGCCGCGCAGCACCTCGTTGCCGGCGCCGCCGACCACGAAGTCCGAGCCCTCGCCGCCGTTCAGGATGTCCACGCCGTCGCCGCCCATCAGCGTGTCGTCGCCGAGGCCGCCGATCATCGTGTCGTTGCCGCCTTCGCCGATCATGCTGTCGGCGCCGTCGCCGCCGTCGATGAAGTCGGCGAGGGCGCCGCCGTTCACCTCGTCATTGCCGGCCCCGGCGCGGATCGTGTCGAGCCCCGCGCCGCCGGTGATCGTGTCGTCGCCGTCGCCGCCGATCAGCACGTCGTCGCCGTTGCCGCCGTCGAGGATGTCGCTGTCCACGCCGCCGTCGAGGATGTCGTTGCCCTCGCCGCCGAACGGCGTGTCGTCAGGCACATCGCCGAACAGGCGGTCGATGACAGGGC
>DBAV01000023.1 GCA_002291875.1 Hyphomonadaceae bacterium UBA1001
CTGGATCGCCTTGCCCTCGATCAGCTTGGGCTCGAACGCCTGGATGCCCAGCCGGTGCAGGGTCGGCGCCCGGTTCAGCAGCACCGGGTGCTCGCGGATCACCTCGTCCAGGATGTCCCAGACCTCGGGCTTTTCCTTCTCGACCATGCGCCGCGACTGCTTGACGGTGGTCGACAGGCTCTTGGCCTCGAGGCGGGCATAGATGAACGGCTTGAACAGCTCGAGCGCCATCTTCTTGGGCAGGCCGCACTGGTGCAGGCGCAGGTCGGGACCGACGACGATCACCGAACGGCCCGAATAGTCGACCCGCTTGCCCAGCAGGTTCTGGCGGAACCGGCCCTGCTTGCCCTTCAGCATGTCGGCCAGCGACTTCAGCGGGCGCTTGTTGGTGCCCGTCATCACCCGGCCGCGCCGGCCATTGTCGAACAGCGCGTCGACGGCCTCCTGCAGCATCCGCTTTTCGTTGCGGATGATCATGTCGGGCGCACGCAGCTCCATCAGCCGCTTGAGGCGGTTGTTGCGGTTGATGACCCGGCGGTAGAGGTCGTTCAGGTCCGAGGTCGCAAAGCGGCCCCCGTCCAGCGGCACCAGCGGGCGCAGGTCGGGCGGAATCACCGGAATGATGGTCAGGATCATCCATTCGGGCTTGTTGCCCGAGCGGATGAACGCCTCGACCAGCTTCAGGCGCTTGGCCATCTTCTTCGAGTTCAGCTCGGAGGTGGACTCCTTGATGCGCTCGCGCAGGTCGACCGCCTCTTCCTCGAGGTTCAGCTGCAACAGCAGCTCGCGGATCGCCTCGGCGCCGATGCCGGCCGTGAACTCGGCGTCACCATACTTGTCCTGGGCGTCGAGATACTCGTCCTCGGTCAGCAGCTGGCGCGCCTTGAGGTCGGTCAGGCCCGGCTCGATGACGATGTACTGTTCGAAGTACAGGACCTTCTCGATGTCCTTCAGCGCCATATCCAGCATCAGCGAGATGCGCGAGGGCAACGACTTCAGGAACCAGATGTGGGCGACGGGCGCGGCCAGCTCGATATGGCCCATGCGCTCGCGCCGCACGCGCGTCAGCGTCACCTCGACCTGGCACTTCTCGCAGGTCAGGCCCTTGTGCTTCATGCGCTTGTACTTGCCGCACAGGCATTCGTAGTCCTTGATCGGACCAAAGATGCGGGCACAGAACAGGCCGTCACGCTCGGGCTTGAAGGTGCGGTAGTTGATCGTCTCGGGCTTCTTGATCTCGCCATAGGACCACGAGCGGATCCGCTCGGGGCTGGCGATCGAGATCGCGATGCTGTCGAAGGTCGGGGCCTTCTCGGCAGTCTTGAAGATGTTTGCCACGTCCTGGTTCATGCCTGGCTCCTGGCTGGCGATCCGGCGGCCACTGGGGCGTTCGTGCCGGTCGCATGGAAATCGAATCCGATGGGGTCGGGCGGCGGGGGCACGCCGCGTCGCGCGTCCCCGCCGTCATGAAAGCGTTCCTGGATCACTCGGCGGCGTCGAGACGCACCGATGGCAGCACCTCGACGGGCCTGCCCTCGGGCACCTTGGTGTTGGTCGCCGAATCCGCCAGTTCGACCGACAGGCCGAGCGAGCGCATTTCCTTGACCAGCACGTTGAAGCTCTCGGGGATGCCCGCCTCGAAATTGCTGTCGCCGCGGACGATCGACTCGTACACCTTGGTGCGGCCGGCGACGTCGTCCGACTTCACCGTCAGCATTTCCTGCAGGGTGTAGGCCGCGCCATAGGCCTGCAGCGCCCACACCTCCATCTCGCCGAACCGCTGGCCGCCGAACTGGGCCTTGCCGCCCAGCGGCTGCTGGGTGACCAGGCTGTAGGGGCCGATCGAGCGGGCGTGGATCTTGTCGTCCACCAGGTGATGCAGCTTGAGCATGTAGATATAGCCGACCGTGACGGGGCGCTTGAACGCCTCGCCGGTCAGCCCGTCATACAGGCGGCTCTGGCCGTGCACCTCGAGGCCGGCCTTCTTCAGGAGCGCCTCGATGTCGGACTCCTTGGCGCCGTCGAACACCGGGGTGGCCACGGGCACGCCCTTGGTCACGTTCGATGCCAGCTCGGCCAGCTCGTCGGGCGTGCCGGGCAGCCCCGCCTCGCCGGACCCGAAGTCGTACACCTTTTCCAGCGTCTTCTTCAGGCCCTTGGCGTCGCCCTGGTGGCGATAGGCCTCGAGGGCCTGGGCCACCTGGCGCCCCAGATTCGCCGACGCCCACCCCAGGTGGGTTTCCAGGATCTGGCCCACATTCATGCGCGAGGGCACGCCCAGCGGGTTCAGCACCACATCCACCGGTGTGCCGTCGTCCAGATAGGGCATGTCCTCGATCGGCACGATCTTGGAGATGACGCCCTTGTTGCCATGGCGGCCGGCCATCTTGTCACCGGGCTGCAGCTTGCGCTTCACCGCGATGAACACCTTGACCGACTTCATGACGCCCGGAGACAGCTCGTCACCGCGCCGCAGCTTGTCGACCTTGTCCTCGAAGCGCAGGTCGAGGCGCTTCTTGGCGCTGTCATACTGCGCGCGCAGGCCCTCCAGCTCGGCGGTCGCGGCCGCATCGTCGACCGCGAACTGCCACCACTGGTGCTCGGACACCTCGTCCAGCATCTCGGCCGTCACCTCGCCCTTGCGCAGGCCGCGCGGGGTTGCGGTGGCGGTGCGCCCGACCAGAAGCTGGCGCAGGCGCTGGAAGATGTTGCGCTCGAGGATCTTCAGCTCGTCGTCGCGGTCCTTGGACAGGCGCTCGATTTCCTGGCGCTCGATGATCATCGCGCGCTGGTCCTTGTCGACGCCGTGGCGGTTGAACACCCGGACCTCGACGACCGTGCCCTGCACGCCCGGCGGCACCCGCAGCGAGGTGTCGCGCACGTCCGAGGCCTTCTCGCCAAAGATGGCGCGCAGCAGCTTTTCCTCGGGCGTCATCGGGCTCTCGCCCTTGGGCGTCACCTTGCCGACCAGGATGTCACCGGCCTCGACCTCGGCGCCGATCGCCACGATGCCCGCCTCGTCGAGGTTGCGCAGGGCCTCCTCGGCGACGTTGGGGATGTCGCGGGTGATTTCCTCGGGGCCCAGCTTGGTGTCGCGGGCCGACACCTCGAACTCCTCGATGTGGATCGAGGTGAAGATGTCGTCGCGCACGATCCGTTCCGAGATCAGGATCGAGTCCTCGAAGTTGTAGCCGTTCCAGGGCATGAACGCGACCAGCACATTGCGGCCCAGCGCCAGCTCGCCCAGCTCGGTCGAAGGGCCGTCGGCGATGATGTCGCCCACCGCCACCGGGTCACCCACCTTCACCAGCGGACGCTGGTTGATGCAGGTCGACTGGTTCGATCGCTGGAACTTCATCAGCCGATAGATGTCCACGCCCGGCTTGGTCGGGTCGATCTCCTCGGTGGCGCGCACCACGATCCGGTTCGCGTCGACCTGCTCGACCACGCCGGTCCGGCGCGCCGAGACGACCGCGCCGGAATCGCGCGCGACCGTGCCTTCCATGCCGGTGCCCACCAGCGGCGCATCGGCCTGCAGCAGCGGCACGGCCTGGCGCTGCATGTTCGAGCCCATCAGCGCGCGGTTGGCGTCGTCGTTCTCGAGGAAGGGGATCAGGGCCGCAGCCACCGACACCACCTGCTTGGGCGACACGTCCATGTACTGGATCTCGTCGGCCGGCACGATCATCGCGTCACCCGCGCGGCGGGCCTCGACGGTCGGCTCGATCAGGCGCCCGTCGGCATCGACAGGCGTGTTCGCCTGCGCGATGGTCCAGCGGGCCTCCTGGGTGGCGTCCATATAGGTGATCTCGGTCGTCACCAGCCCGTCCACCACCTTGCGGTAGGGGCTCTCGATGAAGCCGTACTTGTTCACCCGCGCATGGGTGGCCAGCGAGTTGATCAGGCCGATGTTCGGGCCTTCGGGCGTCTCGATCGGGCAGATCCGGCCATAATGGGTCGGATGCACGTCGCGCACCTCGAAGCCCGCGCGCTCGCGCGTCAGACCGCCCGGTCCCAGCGCCGACAGGCGCCGCTTGTGGGTCACCTCGGAGAGCGGATTGGTCTGGTCCATGAACTGCGAGAGCTGGCTCGAGCCGAAGAACTCGCGCACGGCGCCGGCCACGGGCTTGGCGTTGACCAGGTCGTGCGGCATCACGGTGTCGATCTCGACCGAGCTCATGCGCTCGCGGATCGCCCGCTCCATGCGCAGCAGGCCCAGCCGATACTGGTTTTCCATCAGCTCGCCGACCGAGCGGACCCGGCGGTTGCCCAGATTGTCGATGTCGTCGATCTCGCCGCGCCCGTCGCGCAGGTCGACCAGCATCTTCAGCACCGCCAGGATGTCTTCCTTGCGCAGCACGCGCACGTCGTCGGCCGTGTCCAGGCCCAGACGCGCATTGGTCTTCACCCGGCCGACCGAGGACAGGTCATAGCGTTCGAGGTCGAAGAACAGGCTCTGGAACAGCGCCGCCGAGTTCTCGGGCGTCGGCGGTTCACCCGGGCGCATCACCCGGTAGATGTCGAACAGCGCGCTTTCCTTGCTGAAGTTCTTGTCCAGCTTCAGCGTGGTGCGGATCCACGGGCCATAGTTGACACCGTCGATGTCCAGGGTGGCGATTTCCTCGGCACCCATCTCGCGCAGACGCGCGATCAGGTCCTCGGTGATCTCGTCACCGGCCTCGGCGAAGATCTCGCCGGTCTCGGCCGACGCCACATCCTCGGCGATGAAACGCCCGACCAGCGCGCTGGACGGCACCAGGATGTCCTGCAGACCTTCGTCGGCCAGGCGGCGCGCGG
This sequence comes from Hyphomonadaceae bacterium UBA1001, assembly GCA_002291875.1. Classification (GTDB taxonomy): domain Bacteria; phylum Pseudomonadota; class Alphaproteobacteria; order Caulobacterales; family Aquidulcibacteraceae; genus UBA1001. The sequence goes on from DBAV01000023.1 coordinate 4,798, forward strand.
TGCGCGGCGACAGCTTTTCGCCGACCTTGGCCTCCTTGACCACCTCGCCAGTGGCGGCATTGACCAGTTCGAACGGCACCTTGACGCCGCGCCACTGGTCGATGCGGAAGGCGGTCGTCCAGCCATCCTTGGCCACCCGATAGGACGAGGTGGTGTAGAAGGTCTTCAGGATTTCCTCGGCATCCATGCCGAGCGCGTAGAGCATCGTGGTCGCCGGCAGCTTGCGCTTGCGGTCGATGCGCACGAAGATGTTGTCCTTGGGGTCGAACTCGAAGTCCAGCCACGAGCCGCGGTACGGAATCACCCGCGCGGCGAACAGCAGCTTGCCCGACGAATGGGTCTTGCCCTTGTCGTGGTCGAAGAACACGCCTGGCGAGCGGTGCATCTGCGAGACGATCACCCGCTCGGTCCCGTTCACGATGAACGTGCCCTTGTCGGTCATCAGCGGGATGTCGCCCAGATAGACGTCCTGTTCCTTGACGTCCTTGATGTCGCGGCCGCCGGTGTCGGGGTCCACCTCGAACACGGCCAGGCGCAGCTTGACCTTCAGCGGAGCGGCATAGGTGATGTCGCGCTGCTGGCACTCGTCGACGTCGAACTTGGGCTCGTCGAACTCGTAGGAGACGTATTCCAGCACCGCGCGGTCATTGAAGTCGCGCACCGGGAACACCGACGTGAAGACGCCGTGGATGCCCTCGAGCCGCCGCTGGGCGTGCGGCACGTCCTTCTGGAGGAACTGGTCGTACGAGGTCTTCTGGACCTCGATCAGGTTCGGCATCGCGGCTTCCTGCACCAGGCGGCCGAACGATTTGCGGATGCGCTTCTTGCCGGTGTACGAGTGAGCCATCGCTCTCCCCTGATGGACCCGTCACGCCGTCGCCGGTGCGGGGTCTTGACCTGTTGCCGCGGGATGCGGCTGCGTGCTGTGGCCGCGCCGGGCGCGACCGTATCGGTGTGCCGCTCCGGCGGGGGCCGGAAGGGCCGAAGCGGGCGACGCGCCGGGCGACGCCCCCTTCACGCGGCTGGTCGCGGCCCCGAAAACGGGACCGCGACCGCCGGTTTCGTGCCGCGCCGCCCTGCCCCGGCCGGGATCGCTCCCGGGGCCGCAGCCTGACGGCGCGGGCGCGTCACTTCAGCTCGACCTTGGCGCCGGCCTTCTCGAGCTGTTCCTTCAGCTTCTGGCCATCGGACTTGGACACGTTTTCCTTGACGGCCTTGGGCGCACCCTCGACCAGGTCCTTGGCTTCCTTCAGGCCGAGGTTGGTGATCGCGCGGACCTCCTTGATGACCTCGATCTTCTTGTCGCCCGCGGCGACCAGCATCACGGTGAATTCGGTCTGCTCCTCGACCGGGGCGGCGGCAGCGCCACCACCGCCGGCCGGGGCGGCGGCAACGGCCACCGGGGCCGCGGCCGAGACGCCCCACTTGTCCTCGAGCAGCTTGGACAGCTCGGCGGCTTCGAGGACGGTCAGCGAGGAGAGTTCCTCGACGATCTTATCAAGTTTCGACATTTCCAGGTTTTCCTTGCATTCGATTTTTCAGGATCCGTTCGGATCGGAACACGCTGCCGGCCGGCCGGGCCGACCCTCAGGCCGCCTCGTCGCGCTTGGCATAGGCACCAAAGACACGGGCCAGCTGGCCCGCGGGTGCCTGCAGCACGCCCGCGACCTTGGTCGCCGGCGCCTGGACGAGGCCGATGATCTTGGCGCGCAGCTCGTCCAGCGACGGAAGCGTCGCCAGCGACCGCACCCCGGTGCCGTCCAGCACCTGGCCGCCCAGGATCGCACCCACGAGGACGAACTTGTCCTTCTCCTTGGCGAACGCGGCGGCCACCTTGGGGGCGGTCACCGGATCGGTCGAGAAGGCGATCGCCACGGGGCCCTTGAACATGTCCGCCCCGGCGACGCCGGGATGGTTTTCGAGGGCGATCTTGGCCAGCCGGTTCTTGACGACCATCAGGCCTGCGCCAGCCTCTTTCAGGCGGGCGCGCAGCGTGGTCAGTTCCGCGACGGACAGGCCGGAATAGTGGCCGATGACCACCACCCCGGAGTCGGCGAAGACACCCCTGAGGGCCTCCACCATCTCGGCTTTTTCAGCACGATCCATTGCGGTCTCCACGCACGGCGGCCGGACCATCCGACCGCCCTGGCGCGTCCGAAGGTCGCCGACCCGTCATCCAGGTCCACGCCCATCGCACGCGTGACGACCTGTCCCAGATCCCGTATCGAACGCGGGCCGCGTGCAGCGCACGACGGCCACCCGTCTGATCTCGATCATCTGTCTCATGCGGGCCGAAGGGCGCGGGGCCCCGCGATTAAGGCCCCACGATCGGGGCCGCCAGCAATCTCGGACAGGAAAAAACCAAAGGGGCCCGGATCGGACCCCTTTGGATTTCCGATGGCGGAGCGCCATCAAGCGGCTGCCTATGCACCCCCCGGGCGCCTGGCGCAAGGGGGGTTGACAGAAAGTTGCAGATGAGCGTGGAACCAACCCCGCGCTCGTCAAGTGGGCATCCGCAGGGCGGCCGCGAAACGGCGCGCCCCGCGGCGATCGCTCAGCCCTGCCCGCCCGGCAGCGCGCTGGCCACCTCGACGCGGACACCCGGGCCCATGGTCGAGCTCAGCGCCAGCTTCTTCAGATAGGTGCCCTTGGCGCCGGTCGGCTTGGCCTTGGCAACCGCATCCACGAAGGCGCGGATGTTCTGGGCCAGGGCCTCTTCGGCGAACGAGACCTTGCCGATGCCGGCGTGGATGATGCCCGCCTTCTCGACCCGGAACTCGACCGCACCGCCCTTGGAATCCTTGACCGCCTTGGTGACGTCCATCGTCACCGTGCCGACCTTGGGGTTGGGCATCAGGCCGCGCGGGCCCAGCACCTTGCCCAGCCGGCCCACCAGGGCCATCATGTCGGGCGTGGCGATGACGCGGTCGAAGTCCATGCGTCCGCCCAGCACCTCTTCCAGAAGGTCCTCGGCGCCCACGACCTCGGCACCCGCGGCGCGCGCCTCGTCGGCCTTGGGGCCGCGCGCGAACACCGCCACCCGCACCGAACGGCCCGTGCCATTGGGCAGCGAGACCACGCCGCGCACCATCTGGTCGGCATATTTGGGATCGACGCCCAGATTCAGGGCGACCTCGACGGTTTCGTCGAACTTGGTCTTGGCATTCGCCTTCACGATGGCGATCGCCTCGGCCAGGGGAACGGTCTTCTTGGGGTCGACACCTGCACGGGCGGCCCGGATACGCTTGCCTGCCATCGGATTACCCCACCACCTCGAGACCCATCGCACGGGCCGAACCCATGATCGACTGGGTCGCGGCGTCCAGGTCGAACGCGTTCATGTCCTTGAACTTCAGCTCGGCGATCTCGCGGCACTGCGCGACGGTCACCTTGCCGACGACGTCGGTGCCGGGCTTCTTCGAGCCCGACGAGGGCTTCTTGCCCAGCTTCAGGCCCGCCGCCTTCTTCAGCAGGAAGGTCGCCGGCGGCGTCTTGATCTCGAAGGTGAAGGTCTTGTCCTGGAAGTAGGTGATGACGACCGGGCACGGCATGCCCTTTTCCATCTCCTGGGTGCGGGCGTTGAAGCCCTTGCAGAATTCCATGATGTTCAGGCCGCGCTGACCCAGAGCGGGGCCGATGGGTGGCGACGGGTTCGCGGAACCGGCCGGCACCTGGAGCTTGATCTGCCCCATGACTTTCTTTGCCATGTCGTCCTCATCGAGGTTGAGGGGCGTGGTGCGGCCCCAGGCAGGACTTTGCCCGGACCTCCCACGCGGGGACCGCCGCGGCACGCGCCCCGGCGGAAGCGCGCGCCCTTACGCGCCCGCGGTGGAAATGTCCACCGCCCGGGTGCCGACACCGATACCGTTCCAGCTGCAAAGGCACAGGAGCCCGGGCTTCCAGGCCCGGTTCTCGCCGAAACAACCGCGCGTTGAAGCGCGGGCTCCGGCGGAGCGTGCTTTGTCACTGGATGACCCCTGACGCTGCCAGCACCGGAGCCCGGGCTTCCAGGCCCGGTTCTGGCCGAAACAACCGCGCTTTGAAGCGCGGGCTCCGGCGGGGCGGATGTTGACGCTGGAGGACCTGTCACGGCGCAAGCACAGGCGCCCGGCATTGCGGCCAGTCCGGTCAGACGTTCAGCAGTGCGGCCGTGGAAAATCCCAGATCGAGCGTGCGCGCCGCAATGGTCTCACCGAATTTCACCACCTCGCGCGTCCGATAGCCGTCCTCGCCCGGCTCGGCATGGAGAAAGATCACACGGCCACGCACGTCCACCACCCAGTATTCGGTCATGCCCGATCTTGCGAAGTCGCGCATTTTCTCACCCAGATCGTCGCTCAGGGACGTATCGGCGACTTCGACTGCGATGCATACCGCCTGGATCGGGAGGGGGCCGTCAAGCGTAGGCTCGATGGCCGATTTTCGGGCCACCACGAGGTCGACCGTCGGCACGAAGCGGTCGCCGCAGAGCACGGAAATCTCGTCCAGAACGCGCAGGTCGCCACCGCGCTGCCTGACAGCGTCCAGGAGGAGTTGGGCAAACTCGATCTTCACCACGCTGTGCCTGAAATGGACCGGCGCCATCAGCGAAACCACGCCCCCTCGCAACTCGACCCGACCGATTGTGGCAAAAGCCCCCTTGCGCGCCATGTCCTCGAACTGGGCATGGTTGAGCCGGAAAGTGGTGGGAAAGACCGCGTTCATGGACGCGTCCCTTAACACGAAGCCGTCCCTTTCGAAATCGCTTGTCAGCGCGCCTCAAGGATCTGCGGCGTTGCGCGGCACGACCCGCACAGGAGCCCGGGCTTGCAGGCCCGGCATTGCGGCCAGTCCGGTCAGACGTTCAGCAGTGCGGCCGTCGAAAATCCCAGATCGAGCGTGCGCGCCGCAATAGCCTCACCGAATTTCACAACCTCGCGGGTCCGATAGCCATCCTCGCCCGGCTCGGCATGGACAAAGATCACCCGGCCACGCACGTCCACCACCCAGTATTCGGTGACCCCGGACCGCGCATAGCCGCGCATTTTCTCGCCCAGATCGTCGTCGAGCGATGTGTCGGCCACTTCGATCACCAGCCGCACGGCCTCGAGCGGCAGCGGTCCGTCATGCCCCGCCGGAACGCACGCCGGGTCCCACAGCACCATGTCGGCGGTGGGCATGAAATCTTCGGCCAGCTGTAAGGACAGTTCGATGTTTGCGCGCAGTGCAGAACGACCAGCCGACAATGCCGCGTTGAGCGCCAAATAGAGCGCGCTCGATATGCTCGAATGCCTCAGATACACCGGCGCCATCAGCGAGATCATCCCATTGCGCAGCTCGACCCGGCCCACAGTGTCGAACGCCCCTTTGCGCGCCATCTCGGCGAACTGTCGCGAGGTCAGGGTCATCGGCCGCGGGATGGAGTTCATGGCAGGGTTCCATACACCGCGTCAGCCGCGCCTGGAAGCGCGGGCTCCGGCGGGGCGCTCTTTGATGGTCGAGAACCTTGAGAAAAGGCAGCCTCGGAGCCCGGGCTTCCAAGCCCGGTATCACGCGCGACCGCGCCTGGAAGCGCGGGCTCCGGCGGGGCAGACCTTGACGCTGGAGGACCTGTCACGGCGAACGCACAGGAGCCCGGGCTTCAAAGCCCGGTTCTTGCCGAAACGGCCGCGCCTGGAAGCGCGGGCTCCGGCGGGGCGTGCTCTGTCTCTGGATGACCCCTGACGCTGCCAGCACAGGAGCCCGGGCTTCAAAGCCCGGTTCTCGCCGAAACGGCCGCGCCTGGAAGCGCGGGCTCCGGCGGGGCGCTCTCTGTCCCTGGATCACCCCTGATGCCGCCAACACCGGAGCCCGGGCTTCCAAGCCCGGTATTACGCGCGACCGCGCCTGGAAGCGCGGGCTCCGGCGGGGCGTGATCCGTCTCTGGATGACCCCTGACGCTGCCAGCACAGGATCCCGGGCTTCAAAGCCCGGTATTGCGGCAACAACCGCGCCTGGAAGCGCGGGCTCCGGCAGGGCGCTGGTTGCGGGGATCTTAGCGGACCTTTTCGACCTCGGAATAGGACAGGTCGACCGGTGTCTCGCGGCCGAAGATGGACACCGAGACCTTGAGGCGCGCGCGGCCCTCGTCGACCTCCTCGACCAGACCCTCGAACGAGGCGAACGGGCCGTCCACCACGCGCACCTTCTCGCCGGTGTCGAAGACGATCAGCTGGCGCGGCTTTTCGGCGGCTTCCTTGGCGACGCCCAGGATGCGCTCGACCTCGCGTTCGGGCACGGCGACCGGCTTGTCGCCCGAACCCAGAAAACCCGTGACCTTGGCGGTGTTCTTGATCAGCGCATGGGCGGCGTCGGACATGTGCATCTTGACCAGCACATAGCCGGGGAAGAACCGCCGCGAGACCACGCGCTTGCGGCCACGCACGCTCTCGACCACCTCTTCGGTCGGCACCTTGATCTCTTCGAAATGGTCCGAGATGCCCTGGCGTTCGGCCTGGTCACGGATGGCGCGCGCGACCTTGTCCTCGAAGTTCGAATAGGCGTGAACGATGTACCATTTGGCGTCCATGGGGTCGTCGTGTCCTGATGGGGTCAGCGCGCGAATTCCAGCGCCCAGCTGACCAGCGAACGGATGGTGAAGTCCGCGAAAAAGAAGAAGATGCCGGCGATCAGCACCATGATGAACACCATGATGGTCGACAGGGTGGTTTCCTGGCGCGAGGTCCAGGTGATCTTGCGCGACTCGGCGCGGACCTCGCGGACGAAGGCGACCGGGTTGAAGCCGCGACGGGGTTCGTCGGCCTGGCTGCCCTGCGCCCTGGAATCGCTCATGGACGTTCGCTCCGCTCGGCTGGGGCAGGCCGCGCGGCATGCGCGGTGACGCCCCCTCTGCTGTCCCTGGTCCGACCCATGATGGTCACGGGCTGGCACGAGTGGAGGGACTCGAACCCCCGGCCCTCGGTTTTGGAGACCGATGCTCTACCAACTGAGCTACACTCGTGCGTCCGCCCGCGACATCGGGGCCGGTGGAACCGGTCCCGGCATCGCACATCGGGTGGGATGGATGTCGATACACCCGACGGGTCATCGGATGCAAGCGTCGATGCAGGGCGGCATTGCAGCCCACCGGCCCCGCCGGCACACCGATTGCAGCACCGGGCGCAGCGGCCCGCGCACCCGGGCGACGCCGTTCAGGAGACATTCAGCCCCCCGATGACTAAAGGGACGCCATGACTTCACCTGTCCGACCCGATGCCCTGACTGGCCGCAAGGTGCGGCGCCTCGCCTTGGGCCTGGTGCTGGCGCTTGCCGGCGCCGGCGCGGGCGCTGCGCCCGCCGCTCTGGCCCAGTCCGGCCCGTTCCAGCTGCAGCAGCGCTTTACCGCACCCGAGGCGCGCGATGCCGCACGATCGGGCCAGGTGGTGCCGCTGTCGTCGGTCACCGCCCAGCTGCGCCAGCGTTTCGGCGGCCGGCTGATCGATTCCCAGCTGGTCGATGGCCGCAACGGGCCGGTCTATGAAATCCGCTGGGAAACCGCCGAGGGCGGCCTGATCGACTTCGTGATCGATGCCCGCACCGGCGCGATCCTGCGCCAACGTTCCTGAACGGGGTCAACACATGCGTCTCCTGATCGTCGAGGATGAACCCGACCTGCGCCGCCAGCTGCAGCGCACCCTCACCGATGCCGGCTATGCCGTCGATGTCGCCGCCGACGGCGAGGACGGCCAGTTCCTCGGTGAGACCGAGCCCTATGACGCGGTGGTGCTGGACCTCGGCCTGCCCAAGGTGGACGGGGTGACCGTGCTGGAACGCTGGCGCGCGGCGGGGCGCGACTTTCCGGTGCTGATCCTGACCGCGCGCGACCGCTGGAGCGAGAAGGTGGCGGGCTTTGACGCCGGGGCCGACGACTATCTGACCAAGCCCTTCCATTCCGAGGAATTGCTGGCGCGGCTGCGCGCGCTGCTGCGCCGGGCCGCCGGTCATGCCACCCCGGCGCTGGAGTGCGGGGATCTGCGGCTGGACACCCGCGCCGCGCGGGTCTCGGTCGATGGCGAGCCGATCAAGCTGACCAGCCACGAATACAAGGTGCTGGCCTACATGATGCACCACCAGGGCCGGGTGATCCCGCGCACCGAACTGGTCGAGCACATCTACGACCAGGATTTCGACCGCGACTCGAACACCATCGAGGTGTTCATCGGCCGCCTGCGCAAGAAGATCGGCCAGGACCGCATCGTCACCGAGCGCGGGCTGGGCTATCGCCTGGTCGAGGCCGTCACCGGCGCCTGACCACCCCGGCACACCCAAAGCGCTCCCGGAGCCCGCGCTTCCGAGCGCGGTTGTGCGCGCAAGGCCGGGCACGGAGGCCCGGGCTCCGATGTCGCCGTTATCTCAAGTCATCGAACGGCGATGCGCGCCCCGCCGGAGCCCGCGCTTCCAAGCGCGGTTGTGCGCGCAAGGCCGGGCACGGAGGCCCGGGCTCCGATGTCGCCTTCTTTTCAGGTTCTCAACCATCAAGGCGCGCCCCGCCGGAGCCCGCGCTTCCAGGCGCGGTTGTGCGCGCAAGGCCGGGCACGGAGGCCCGGGCTCCGGCGCGGCGGGCTCGGTGGGGGTGGTGCGTGATGGCGGGTTGCGATAAGGGGCGGGACTGTCTGGCGCGGGCCTTGACCCCGCGGGAGGCCCCATGACCACATGCACCATCGCGCCTGCGCCGGGCGCGCTGGCGGACCTGTCCGCCCTGTCCGGCGTTCTTCCCGACATCGATCTGGGCCTGCCGGGCCCGCGCGCACGGACGCGCGTGGTGGCTGCCATGTCCGGCGGGGTGGATTCGTCCGTCACGGCGGCCCTGCTGCACCATGCGGGCTATGACGTGGTGGGCGTCACCCTGCAGCTCTACGACCATGGCGCGGCGGTGAAAAAGCCGGGTGCGTGCTGTGCCGGCATCGACATCCGCGATGCGCGTGCGGTCGCTGACGCGCTGGGTTTTGCCCATTACGTGCTGGATTACGAGACCCGGTTCTCGGATCAGGTGGTGCAGGACTTTGCCGACTCGTATCTGGCCGGCGAGACGCCCATCCCGTGCGTGCGCTGCAACCAGTCGGTCAAGTTCCGTGACCTTCTGGGGGTGGCGCGCGATCTCGGCGCCGCGGCCATGGTAACGGGCCATTACATCCGCCGCGTCGAGGGGGCGGAGGGGCCCGAGCTGCACCGCGCTGCCGAACCCGCGCGCGACCAGTCCTATTTCCTCTTTGCCACCACGCGCGAACAGCTGGATTTCCTGCGCTTCCCGCTGGGCGACTTTCCCAAGGCCGAAACCCGGCGGTTCGCCGCCGCCATGGGGCTGGCCGCCGCCGACAAGCCCGACAGCCAGGACATCTGCTTCGTGCCGCAGGGGCGCTATGTGGACGTGGTGCGCCGCGTGCGGCCGGGCGCCTCGCGGCCCGGCGAGATCGTGCATGTGGACGGTCGGGTGCTGGGCCGCCACGACGGCATCATCGGCTATACGGTGGGCCAGCGGCGCGGGCTGGGCATCGCCACCGGCGAGCCGCTGTTCGTGGTGCGCCTGGATGCCGCGAACGCACGGGTGGTGGTCGGCCCGCGCGAGGCGCTGATGGTCGGGGTGATCGGCCTCAAGGAGGTCAACTGGATCGGGCCCGGGCCCGCCGATGCGGCCGCGCACGAGGGGCGGGCGGTGCAGGTGCGCGTGCGCTCGACGCGCGAGCCCGTGCCGGCGCGCCTGGGCCGGGCCGGCGGGACATGGACGGTGACGCTGGACCGGCCGGAGGAAGGCGTCGCGCCGGGTCAGGCCTGTGTCTTCTATGACGGTCCGCGCGTTCTGGGCGGCGGCTGGATCGCCGCGACGGTCAGTGCGGCGGCTTAAGCGGGCGTTAAGGAATAGCGCGCACCGTGCGGCTGTCTCCAATGCCGCACAGGTGTGCCATGACGCTCGACGACACCATCGAAGATTTCCTGGCCGCCGCCGAACGGCTGGTGCGCGCGTGCGACGAAATCCGTGTCGCGGCCGACGACGCCAATGACAGCTATGACGCCTTCACCGCCCAGATCGAGGCCGTCGACCCCAAGCTGGAGCGCCTGCGTGCCGCGCTGACCACCTTCCGCGCCACCGGGCAGGTGGATGTCAGCCTGATCGACGTGATCGCCGAGGCGGCCGCCGAGCTGTCGGGTGAACTCGACAACCTGATCTGCGAGGCCGAGCAGCTGGCCGAGAACCTCGAGACGATCGAACTGGGCGACGTCACCCCCATCCCGCTGATCCGCGCCGCCTGAACCCCGGAGCGCGGGCCTCCGCGCCCGCAAACTTCTGCACACGCAACGCTGGAGCGCGGGCCTCCGCGCCCGCAACGTTCTGCGCACGCACGCACCAGGCGGGCCCGGAGGCCCGCGCTCCGGCGCGCCGAAAGCGAACCTCAGCGCGGTGGCGCCTCGATCGTCCGATCAATGCGCGAGACGGTTGCATCGTCCAGCGTGGCGACATCACCGGGTAGCGGATCGAGCACTGGCCCCGTCGCGGGCAAAGCGGGCAGGCTGGCATCGGTCGGCGCACCGGGCGCCCCGCCGTCATCGGTGTCGGCCGGGGTCATCTGATCTGGCCCCTCGGGCAGCGCCGCCACCGGCCCAGGCCCATGGGCAGGCGCAGGGGCCTGGGTCGTCGGCGGTCCGCACCCTGCGGGCACGGTTCCCAACACCAGCGCAAGCGCCCACACTGGCAGCGCCGCACGCCGCCGCCCATATCCGGTGCCGGAGGTTCCCGTCATGCTGTTCCAGTCCGCAAAGGCCGGTATGCCCGCCCCGTCCGAAGCCCTGGCCGGCCGCGAGCGCCCCATCGCCACTGCCGCCACGCATTTTGTCAACGGCAATCCGCTGAAGGGGCCGTGGCCGCAGGGGCACGAGGTGGCGATGTTCGGGCTGGGCTGTTTCTGGGGCGCGGAACGGATCTTCTGGAAGCAGCCCGGCGTCTGGGTGACGGCGGTCGGCTATGCCGCCGGTTTCACGTCCAACCCGACCTATGAGGAGGTGTGCAGCGGCCGCACCGGTCACAACGAGGTGGTGCTGGTGGTCTTCGACCCGGCCATCGTGACCTATGAAAGGCTGGTCAAGCTGTTTCTCGAGGCGCACGACCCCACCCAGGGCATGCGCCAGGGCAATGATGTGGGCAAGCAGTATCGCTCGGGAATCTATACCCACGGTGCGGCCCAGGACACCGCGGCGCGCGCGATGGTGGCCGACTATGGCCCGCGCCTGAAGGCGCGCGGGTTCGGCGAGATCACCACCGAAATCCAGCCTGCCCCGGTCTTCTACTATGCCGAGGACTATCACCAGCAATACCTCGCCAAGAACCCCAATGGCTATTGCGGCATCGGCGGGACAGGCGTCGAATGCGCGGTGGGGACCGGGGTGGGCGCCTGAGGCGCTGCATCAGCCCAGCGCCCCCTCGATGTCGGTGCGCGTGAAGTCGTCGCCGACGAACAGCAGCGACGCACCCAATGACCTGGCCAGCGCATAGGCGAAACAGTCGCCGAAGTTCAGCACCCCGCCATGCCCGATGCCCCGGCCATGTTCGATGCGTGCCTTGAGGGCGAGTCCGGCCTGAGGCCCGTCAACGGCCACAAGGGTAATGCCTAGGGCGTCGAGATAGGCGTCGAGGTCCGCGATGACGTCCATCCGGTCAGAGGTCCGCGCGTCCGCGAGCACCGACCCGATTTCAAGATACGAAGCGACCGACAGCAGCCGCTCGCCAACCTCCTCGCTGGCCAGCCTCTGGGCAATCGCCTCTGCCTTCGGCTCACTGCGCATCAGGGCAATGATGGCTGACGAGTCGATTGCGATCATTCCTCCCAGCCTTGGTCCAGGTGCTCACCGACCGCCGATCCGATCCGATAGCGTACATTCAGCCTGGTCGATTCCGCCAGGATCGCCTCCGCCCGTTCCTGGACCCCCGCTCGCGCGCCAGTCGCTCGCGCAGGGCCTTGGCCACGGCGACGGTGACGCTCTCGCCGGTGAGGGCGCAAAGCTCATGGGCCAGCCGCACGGGTTCGTCGGTTTCCAGTTCCAGCGTGGTCATCCGCCCTCCTAGCACGCTTGCGCCCAGGCACACCACCACAGCCCGGCGGAGCGCAAGCTTCCGGGCCCGCATTCCACAAGCGCCGCGCCTGTCATCCGGTCATCCCGGAGCCAACACAGGCCGAACTCCATTGCCAATCCAATGGATAGCTGCACAGGCCGGCTGCGACCGGCTTGTTCTGAATGCAGGTGTGCGTGGTGGCACAGTGTGCGTCGTCGCGCATGAACCGATCAAGATCGGTCCAAAGCCCGAAAGCGCCCTTGTCGATCCAGCATCGCATTCGCTCGGACGGCGATGAAACGCTTCCATCACGTTCGCCTCCGCGAACAGATACAGCACAGCGCCCCTGACGGAACAAGCATAGAACATCTCTTGGGCCGCCTGGTGGTCGGCAGAAGGTATGCGGGCTTGGAAGCCCGCGCTCCGCTTATTGCACATTCGTGATCCTGGCCAAAGGCTGGTCGGGGAGCGGGACCTGTGGAAACTGCCGCGGCCCGCCCTTGCGTCCATGTAGCAACAGCCTAACGTTATCCTGAAGCGTCGCCCGCGCCTTCACCTGCCACGGATCGAGCGTGTCGTCGCCAACGTCTTCAGTTCGCACGAACCAACTCAGGCCCCGCGCTTGCTCGCGATGATAAATCGAATAAGATAACGACTATTGAAACCACTTAAAGATAATGTTTCCCGCTTTCTGAGAAATGATGGAGCTGTTGCGGGTTTTTCCACCACGTGAGGAGCTTGTATAGGAAGTGTTACCAACCTTAACGGTGTTAGTTGTTCGGGTACCATTAGGACCGCTGGTGAAAGTAGTCTTTTGGTTACCAGATTTGAAGACAGTGGATACGCTCATTCCGCGCTTCCCGTACGAAATGGTGGTGCGCGAACCAGTGTGATGTGTGCGGTGCTTCAATTGCTGCCTCCCTACGTATGACTGTGCCACTGGCACAATTTGAGTCAAGGCGCAAGGGCTAATTTGCAGTTTCGATCGATGCAACCGTTTAAGCAGCAGCCGGACCTAATCCCTTGTCCCGGCACAAGGCAGGTGCAACAACGTTTCTGCCAATCTGGTAGACAGCCTAAGGTTATAGGCTCTGCGCGACGTCGCGTGTATGTTTAGCCCATGAGCCGCCCGCGCCTGCGCCCGCCCCGGATCGAGGACGTCGTCGACGGGCGAAAGCTGCGTGCGCAGCTGACGGCGGCGGCGCTGGATCATATCGGCGAGGAGGCAGCCACCCGGCGCGAGGCGCTGCGCCTGCTGCACGGGGCGCTGTTCCGTGGGCGGATGATCGCCAAGGAGCGGCTGGAACAGGGGGCGGACGGCCATGCCACCGCCTCGCTCCTGGCCATGGTGATGGACGAGGTGCTCTCGGCCCTGTTCGACTTCACCGTCACCCACGTCTTCCGCTCGCGCAATCCCACCCAGGCCGAGCGCTTCGCCGTGGTGGCCGTGGGGGGCTATGGCCGCGGCCAGCTGGCCCCCAGTTCCGATATCGACCTGTTGTTCCTGCGGCCGTGGAAGACCACGCCCTGGACCGAGAGCGTCACCGAATTCATGCTCTATGCCCTCTGGGACATGGGGCTGAAGGTGGGCCACGCCTCGCGCTCGCTGGACGAGTGCATCCGGCTGGCGCGCGAGGATGCCACCATCGCCACCGCCCTGCTGGAGGCGCGCCATGTGTGCGGCGACGCCCGCCTGACCGAAGAGCTTCAGGCACGCTTTCGTCGCGAGGTGGTACGCGGGCGCGCCAAAGGGTTCATCGACGCCAAGCTGGCCGAGCGTGACGCCCGCCATGCCCGCGCCGCACGCTATGTGGTCGAGCCCAACCTCAAGGAAGGCAAGGGCGGGCTGCGCGACCTGCACACGCTGTGGTGGATCGCCCGCTTCGTGCACGGCTGGCCCCGCCCGGCCGACTATGTCGAGGGCAAGGTGTTCACCGCCGACGAGGTGCGCCATTTCATGCGCGCGTCGAACCTGTTGTGGACGGTGCGCTGTCACCTGCATTTCCTGGCCGGCCGGCCCGAGGAACGCCTGACCTTCGACGTCCAGCCCGAACTGGCGCGCCGCATGGGCTTTCGCGACCGGGGCGAATCCCCCGCGGTCGAGCGGATGATGAAGCGCTATTTCCTGGCCGCGCGCGATGTCGAGGCGCTGGCCGGCATCTTCACCGCGCGCCTGGCCGCCGACCAGCGGCGCCGGGCAGAGGGCGGGCTGGCGCGTTTCCTGCCGCGCGCGCACCCGGTGCGCCGCACGCTGGGCGGCGATGGACTGGCGCTCGAGGATGGGCTGTTGCTGCTGGACCGGCCCGAGCGGCTGCGCGAGGATCCGGTGCTGATGCTGCGCCTGTTCGTCGAGGCCGACCGGCTGGGGGCCGACATCCATCCCGACCTGCGGGCCGACCTGGTGCGGTCGCTGAACGCCATCACCCCCGCCGTGCGCGCCGACCCCGCCGCCAGCGCCGCCTTCCTGGAAATCGCCACCTCGCCGCGCGATCCGGCGCGCGCGCTGCGGATGATGAGCGAGAGCGGCGTGCTGGGCCGTTTCCTGCCCGAGTTCGGGCGGATCATCGCGCGCACCCAGTTCAACATGTACCACCACTACACCGTCGACGAGCACACCCTGCGCGCGGTGCAGTGGATTTCCGACATCGAGCATGGGCGTCTGGCGGCCGAACACCCGCTGGCCACCGCCATCTTTCCGCGCCTGGTGAACCGGCGCGCGCTCTATCTGGCGATGCTGCTGCACGACACCGGCAAGGGTGCCGGCGACCAGTGCATCGCCGGCGAACAGTCCGCGCGGTCGGCATGTGCGCGCCTGGGCCTGCCCGACGAGGAAACCGACCTGGTGGGCTGGCTGGTGCGCCATCACCTGCTGATGTCGGACGTCGCCCAAAAGCGCGATCTGGGGGATGCGCGCACGATTGCCAGCTTTGCCGCCACCGTGGCCTCGCCCGAGCGCCTGCGCCTGCTGGTGATCCTGACGGTGGCCGACATCCGGGCCGTCGGGCCCGGTGTCTGGAATGGCTGGAAGGGCCAGCTGCTGCGCGACCTGTATCGGCTGACCGAAGCCATGCTGCGCGGCGGGGTGGCCGGCGAGGAAGGGGTCGCCGAACAGCTGGCCGCCCTGGCGCGCGAGGCACGCACCGCACTGGCCGCACGCGCGGACGTCGCGCCCGAGGGCGAGGCGGCCCTCTCGTCACTGGATGACGCCTATTGGGTGTCGTTCGAGACCGACGCCCACGCCTGGCACGCCCGCGAGGCGGCGCGCGCGACGCACGGGCCGCTGGGCATGGTCGGGGTGCATGTCGCCGCACGCCGCGTGCCCGAGCGCGGGGTGACCGAACTGCTGGTGATCGCGCCCGACCGGCCGCGGCTGTTCGCGCACCTGGCGGCCACCCTGGCCGCTGCCGGGGCCGACATTTCGGATGCGCGCATCCTGACCACCCGCGATGGCCGGGCCTTCGACGTGTTCTCGATCCTGGACGCCGAGGGCAATCCCTTTGGCTCGCAGGACGCTGGGGCGCTGGACAGGCTGTGCGCGCGCCTGGCCGCCGTGGCCGCCGAACCGCCCTCGACCCCTGCGCCGGCCGTGCAGGGCCGGCTGGCCAGCCGGCGCACGGCGGCCTTCGCCATTGGGCCCTGGGTGTCGATCGACACCGAAAGCGTGCACAATGCCGTGCTGGTCGAGGCCTCGGGGCGAGACCGGCCGGGCCTTCTGGCCGACCTGGCGCTGGCCTTCGCCGAAGCCGGCCTGTCGATCACCTCGGCCCATATCGACGGCCAGGGCGAGCGGGCGTCCGATACCTTCTATGCGGTGGACGCGCGCGGGCGCAAACCCGACCAGGCCGACGCGCTGGAGCGGCTGCGCACCGCCCTGCTGGCGGCCCTGGCGGCGGGCGAGCCCGAGGCCCCGCTGACCCTCGCGCGTGAGCCGATGGCCACCGCCCGCGCCTCCACCGCCCGCTGACGCGCCCCCCCGGAGCGCGGGCTTCCAGGCCCGGACTTTCGCCTATCCGCGCTTGGAAGCGCGGGC
>DBAV01000008.1 GCA_002291875.1 Hyphomonadaceae bacterium UBA1001
CCCGCCCTGCGCGCCGGCGCCCCCCTCGAGGGTCAGGCGGCCGCGCATCAGGCTTGCCACCGCCGACGCCAGCGACAGCCCCAGCCCGGCCCCCGGCGTCGAACGGGCGTCGTTCAGCCGCACAAAGCGTTCCAGAACCCGTTCGCGGTCGCGCTCGGGAATCCCCGGCCCATCGTCCTCGACCACGATTTCCACCGTGCCCGGCGCGCCGCGCCGCGCCGACAGCTCGACCCGCCCGGGGGTGGGCGTGTATTTGATCGCATTGTCCAGAAGGTTGGCCACGGCCTGCACGACCAGGCTGCGGTCGCCATCGATGTGCAGGTCGGGATCAATCCGCGAGACGAACACCAGCCCCTGCTCCTCGGCGGCGGGAGCATAAAGGTCGGCCAGCTCGTCCATCTGCAGCGAGACATCGACCGGATGAAAGGTCCAGGCGTCGGCGTTCTGGACGCGGGCGAGCCGCAGCACCGCGTTGAAGGTCTCGAGCAGCCGGTCCACCTCGGCGGCGGCGGCCTCGAGATCGGCGCGCGAGCGCTCGGGGTCGCCGGGTGCCGCAAGACTGTCCTCGAGCCGGCCCTTCAGCCTTGCCAGCGGCGAGCGCAGGTCGTGCGCGATCGAATCGCCCGCCGTGCGGGTCCAGGTCATCAACCGCTCGATCCGGGCCAGCATATCGTTGATGTTGATCGCCAGGTCGTCGAACTCGTCGCCCGAGCCGCGCACGGGCGCGCGCCGGGACAGGTCGCCCTTCATCACCTCGCGCGCGGTGCGCGACAATTCCTCGGCGCGCTGGGCGGCCTGGCGGGCAATGATGACCCCGCCCGCCAGCGACAGCAGCAGGCCGATCGCCGCCCCCAGCCACACCACACTCGAGATGCGCCGCACGACCTTGGCGTCCTCGCCCAGGTCGCGCGCCACCAGCAGCACCATGCCGCCCGGCAGCGTCCCCATGCGCCCCACGGCCTGGCGGATCTCGTAGCCGCCATCCCCCAGCGGCTTGCGGAACAGGAAATCGACATTCTGCTGGCCGCCCGAGGCGCGCACGGGCAGGCGCTCGAAGCTGCCGGCATAGGCACGCCCGTCGGGGAAGGCGAGCAGGTAATAGGTCGGTCCATCGACCGAGGCGCGCTCGGTCACCGCGCGGCCGATGCCGTTGATGCCCCCCGATTCGAAAGCCTCGCGCATGCTCTCGAAGTCCTGGTCGGCAGCCGACAGCGCAGAGCGTGTCAGCTGCCCCGCGGTGGCGTTGTAGACATAGCCCAGCAGCAGCACCGAAAACAGGAAGAACAGGGCAAAGTGGATCACCGCCAGCCGGAAGGTGGTGGTGCGCAGATAGGCCGGCGCCATGCGGTCGAGCCGGTCGATCTCGGCGCGCAGGTCACCCAGGCGCGCACGCCCCCAGCCAACCGCCTCACGAAGCCGGGACCTGAGCCGGGACTTGATCATGCGCCCTTGTAGTGCACCTTGACGGCGCCCGCGAGGCAAGATCGCCGCGCCGGACATGAGGGGTTGGACATGAACGCAACCGGGGATCCGGTCGCGATCTTTCGCGAGGGGATGGCGCGCCTGCAGGCCGGGGACGCGGCGGGCGCTGCCGCGCGCCTCGAGCAGGCCGCCAGGCTGGACGCGCACGCAGCCGAGCCGGCGCTGTGGCTGGCGACGGCCCATCGCATGGCCGGACGGCTGGACGCCGCCTTGCAGGCCGTCGACGAGGCGATCCGCCGCGACCCCTATTTCTTCATGGCCCAGCTGACCAAGGGCTCGCTGCTGGCCCAGCTGGCGCAGCATCGGCAGGCGGCCCGGGTGTGGCGCAATGCGATCCGGATCGCGCCCGACCCGTCCCGCCTGCCCCAGCCCGCGCGCGATGAACTTGAACGCGCGCGCGCCGCCGTCCGTGCCGACGCCGAGGCGCTGGCGACGCACATGCGCGCGGCGACGGCCCCGGTCGCGGCGCATTTCGCCCCCGCCGAACTGGACCGTGCGCGCGAGACGATGGATATCCTGGCCGGCGTCACGCGGGCCTATGTGCAAGAGCCCCTGCTGCTGACCGTGCCCGGCCTGCCGGCGGTGCCATTCTTCGACCGCAGCCTGTTTGGCTGGCTCGAGACACTCGAGGCGGCAACCGAGATGATCCGCGAGGAATTCCTGGGCGTGCTGGCCCAGGACATTGCGCGCTTTCGCCCCTACATCCAGTTTCCCGAGGGCGCTCCGGTCAACCAGTGGGTCGCGCTGAACCACTCGCCAGACTGGTCCAGCCTGTTCCTCTGGAAGGACGGGGTGCGCGATGCGCAGACCTGCGCGCGATGTCCCGGAACGGCGGCGCTGCTCGAACGGTTGCCGATGGCCGACCATGAGGGATTTGCGCCGACGGCCATGTTCTCGGTGCTGCAGCCCCGGACCCGCATTCCGCCTCATACCGGCTCGTCGAACGCCCGCGCTCTGGTGCACCTGCCGCTGGTGCTGCCCGGGCAATGCGGCTTTCGCGTCGGAAACCAGGTCCGCGAGTGGCGGATGGGCGAGGCCTGGGTGTTCGACGACACCATCGAGCACGAGGCCTGGAACGACAGCGACCAGATGCGCGCCATCCTGATCATCGATGTGTGGAACCCGTTCCTCACGCCGGCCGACATTGCGATGGTGCGGGCGATGACCACCGCGCTGAACGAATGGAATGCCGGGCGGGGCGTCGCAGGCTGACGGCACGGTGGATGCACGCCCCTTGGGAGAGGCGACTTATGTTATCGGTATGCCCGGATCGCTTTCCGGTCCAGTTCACTTGCTGGCACCAACTTGTAGTGCCGCTCTTCGACAACACGAACCTCGCCACCCTCAAAGGTTAATTCGAAAAGCGCGATGACCTCATCAGACATAAATTGCGCCGCAATAGGCCGACAACGCATGTCAGGGAATTTTTCCGCTGCAAACGAAATGTCCTGCGCGATCTGAACAACGCCGATTCTGTCATTACCACCCTTCGCTTGAACAGGAATCACATAATGGCATCCATATTTGTCCAGACCAATATAAACCTCGTCAATCTCGATCTGGCCTACGCCGGATACAGTCGTACGAAGATGGTTCTGAAGACTGTATGTTGTCAGACCCAAGAACGTGTCGATTAACCGATTGTACCGAACGATTGCCAACAGTGCTTGCTCGTCATCTAGCGCATAGGCGCGGATGATTTCTGGGGTTGCATCAGGGATCGACGTCGTCACCAAAGATTTGTTCGGCACTGACCTGCCACTGAGTTTTT
>DBAV01000011.1 GCA_002291875.1 Hyphomonadaceae bacterium UBA1001
CATACACGCGCACCGCGTGCCCTGGCATGCCTCCGCCAGGGCCCCCGCGCAAGGCGACACTGCAAGAGGTCAGATCACTCGGCCGCCATCAGCCGAACGGCCGCCGCGCGCGCCTCGTCGGTTATCGCAGCGCCTGCCAGCATGCGCGCAACCTCTTCGGTCCGACCATCGGCATCCAGCACATCCACCCGCGTCAGCGTGCTCTGGTCCGATCCGCCCGCCTTGCCGACGCGCCAGTGCGTGTCCGCCCGCGCTGCCACCTGCGCAGCATGGGTCACCGCCAACGTCTGGCCAGCCTGGCCCAGCCGCCAGAGGCGTGAGCCTATGGCATCCGCCACTGCCCCACCCACGCCCTGGTCGATCTCGTCGAACACCAGGGTCCGACGGGTCGGCGTCGCCGCGGCAAGGGCCACCCGGATTGCCAACGCAATGCGTGCCAGTTCGCCCCCCGAGGCCACCCGTTCAAGCGGGCCAAAGCCGGCGCCTGGGTTGGTCTCGATTTCGAACCGCACGCGCTCAACCCCGTTCGGGCCGGGCTCGTCCAGCGGTTCCAGCACCACCAGCAAGCGAACACGCTCAAGCCGCAACGGGCCCAGCTCTTCCATCACGGCCCTTGCCAGGCGGTCAGCCGCGGCCCGGCGCATTGCTGACAGCCTTTCGGCAGCGGCCAACCATTGCGCATGGGCCCGGGATGCAGCGGTTTCGGCGACCGTGATCGCCGTCACGAGGTCCTCGGCCTGCCGGGCGCCAGCAGCAATCCGCGCGTGAAGCCCTGCCAGGTCATCTGCCGCCACCCCGTGCTTGCGCGCCAGCGATCGCAGGATGCCCAGCCGTTCATCCACAACATCCAGCCGGCGGGTGTCGCCGCCGCAGCCGCCCAGAGCGTCGGCAATGGCGGAGCGCGCCTCCTCGCATTCGATCAAAGCCCGGTCGATGGCGTCGGCAGCGGCCCTGCACCGCGCCATGACCGCATCGGCCGCAGCCCCTGCGCCTGCGTCGGCTAGCCGGAGCGCGCGTTCGAGCGTGCGCGCGCTGCCCATCAGCCGTGCCTCGGCGCCACCATCTCCTGTCAGTGCGCTCTGGCTGTCGTGGAGGGCCTGGCGCGTTTTCTCGGCGCCCATCAGGAACGCACGCTCTGCCGCCAGCGCAGTTTCCTCGCCCGCTTCAGGTGCAGCCTGGTCCAATTCAGCCAGCACAAAGGCCTGCCATTCGGCATCCCTCGCCGCGCCTTCGGCCCTGGCCCTTGCGGCGTTGGCGTCCTCGCGCGCGGCGACCAGGTCCGCCCAAAGCCGCCCAACCTCGGCACGCAGTTGCAGCGCGCCGGCAAATGCATCCAGCGTGTCGCGCTGGGCGCCTGGCGTGGCCAGCCGGATCGCGTCATGCTGCGCGCAGACCTCGACCAGCATTTCGCCGATCTCCTGCAGCAGGCCCACCGTCACCGGCGCGTCGTTCAGATAGGACCGGGACCGACCGTCAGCCTGCAGGATCCGCCGCAGCACGACGCCGTCCTCGTTCGCCTCGATGCCGTGGTCGCGCAGGACGCCATGAACCGGATGGTCGCCGGGCGGGCGAAAGGCCGCTGTAGCCATTGCCTGTGACGCGCCCTTTCGGATCAGGCCGCGGTCGGCGCGACCACCGCACGCCAGCCCCAGCGCGTCCAGCAGGATGGACTTGCCAGCCCCTGTCTCGCCGGTCAGGGCCGTGAAGCCCTCGCCGACGCAGAGGTCGAGCCGGTCAACGAGGACAAGATCGCGTATCGAGAGGGCATAAAGCATGCCCCATCGCTAACATACGAACAAACGGAGAACAAGCCCTCAGGCGGCGGCGGTTTCGGCCAGCTTGCGCCGCAGGTCACGCCGGATCTTGGCGGCCCGCACCGACAGCCCGCCCTCGCCATGCTTCAGAAGGAAGCTGTCCAGGCCACCATTGTGGTCCACCGAACGCAGGGCAGCGGCGGTGATGCGCAGGCTGAAGCTTTGCCCCAGCGCGTCGGACGCCAGCGTGACGTTCACGAGGTTCGGGTTGAACCGCCGCTTGGTCTTGATGTTGGAGTGGCTGACCTTGTGGCCGACCTGGGCGTCGGTACCGGTCAGTTCGCAGCGGCGGGACATCGTTGGCGCTCGTGTTCGGGAATAAACGGGAGCGGGGCATCTAACTTTTCACCACCTCCGCGTCAACAACCCACTTCCGTTGCTGCGGTGCCGCGCTGATGCCGCATTCGGTTAGGATGGCGTTCAGGCGCGCGCGTCCATCTGGGCTTTCGTTGAGGCCCGACTCGCCTGTTACTGGCGAGCGGCGCCGTGGGAGATGATTTCGTGGCCAGTTTGACCTCAAATTTGCGTCCGTTCCGGCGCGCCATCCTCAAGGCACTTGCCGCGGGCGCTGCACTGCTGGTGGCTGCGGGCCCTGCCATGGCGCAGGCCGCTGCCGAGCGTACGCTGAACATCGCCTATCGCATCAATTGGGGCGTCATCAATGTGGGGTCGATCTCGCTCGACCTGCGCGCGACCCAGGTCGGATATTCGGTCGCCGCGCGCACCCGCATGAGCGAAACTCTGCGCAATCTGGCGCCCCGCGCCGCGGCCAGCGCCGACTACACCGCGCGGGTCAGCGGCCGGATCGGTGCGCAGGGCCTGCAGCCGGGCACCTACAGTCACCGCGGCGGACGCAAGGGCCGCGTGGTGACGGTCACCTTCAGCACCCCCCAGGTGGGTGTTTCGGTCGTCCCCGCCTTTGGCTCGATGGGCAATCCGCCCGCCACGCCCGCCCAGCGACGCGAGTCGATCGACGCGCTGAGTGCGTTCGCCAGCATGATCCTGGCCAGCAGCAATCCGTGCGGGCGCACGCTGCGCGTGTTCGACGGGCGTGCGCGCTACAATCTGGCCCTGAGTGGCGGCACCAGCGAACGCATTACCACGCCGGCCTTTACGGGTCAGGCGATCCGCTGCAATACCCGTTATGGCCAGATCGCCGGCTTCGAGGCGGATGACGATCCGCCCTTCCGCGGGGCGATCAGCAGCTGGGTTGTC
>DBAV01000103.1 GCA_002291875.1 Hyphomonadaceae bacterium UBA1001
GCCTGGAACTGGATCACCGGCGAGCGCCGCGCTTTCAGCGACCAAGGCGCGCCAGGCGAGGCCCTGCCGCCGCGCAAGCGTGACCTGGAGGCCGAGCGCCGCCGCGAAGCCGAGGCCGCGGACGCGGCGCGCATCTGCAATCTGATCGTGACCCGCGCAGATCGCCGCAAGGGCCACGCTTACCTGGCTCGCAAGGGATTCCCGGCCGAGATCGCTCTGGTCCACGACGACGTGCGGTCGATCATCCCGCACACGCCCATCGGGCGGCGCATCGCCGCCGCCCTGCCGCAAACCGACGAGCCCCTGCTGATCGTTCCTGGGCGCTTTGGCGCAGACCTGCGCACTGTCCAGTTCATCGCCGCGGACGGCACCAAGAAGAACATCCTCGCCGGACGAATGTCGGGGGCCTGCTATCGCCTGCCGGGCCTCGGCCATAGGCTGGCCACTGGCGCCCGCACGGTGGTCTGCGAGGGCATCGCCACGGCTCTGTCCGTGCGCGCCGCCTTGGGTCTTCTGGGCGCGTCCTGCGCGGTCCTGTCGGCGTTCAGCGCGTCCAACGTCGCAGCAGTCGCCTCGACCATCCCGGGAGCCCTGGTCCTGGCGGACAACGACCCGCCGCTGGACCAGCTGGGCGACCTCGGGACGGGCGAGTTCTACGCCCGCCGGTCGGGTTGCCGGTGGTCCATGCCGCCCAAACGCGGGGACTTCAACGACTGGCACCAGCAGGATGGGCTCAGGGCTGTGGCTCTGCATCTGCGGGAGGCGCTGGCAGCATAAGCCAAACGGCGACCCGCGCGCCGGAAATCAGCGGGGCGCATATGGCGGACGGTAGGGGCGATGAGCCTGGACGGTGGCACCACATGCGACACGCCTGCCACGGGGCGGGGCCAAGGCAAAGCGCAGTCCGAAAGACCGAAGCGCGGCTCCCGGGGGACACCACCCTCGCAAGTAGCGGTCAACCTGTCCGGGCGGTGTGCCACGGCAGGGCCTTATGCGAGAGCCCGGCTCCGGCCAGCAGAACCGCAAAGGCATGGGACCGGCTCCGGCAAAAATGCCGGGGCTGGTCATCCTATGCCTTTTCTCAAGCCCTCACCGTCCAGCAGGATCTAGAGAGAGGAACCTATGTTGCTAGATAGACCCGCGACCGGCGCACAATCTTCGCCACGCCCCGCCTTCGTCATCCTCATCAACCAGTCTGCCATGAACACCACGTCCGAGCGCTCCGTCGCATCGGTCAGCGTGGCCGCGCCGCCGTGGGGCGCGCTGGACCTGGACCCGGCCCGCCGCGATACCGCGCCGCGCATCGCGCCGATCCGCAGCACGGCGCCACCCCTGGCCGCGCGCGAGCGTCCGCACGTTGTCTGCCGGTCTTGCAGGTGGACGGCGCTGCGAAATTCGGGTTTGGCCGTGTGGTGCCCGAACTGCGGCGAACCGGCCGTCTGCAAGCGGGAGGGCGCGTGGTGACAAAGGCCCGAACCAAAGGCGCCAAGCGCCGCGACCGGCGCCACCGCAAGAACGCGATCACCCTGCCAGGCGGCGAGAGCGTTTCTCAGCCCGCCACGCAAGGGCGCCGCGACACCGAGGCGCCCGCCAGTGAGGTCGCTCTGCAAGCGCGCGTGCGCCGCATCGGCTGCACCGCCCAAGAGGCCCGCGACGTGCTTGTGGCTGACGATATGGGCCTGGCAATCCGCGCCGTGGCCCAGGGCGACCGGACCCGGCGCGACCTGCTGGGCGTCTGGAACTCCCTCCTGACCGCCTGGCAGGCCTATGCTCGCAGCCTGCCCATCGTCACCAGCCCCCAGGGCGCAACTTTGCCGATGCTGCCCGAGACGCTCGAAGTGGACCCAACCTTGCGCGTGGACCTGCGCGGCCAGGACGAGCGCGACATTGCCGCGCGCGACCGATGGCTTGAGGCGCTGGCCCAGCTCATGGCCCTGCCGCCCGATCAGCGCCACTCCCTGCGCGGGCACCTGCAAGGCTATGGCGCCCGGGTCTGGGACCCCGACACCCGCCGCGCAACCCCGGCGGGCGAGGCCGCAGTTCTAGGGCTTGCCGCGCTGCATCGCACAAGGTCTTGACGCGCGCTCTAGAGTGTGCGCAACTTCCGATAATCGCAGGCGATGGCTTGCAAAGAGGCCCGGGCAGGAGAACTGCGCCGGGTTTCTTCATTTGCGGGGGTGCGATGCCAGGCTGGAACCACCTGCGCCAATCCCGCCACGAACGCGGATATGGGCGCGCCTGGGCGAAAGCACGCACCATTGCCCTGACGCGGGACCTGCACCTCTGTCAGCCCTGCCAGCGCGCAGGGCGCACCACGCCAGCGACCGAGGTTGACCACATCACGCCCAAGGCGAAGGGCGGAACCGACGACCTGGCCAACCTGCAGTCGATTTGCTCCAAGTGCCACGCGGCCAAGTCTGCGCGAGAGGCGGCAGAGGCCCAGGGGCGTTCACTGAGGACGCGCACGACGTTCGGGCTAGATGGGTGGCCGGTCTGGCCAGAGGGCCGCTAGGCGAGCTTCCTACTCACGGCGCGGGGCATTCCTAAGCCGGGGGGGGGGCGAATCTCCGGGCCGGGCCGCGACGGGACCGGCACACATATCTTTTTTTCGGCAACGTCAGATTGATTTCGGAGG
>DBAV01000229.1 GCA_002291875.1 Hyphomonadaceae bacterium UBA1001
GCGCATCGCCATCGCCCGCGCCCTGATCCGCCCCGCGCCGATCCTGCTGCTGGACGAGGCGACCTCGGCGCTGGATGCCGAGAACGAGGCCGCAGTGCAGGCCGCTCTGGCCGAGGCCCGTCGGGGGCGGACCACGCTGGTGATCGCGCACCGGCTGGCCACCGTGCTGGAAGCCGACCGCATCCTGGTGCTCGACGCAGGACGCGTCGTCGAGGAAGGCACCCATGCCGACCTGATCGACCGCGGCGGGCTTTACGCGCGCTTCGCAGCGCTGCAGTTCGACCGCGCACACCTGCCCACGGAGTGACCCTTGGCCCGCTCGCCAAACGACCGCCCGCCTCGCACGTCACGCCCCCGCAAGGACGGGGGTAAACCGGGGTCAGTCCGCCCCGGCGGCGCGCCTGCCGTGCTGCGCAAGGATGACCGGTTCGCCGGCGTCTTCATCGTGGCCGGTGTTCTGGGTCTGGCGCTGGCCGGAACCTGGGGATGGGGCCTGGCGCGCGATGTCGGCATGCTGACCGAGGTGAATGACCGCCCCCTGCAATGCCGCAATGTCACGGGCTTTCAGGGTTTTACCGAGGACGTCGCCGTCGACCGCGAGCGAGGCCTGGTGTTCGTGTCGCAGTCCTGGCTGGACCGGGCACCCCAGCCGCGCGGCCAGGTCTCGGTGCTGCGGCTGACCGATCTGGCCGGCGCACAGGTCGAGGCCCTCGATGCGACGCGCGCGACACCGGCCGACCTGCGACCGCTGGGGCTGGGCCTGTGGAAGGGCGCGGACGGCGCGCGTCGGCTGTTCGTCGTGTCGGCCGGCACCGAGGCGCTGGGGGCGGCGGTCGAACTCTATGGTGTCGATGCGGACGGCCGGCTGACGCATGTGCGCAGCGTGCGCGACCCGCTGTTCGTGCGGCTGAACGATGTGGTCCCGACCGGGCCGGAAAGCTTTTACGTCACCCAGGACGGCGCCGCTCCGCGTGGCAGCACGGCCGCGCTGGTCGAACTTGCCAACCGCAGCGGCACCGGCCGGGTGATCGAGTGGACCGGCACCGCCGCCAGAGTCGTTGCCGATGGTCTGGTGCTGGCCAATGGCATTGCCCTCTCGGCCGACGGACGGCGCGTCTTCGTGTCCGAGACGCTGGGCCGCGCCATGCGGTTCTATGCACGCGATCCGGCGACCGGCGCATTCGTCGATGACGGGCGTATCCAGCTGCCCACCGGATTGGACAATCTGGACGTCGATCCGGCCGGCGTGATCTGGGCCGGAGCCCATCCCAGGCTGATGACGCTGGGCGAGGCGCTCGACCCCGCTCGCGAAGGCAGTCCGATCGTGCCCTCGCAGGTCCTGTGGTTCGATCCCGGCACGGGTGAGGGGCCGCGACGCGTCAACGAGGCCATGTCCTCGCCCGATGGAGCCCCCATTCCGGGCGTTTCGGTTGCCGTGCGGGTGGGCAACGACCTCTTGCTGGGATCGGTCGTTTCGCCCCAGCTTTCGATCTGCCCCCTGCCCGCCGATCGCACCCCCGAAGGCACGCCCCTGCCGCCTCGCCCCTAGGCAGGCGCGCCCGGGCCGTTCAGGACAGCAGCCAGCCGCGAAGGGCCAGGGTCATCGCGCGGGTGAATTCGCCCGCGACCTCGTCGGCGGTCCGCCCATCATAGAGCAGGGCCCGAAAGCGGGCATGATAGACATCCAGGATCAGCCCGGTCAGCACCGGCCGGTCCACCGATGCGGCCACCTCACCGTCCTCGACCGCCTCCTCGATCAACCGCATCAGGAGGGCGACATGCCCCCGCAGCAGGGCGCGGAACACGCGCTCGGCCTCCGGCGAACGTATCCACGACACCGAAAGCCCACGGCGGATCAGGTCGGGCCGCGCCGCGTGGAAGCGGTATCCGACCAGCACCACCTCGTGCAGGCGTTCGATCAGGGGCCGACCGCGGCACGCCTCGGCAGCCGCCACCATCATCGGCAGTTCGCGCTCCAGGTCCGCGATCAGCACCTCGTTGAACAGGTCGGCCTTCGAGCGATGGTTCAGAAGCACCGTTCCGGCCGCCACCCCGGCGGCCTCGGCAATCATCTTGATGGTGACTTCGTCGAATGCGGTGGTGTCGAACAGTGCACGCGCCGCGGCGACCACCCGCGCCCGGGTCTGAAGCTTGCGCACCTCACGGATGCCAGGCGCCTCGGCACGGCTCAATTCCGGCCGCACCCGCCTCATGGCGCGATGGCCAGGGGCTGGCGTTCAGGCGCGCGGGCACCCTGCAGCACCAGTTCCACCTGACGCGCCAGCCGCCGCAGCGTCTCTTCGTTGTCGACGCGCTCATAGATGGCGCCGCGATAGTTCGCGATGTGCAGCTCGTTCAGCATCTGCACGAAGGTGCGCAGGTCCAGGTCGGGCCGAAGTTCGCCGCGGCGGATGCATTCCAGGGTCAACTCGCCGATCACGGCCAGGGCCTCGCCCATCGCCTCGCGATAGCGCGCCTCAAGTTCGGGGGGCACGGTCCAGGCCGAGGCGATGATCCAGCGGGTAATGCCGTGCTGGTGGGACTGGTGGGCATATTGCAGGCGCGCTGCGGCGATCAGGCGACGCACAAAGGGCTGGTCGCGGGTTTCGGCGATGGCCGAGCGCATCAACGGCACCTGGGCGCGGATGTCCTCGCAGGCGATGTGCACCAGAAGGTCGGCCTTGGAGTCAAAGCCGATGAACACCGTACCGACCGCGACCTCGGCTTCCTCGGCGATCTGCTTGATCGTGACCGCATCGAAACCGTCGCGCAGGAACAGGCGCCGTGCAGCAGACAATACCCGGTCTCGGGTCACAGCCTTCTGCTGGCCGCGCGACAGTCTGTTCTTGCCGGTCACGTCACCTGTCCCCCGCAGTGAACGTATTCGCTGAACGCACTCTAGCAGGATTTTGCCGGCCGATAAGCGCTTGCGCACACGATTTGCCTGAATCGGCTGAGGAAAGGGCGCTGCCGGGTCTTGCGACCCGGCAGCAAGGTGCACGGCCTTGGCCCGCCAGAGAGGGACGGAATTGGCGGGATGAGAACCGTGGGGCGGAAACAGCACGCGCTGCGCGGCGCGCCGTGCGGCGCCGCGTTCGCAGATGGGATGTGTTCGGACAGGCCGGTGGCCTTGCGTCGCGGGCACGAACCGTCGATGCGCGATTGATGTACTACGTTCAGTGAACGTGTTCAATCAGCTTGTGTGCAATGTTTTGGGTTGGTCGGCAGCGGCCGTACCGCGGCGCCCGCGAAGCCTTAAGAGGGCTGGGCCTTGGCGGCCCGATCGGCAAGCACCGCGTCGGCCAGATAGACCGCCACCCCGACCCAGATCAGCGCAAAGCTGGCCAGCCGCCCTGCGTCGACCGGCTCGCCCAGGGCGACGCCGGTCGAAAACTGCAGGGTGGGCGCCAGGAATTGCAGCAGGCCCAGCGTAGCGAACCGCACGCGCTGGGCAGCCATCGCGAACAGGATCAGCGGGATGGCGGTTGCAGGCCCGGTCAGCACCAGCATCACCGTCTCCAGCGGCAGGGTGCCGAACTGCAGGCCCGGCCCCGCCAGCGCCAGCCACGCCAGCAGCAACGCTGCCACCGGGGCCAACAGCACCACCTCGGCCGCAAAGCCCGTCGAGCCGCTGACGGGCATCAGGCGGCGCGTATACCCATAGGCCGCGAAGGACGCGCACAGCGCCAGCGCCACCCATGGGACACCCCCGATGGCCCAGGCCTGCATCGCCACCCCGGCCGCCGCCAACGCAAACGCCAGCAGCTGACCGCGTCGAAGCCGCTCGCCCAGCAGAAACACGCCGAGCGCGGCATTGACCAGCGGATTGAGAAAATAGCCAAGGCTGGCCTCGACAATGCGCGCCTCTGCCACCGCCCAGACATAAAGCGCCCAGTTGAATCCGATCAGCAGGGCCGAACCGGTCAGAAGGGCCGCGATGCGCGGCGAGCGCAGGGCCTTCCAGACACTGGCGGTCTCTTTCTGGACCGCGAGGATCATGAAGGCCGCCGGTACCGACCAGATGATCCGCCAGCCCAGGATTTCGACCGGGGCCACCTTGGCCAGGGCGTGCAGGAACAGCGGCAGCAGGCCCCACATCCCATACGCGCCGATGCCCGACAGCACCCCCTCGCGCACCCGTTCGCGTTCGTCCGCCAAATACGCGCCCTCCTGAGGGCTTCCATACGCCGCGTTCTGCGGCTTGCATCGGTGATCACGCAGACAATTTCGGCGCGAGATGCGCAGCACCGGTCGCAACCATGCCGGCCAGT
This sequence comes from Hyphomonadaceae bacterium UBA1001, assembly GCA_002291875.1. Taxonomy (GTDB): domain Bacteria; phylum Pseudomonadota; class Alphaproteobacteria; order Caulobacterales; family Aquidulcibacteraceae; genus UBA1001. The sequence goes on from DBAV01000229.1 coordinate 4,272, forward strand.
GTTCGTTAAGCGTGCTGGCCTAAGAAAGAGCCCATGTCGCGCTCTGTCCCGCGCTTGCCGCACACCAGCCGAACCCGCTGGGCTCCGGTGCTTGTCACCGCGGGCCTGCTTTGGCTTGCCGCGGCGCCGGCAGCATTGGCGCGCCCTGTTGCGGAAGTGGTGGGCATCGACGACGACGCCCTGCGTCAGCGCGTCGAGGCGGTCATCCCACAAGAGGCCGACCCGCCGCGCAACCGCTTCGAAGCCGAGCGCCGGGCCGAGCGCGCCGCCGAACGCATCCTGGCCGTCCTGCGCAGCGAGGGCCACTATGCCGCAACCGTCCTGACCGAAACCCAGCCCGAAGACGCTGCATCAGAGGATGACGCCGCCGCCCCGACGGCGGTGGCGCGGGTTCACGTCGATCCGGGTCCCCGTTTCACCATAGCGGCCCCCGACATCGTGTGGGACGGGCCCGTGCCACCCGATGTTGAGGCACGCGCCGGGGCGGCGCTGGGCCTTGCCCCCGGATCGGAAGGGCGCGCCGTACACATCGTCGCTGCCGAAGGCCGGGCCCTGGGCGAGGTACGTGCGGCGGGCCATGCCGATGCGGCCCTATTGCCGCGCACGGTCGTGGTGGACCATGCCGCGCGTACGGTGACCCCGACCTTCCGTATGGCCGCCGGCCCTGCGGCGCGCCTGGGCCCGGTAATCATGCAGACCGCCGGACGCACCCGGCCCGACTATGTGCGTTCCCTTGCCGAATGGCGCCAGGGCGACCCCTTTGAACCGGAAAAGCTGGCGCGGCTGGAGGACAACCTTCTGGAAACCGGCGTCTATGACGCCGTGACCGTGACCCTTGCGCCGCTGGACGCCCAGGGGCTGCGACCGGTCATGGTGACGCTGACGCCTCGTGGCACGCGCGACCTCGAGGCCGAACTGGCCTATTCCACCACTGACGGCTTCGGCGCGAGGGCCACGCTGACGCGGTATGACCGCTTTGGCCGGGCCGATACCCAGACCCTGGGCGTGACGCTCTCGCAGCGGGATCGCGAGATCGACGCACAGATCACCCTGCCGCACTGGAGAAGGCCAGGTCGCACGCTGACGGTGGGGGCCGACCTGTTCCAGCGCGAAACCGATGCCTTCGACACGTTGGGCGGGACCCTGACGGCTGGCTTCCAGCGCCGCGAGAATGCACGCAACTTCTACACGCTGGGCGTCGAGGCCGGCTTTGCGCGCACCGCCGAACCCAGCCTGGTCACACCCGGCCTTCAGGTCGAGCGCGACGACGCCCTGCTGGCGGCAAATGCCGGGGTCGTGCTGGACCGTTCGGATCGGGCCTTCGATCCTCGGCAGGGCTGGCGCGTGGACGCCGCCCTCTCGCCGACGGTGATTTCAGGCGAGCGCACGACCGCATGGGCGGGCCTGCGGGGCCAGGCAACGGGCTATTGGCCTGCCACCGACCGCACCGTGCTGGCGGGCCGGCTGCGCGCCGCGTCCCTGCTGGGCGCGGACATCGAGGCCATCCCCTCGAGCCGTCGCCTGTTCGCCGGCGGCGGTGGCTCGGTCCGCGGGTTCGGCTTCCAGGAGGTGGGGCCACGGCTGCCGGACGGTCGCCCCGCCGGCGGCCAGCACCTGGCCGAAGCCTCGGTCGAGGTCAGGCAGGGCATCACCGACACCATCGGCGTGGTGGCCTTCGTGGACGCTGGCTGGGTGGGGAATGACGCGGCCCTGGCGCGCGGAGATACCGGTGTGGGGGCTGGGCTCGGCGTGCGATATGACCTGGGCTTCGCGCCGATCCGTTTCGACATCGCGGTGCCGATTTCGGGCAATCCTGGCGGCGGCACGCCCGTACAGGTCTATCTGTCCGTGGGGCAGGCATTTTGAGCAGCGAGCCCCCACCCGTTGCCCCTGACACCCCGCGCCGGGGCGGCTGGTTGCGCCCCGCACTGCTGGGCGTGGGCGCGGTCATCGCACTGGTCGGCCTTGGGCTGGTGGGCGCGAGGCTGGCCGTCGATACCGACCAGGGGCGCGGTCTGCTTGAAAGCGGACTAGACGGCATGAAGGTCGGACGGTTCGGCACGCTGGATGTCGAGGGCGTTGCCGGCGACCCCTTGCGCAGCGTGCGCGTCGATCGGCTGACACTCTCGGATGAAGCCGGTGTCTGGCTGGTGGTCGAGGACGCCGCGCTCGACTGGTCATGGCGCAACCTTTTCCAGCGCACCTTCGATGCCAGCCGCATCGCCTTTGGCCGCGCGCATGTGCTGCGTATCCCGGTGCTGGGCGAGGCAGGACCGGAACAGCCGCTTCCTCTGACGATCCGGATCGGCGCGCTGGAGGGGCGGATCGTCACCGAGCCTGCCGTGACCCGCGTGGCAGGTGACTGGCGGGTGGGAGGACGCCTCGCGGCGGAACGCGACGGGCGGCTGGACATCGACCTGGGGCTGCAGTCGCTGCTGCATGCCGGTGACCGCATCAGCGCCCGCGGCCGCTGGACACCGGAAACAGGCGGTGCCGTCACACTGGAGGGCAATGAGAGCACGGGGCAGGCACTGCGCGGCCTGTTGGGACTGTCACTGGACCAGCCGCTGACCGTGGACGCCTCGATGGACGGCACGCCCGCCCAGGGCCGCGCCGTCCTGTCGGTCCGCAGCGGCGCCAGCGAGGTGGCGACCGGCGATGGTGTATGGTCAGAGGCCGGCGGGAGACTGGAAGGGCGGCTTGATCCGCGCCTGTCCGACCGCCTGCTCGGCCTTCGCGAGATCCTGGGCGAGCGGGTCGATGTTGGCGCGGACTGGACCCCCCCGCGCGAGGGTCGCACCATCCTTGCGGTCCGTATGGTGTCGGCCGGGCTTCGCGTGGATGCCAACGGGCCGGTTTCGCTCGAGGCGCGTCGGACGCTGGCGCCGCTGGAGACGAGCATCCGTGCGCCGGCCCTTGATGCGATTGTTCCCGGCGATGACGTCGCCATCGGTGCGGGCTCGTTCGATGGGACGCTGGTCGGCGGCTTCGAGGATTGGGTGCTGGACGGCACGCTGGCTCTGACGCGGGTCGGACTGCCCGATCTGCGGCTGGACGGGCTCAGCGGACCTGCCAAGGTGTCACGCGATGCCCAGGGCGCGCTGCGGTTCGAGGGCGATCTCGACGCGTTGGGTGTGCGCGGTTCGGGCCTTGCGGGCCGATGGCTGGGCCCGCGCCCCGAGCTGGCCTTTGCCGGAGGGCGCGCGACCGACGGCACCGTCCTGCTCGACAGCTTGAGCGTCCGCGGCGCCGAGGCGCGCCTCGACGGTCGGGGACGGCGCGAGGCCGGCGGCGCGCTGGGGTTCGATGGAACGCTGACGCTGGACAGCCTGACATCGGTGTCGGCCCGCACGCGCGGCGGCTTTGACGCCCGGTTCTGGCTTGACCAGGCGGGCAGCGACCGCCCGTGGACATTCCGCATCGATGGACGGGGCCAACGGTTCGCCACCGGCTTGGCCGAGGCCGACCGCCTGCTGGGCCCGGCGCCCACCCTGCAGGCCAGCGGCCAGTGGGTGGGTGGCAGCCTGCGCATCGCCGACGCGCGGCTGGACGGTCGAGCACTGCGGGTGCGAAGCGCCGGCGCGGTGATCGGCGCACGGACGCTGGCCGTGCCCCTGTCCTGGAGTGCGGACGGCCCGATCCCGCTGGGCCCGGTCGAGATTGCCGGCACGCTGGCGGGACAGGGACGCCTCGACGGCGCCCTTGCATCGCCCACGCTGACGCTGGGCGGGGACATCGGGAGGCTGGACCTGCCGCAGCTGACACTGTCTCCGGCGCGGTTCGACCTGACCACGCGTCTGGGGCAGGACCCGTTCGATGCCGAGGTGCGCCTGGCCGGCGTGTCGCCGCAGGGCACGGTTACGGCGCGCGCTGATGTCCGCCTTGCCGGAAACACCATTGCGCTTCGGGACATCGCCGTTTCCGGGGCCGGCATCGACATTGCCGGCGCGGCCTCGGTGCGGGGCAATGCCCCCGCCAGCGCCGACCTGCGGGTCTCGATCGGTCCGGGGGCCCTTTTGGCGGCAGGGACAGTGTCAGGCACCGCGCGCATCACCGAAACGCCCGGCGGGGCGGTGGCTCAGATCGCGCTCAGCGGCACCAATGTCACCCCGCGCGCGGGGGGGCTGGTGTTCGAGGCACTGGCCGTGCGCGGGGCCGGCAATCTGGAGCGCATGCCTTTCACCACCACCCTGCGCCTGCGGGACCCCATGGCGGCAAGCTTCGAGGGCAATGGTGTGCTGGAAGCCGGCGGCGCGCTCACGCGGGTCACGCTGTCGGGGGCTGGCACCGCCAATGCCGCGCGCTTTTCCACCCGCTCGCCGCTGCTGCTCGAGCTGGCCGATGGCGCAACCACCGTGACCGGCGATCTGGATGTCGGCGCGGGCCAGCGCGCCGGACAGCTGGCCTTCACCGCCACCAATGCGGCCCGGCGGTTCACCGCACGCGCGCGCTTCGCCGACCTGCCCTTGCGCCTGGCCGCCGAGGAGCTGACGGGCAGCGTCAGCGGAGAGGCCGCCCTGGACGGCAGCGGCGGCCCGCTTGCGGGCACTCTGACCGCGCGCCTCGATGATGTGCGGGCACGCGGCACCGCGCGCGATCTGGCCGTGGACACCTTGATCGAAGGGCGACTTGCCAGAGACACGCTCACGGTCAACGCGCGCACCCAGGAAGCTGCCGGCCTGGCGGGATTCGTCGATCTGGCCCTTCCGGTCCAGTCCTCGACCAACCCGCTGCGCCTGGCGGTGGCCACGGCCGGACCCTTGCGCGGCACGTTCGACCTGCGCGGCGAAATCCGCGCGGTTGCCGACCTTGTTTTCGCGGGCCAGCGCTCGCTGGCGGGACAGGTCGTCACCGAAGGTCGCGTGGGGGGAACGCTGGCGCGGCCCCGCGTGGATGGCAGCTTTGCCCTGACAGGGGGCAGCTTTGCAGACCCCGCGTCGGGACTCGAACTGGGGGCGCTTGAGGCGGCGGGATCGCTGGGCGGCGATCAGGTGGTGCTGCAGCGGCTCTCGGCCACCGACCGGCGTCGCGGGCGCGTTTCTGGCGACGGCCGGCTGGGGCTGGCCGAGGGGGCGGCCTCGACCCTGGACCTGCAGCTTGAAAACTTTCAGGTGATCGACACCGGCGATGTCACCGCGCGGGCCAGCGGAACGCTCGGGGTTTCGCGGGCGGCGGGCGGCAATCTGGCCGTGCGGGGCGCCCTGACCATCCAAGAGGCCCGGATTTCCCCCGAAATCGGCGGTGGCGCCCCCGGAATCGTCGAACTGGAGGTGCAGGAGATCAACCTGCCGCCAGACCTCGCCGCCAGCCGGGCGATGGCGGCCCGCGAACGTGACGCGGCCGGATCCGGCGGGCTGGTGGCCGACCTCGACGTCAGCCTGAGGGCGCCACGCGGCGTTTTCGTGCGCGGACGCGGGCTGAATGCCGAACTGTCGGTCGATGCCCGGGTGGGCGGCACCACCGCGCGGCCCACCCTGTCCGGTGTGGCGCGGATTTTCCGCGGCGAGTACGAGTTCGCCGGGCGCGTGTTCACCTTTGACGATCGCGGGACCATCACCCTGTCCACCGACCCCGACCAGATCCGGCTGTCGCTCGAGGCGGTCCGCGACGAGGACCCGACCTTTGTCGCCAGGGTGCGGATCACCGGCACCGCGGCCGATCCGCGCGTGGCGCTGTCCTCGACGCCCTCGCTTCCCCAGGACGAGATCCTGTCACGCGTGCTGTTCGGGCGGTCGGCCACCTCGTTGTCGGGCAGCGAGTCGGCACAGCTGGCAACCGCGCTGGCGTCGGTGGCGGGCGGCAATGCCTTTGACGTCATCGGGGGGCTGCGCGACCTTGCCCGCCTCGACCGGCTGGTCATCACCGGGGGCGATACCGGCTTTGCCTTTGCAGGCGGACGTTACCTGACCGACAGGGTGTATCTCGAGCTGATCGGGGGCGGCCAGGGCGAGCTGGCCACCCAGGTCGAATACCGGCCCAACCGCAATCTGGCCCTGGTGTCGCGGGTGACCAACACCGGCGAGACGCGGGTGGCGGTGCGGTGGCGCCGATCCAGTCCGGCCCCGGGCACACCCGCGCCGCGCTGAGCCCGCAGACTCAGGAAGCGGCCATCGCCGGTTGCGCCGCCATGCGCGCCGAGCGTGCGCCCCGCTTGGCGGCGTACATGGCTTCGTCGGCGCGGGCCAGCGCCAGTTCGGGGTCTTCGGCGCCCGAAAAATGGCGCACGCCATGCGCGGCCGAAATGGCGATGGATGTGCCGCCGAACATCAAGGGTGTATCGCGCAGCGCCTGCGCCAATGCGGCCGCCTTGCGGTCAGCGTCATCGCTGCAGACATGGACCAGGATAACGCCGAACTCGTCGCCGCCCAGCCGTCCGATCACATCCGAATCGCGGGTGTGGGCCTCGAGGACGCGACCGACATGACGCAGCACAGCATCACCGGCGGCGTGACCATGGGTGTCGTTCACCGGCTTGAAGCCGTCGAGGTCGAAAAAGGCCACCGCAGCGCCGCCGCCATATCGCTCGGTGTAGGACATCACGCGGGCCATCTCGCGCATGAAGGCGCGCCGGTTCAGCACACCCACCAGCGCGTCACGGTCGGCAAGCGCCTCGGCCTCGGCCAGCGCTTCGCGCAGATGGGCCAGTTCGGCCCGCAGGGCATCGTTCTCGCGCTTCAGCGCGTCGTCGGGGGAAATGACACCTGGCTCGGGCACGCGCGGTCCTTACGCTCGCGCGGGAGGCCACCATGTCGAGGTTAACAAACGGTTTCCACCGCAGGATCGGGTGGGGTCGGGCGCCCTAGTCGGCGGTCGGCGCGAAATTGGCGTTTTCGTTCAGATAGCGCTCGAGGTCCTTGACCGTGATGCGCCATTCGCGCCCGAACTTGATCGCCCTGAGGCGGCCACCGCGGATCCAGGTCCGCACCGTGCTCTCCTTCACCTTAAGGTGTGCAGCCGTTTCGTGCACGGTGAGGAGGGGCTTGCTGAGCATGTCGGACCTCGCATGTCGTCCCCGACGCGCGAAGACCGACAATCTTTCTACACGACTGTCCGCACAGTGGACAGTCCCCCACGGATCACACTTCGAGCGATCCACATCCACCTGCATGGATAACTCCACATCAACCGTAGGGTCAAGCGGATGGACGTCCAGTATCGTGGACGAACACCTGTCAGGCGACACCAAGCGCGTCTGGCATCAGCACCATGCGTTCACCGTCCGCGCGAAACCGTCTAAGCGCTTGGCGCCAACCGCCGGAGACGCGCCTTGCCCAGCCTCATGGACATCCTGATCGCGATCTTTCTGGGGATCGTGGAGGGTCTCACCGAATTCCTGCCGGTGTCGTCGACGGGCCACCTGATCGCACTGGACACGTTTCTCGGGGTTTCAGACCCCGGCGGCGCCTTCAAGATCATGATCCAGCTGGGCGCCATCCTGGCGATCGTGATCCTTTACTTCCGCAAGATCGCCGAGGTGGTGACGGGGCTGCCGACCCGGGCCGAAGCCCGCCGCTTCGCGGCAATGATCGCGCTGGCGTTCGTGCCTGCGGCCATTGCCGGCTTCCTGCTGTCGGACTTCATCACGGGCGTTCTGTTCGAAAGCCCCGAAGTGGTGGCCACCTCGCTGATCATCGGCGGCATCGTGATGATCCTGGTCGAGTGGCGCCGGCCGGTCCCGACCGTGACCGAGGTGGACGACATCCCCATCCGGCGGGCCTTTCTCATCGGCTGCTGCCAGGCGGTTGCGCTGATTCCGGGCGTGTCGCGCTCAGGGGCCACGATCGTCGGCGCCATGCTGCTGGGCGTGGACCGTCGCGCGGCGGCCGAATTCTCGTTCTTCCTGGCGATGCCGACCATGGGCGCAGCGTTCGCGTTTGCCGCCTGGCGGCAGCGTGACAGCTTTACCCCCGAACAGCTGGGCATCATCGGCGTCGGGTTCGTGGCGGCCTTCCTGGCGGCCCTGGTGGTGGTGCGGCCCTTCCTGGCCATCGTCACACGCTATGGCTTCTTCCCCTTTGCGATCTATCGCATCGTGCTGGGAGGGCTGATCTTCGCGCTGCTGGCCGCCGGTGTCGGCGCGGCCTGAGGGCTGGACATCAGAACTTTCCAAGAACATCATCCGGCCATGGACACCGCTCGGGCCATCGTCGCGCCAACCAGCCATGCGGGGGCGGGGCGGCCGGCGATCACCCGCGCCGTGACCCGCGGCGTGCTGCGCGTGATGGTGGATCTGGGTGCGGCGCCGATCGTGGAATGGCCCCTGCCGAACGGGCGGCGCGGCGACGTGGCGGCGCTGTCACGACGGGGCGAGATCACGATCGTCGAGGTCAAGTCGGGGCTGGAAGACTTTCGCGCGGACGGCAAGTGGACAGACTATGCCCCCTATTGCGACGCCTTCTATTTCGGCGTCGGCCCCGATTTCCCGCTCGACATCCTGCCCGAAGGCGTCGGCCTGATCGTTGCGGATGGCTTTGGCGGCGCGGTGATCCGGCCTGCGGCCCAGACTCCCCTGGCGCCAGCGCGCCGGCGGGCCCTGCTTCTGGACTTTGCGCGCCTCGCCGCCCTGAGGCTGTCGGGCGCCTGACATGGTCAATGCGCGGGCAACCGTGCTGCTTCACGCGATCTCAAAGCGCCCTGTGGCATGTCGCGGCATCCGCAACAGCCGGTGATCGAACATCCATGGCCAAAGCCGCCTTTCACAAGGGTCAGCGAGTCTATGTGCGTCCTCTGGGTACGTGGGCGCATGTCGAGCGTCTGGTGCCGCATTGGGTCAAGGACGTCGAAGAGCCCCTTCGGGTGCTCTACGACCTTGGGCTGGGACGCGACTTCGCGGCCAGCGAACTGATGGCCGAGGTGCACGACACCGAACCTGCGGACGACTTTACCGAACGCTGGCGCGTGGTGCGGCGACGCAACCGGCTGACGATGGATACCGGCGATGCGCGCCACCCGCGCCCCGGCACCCATCCCGCGGTGGTGACCGAGGACAATGCATGGGGTGGCTGGCGCGTCCCGGCATCCGAATATGACCGCGACCCCGACCGCATCGAGTTCCAGGCCCGCCTGCTGGCGCAAGCGCCTGAACTGGTCGCGCTGGCCCGGGCGCTGGTCGATTTCTGTGACGAGCAGGGGATTCCACTCGTGGGACCGGCCCCGCCCGGCGTGCGCAGCCAGCTTGCGGCGCTGGGCGCGCGCGCGCAGGCGGCTCTGACGGCAGTGCACGCCCCCGACGAGTCGATCGCCGCCGTCGCCGCCGAATGAAGCCAGCCGGCTTGCCCGGCTCACACCAGACTGGCAGGCCTGCGTGATGCACAGCGCCACCGACCGCCTTTCAGACCTTGCCCGCGCGTGCGAAACCCATGTGCGTGCCACGTTCGCAGGCCCGGTCGCCCTGCGGCCAGTGTCGCTGACCTTTGATGTGGGTCCGGTCGGGGACAGCGCGGAGGCAAAGGTCGACACCCAGGTCGTAAGGAGCACCCGCACATTGGTGTTCGCCCGCGCCCGCCTGTTCGCGCCAGAGGGCGTGGTCCTGGCCCTGTCGGCAGTCTATGCGATCGGCGGCGCGAGCGGCTGAGCCAAGCCCTCAGCGGGCGGCCAGCGGCGCGTAATTCAGATGCAGGCCGGCATCCACAAGCAGTGTCTCGCCCGTGATGTGGCGGCTGGCGCGCGACGCCAGGAACAGCAGCACGTCGGCGACGTCCTCGGGGCCCGAGGCCGCCTGAAGCGGAGTCGTGCGGCGCACCTGCTCGCGGATCATCGCCGTCCGTTCCTCGCCGAAGGCATCGGGGAACCAGCGGGTGTCGATATAGCCCGGGCACAGCGCGTTCACCCGGATCGCCGGCGCTAGCGCCCGCGCCAGCGACAGGGTCATGGTGTTCAGCGCCCCTTTGGACGCTGCATACGCCACCGAAGAGCCAATGCCCGACACCCCGGCAATGGAACTGGTCATCACCACCGACGCCGCGTGGCCATGGGCGCCATGCGATGCCTGCAACAGCGATTTCAGCGCCCGCACCGTCAGGAATGCGCCTGTGACGTTCACCGCATAGATCCGGGCGAAATCATCCGGGCTCAGCGCCTCCATGTCGGCATGGTCGGGCACGTGTCGCGTCATGCCCGCGTTCGCGACCGCGATGTCCACCCGACCCCATCCCGCCGCTGCCTGGGCCAAGGCGCGGCTGGTTGCATCCTCGGCGATGTCACCCACCACCGTCCGCACCGCGCACCCGGCCTCGCGGCAGGCAGCTGCCGTGGCCTCGAGGTCATCGACGCTGCGCGCGCACGACAGCACCACACCCTTCAGGCCCCTGCGCGCCATGGCGATGGCGCTGGTGGCGCCCAGCCCGGTCGCCGACCCCGTGACAACCGCCACCTGACCTTCAAAGTCCATCGCCCCCTCCACTGGCCTCAACGTTCAGCCACCGCGTCGCGTGATGTTCCGGATTTCATCGCGGCGGCGCCAGCGAACCGCCGACCAGTCGGTGTCCAGAGCAATCTGTGTCACCGCCAGAAAGCCCTGCTCTTCCAGCAGGTTCCAGCCATGGTCACGGGTCATGGTCGCGGCGACCTTGCCCGAGAGTTTCGGGTAGGCGATCCACAGCACCGCCCCCACCCGATACCGTGGCAGCAGGTCGGGCAGGCGCGCAGCCAGTGTCTCGGGCGAGGTCACAAAGGCCAGCATGATGTCGGGAAAAGGCTCGGCGCAGGTGTCAGGAAGCGGCAGCAGCCGCGCCAGCGCCGCCGGGCGATCCAGCATCAGCACGCTGCGCCCGGGCTTTACCAGCAGCTTGTCGGTCACCGATCGCATGGGCGCGCCGGGCGTCAGGCGATGATGTCGACGCGGTAGGTCTCGATCACGGTGTTCACCAGCAATCGGTCGCACATCTCGTGGACCCGCGCGCGGGCGGCCTCGACGTCCGTCTCGGCAAGGTCGATCTCGATCACCTTGCCCTGGCGTGCGCCGACGACGCCGACAAAGCCCAGATCGGTCAGGGCGGAAGCAATCGCCTTGCCCTGGGCATCCAGCACCCCTGGCTTCAGCGCGACATAGACGATGGCTTTCACGGGTGCGGCTCCGCGCGGTTCGGCTGGGCCCGGCTTAGCCGTTGGCGGCGGTTTGTCCATCGCGCAGGATGCCCAGACGCCGCGCCACCTCGGCATAGGCGGCCACCAAGTCACCAAGGTCGCGGCGGAAGACGTCCTTGTCCAGCTTGCGGTTTTCGTCGGTCAGGTCCCACAGGCGCATCGAGTCGGGGCTGATCTCGTCTGCCAGGACGGTCCGCACCATGTCGCCCTCCCACAGGCGGCCGAACTCGATCTTGAAGTCGACCAGGCGGATGCCGACCCCGGCGAACATGCCGAACAGATAGTCATTGACGCGCAGGGTCAGCGCCAGGATGTCGTCGATCTCCTGGGGACTGGCCCAGTTGAACGCGGTGATGTGCTCTTCAGAAACCAGCGGGTCGCTGAGCGCGTCATTCTTGTAATAGAACTCGATGATCGAGCGCGGCAGCGGGGTGCCCTCCTCGAGACCCAGGCGCTTGGCAATCGAGCCGGCCGCCACGTTACGGCAGACCACTTCGAGCGGAATGATCTCGACTTCGCGGATCAGCTGCTCGCGCATGTTCAGCCGCCGGATGAAATGGGTCGGCACCCCGATGGCGTTCAGGTTCGCCATGATGAATTCCGAGATGCGATTGTTCAGCACACCCTTGCCTTCGATCACCGCCTTCTTTTCGGCGTTGAAGGCGGTGGCATCGTCCTTGAAATACTGGACCAGCGTACCGGGCTCGGGCCCCTCATAGAGAATCTTGGCCTTGCCTTCGTAAATCTTCTTGCGACGCGACATGGAGGGTCCTGGAGCGGAAGCGGGGCAGGGCGCCCCGAGATGGGGCGAGCGGGGCCGTCGGGCCGGACGGGAGGCGGGAGCGGAAGGGTGTCCCCTTACCCCACGTGACCGCTTTCGACAATGGCAGAGCCGGCGGGCCCCAGCCTCAAGGTCGGGGTCGCCTCGACCAACGCCCGCGTTGCCGGGTGGCCGGGACTCTCGAGGATTCGGTGCACGGGCCCCTCCTCGACCACACGTCCGGCCTCCATCACCATCACACGGTCGGCCAGGGCACGCACGGCGCCCATGTCATGGGTCACGAAGAGGCAGGCCAGGTCGAGCTCGCGCACCAGGCGGTCCAGCAGGGACAGGATCTGGGCCTTCAGCACCGCATCCAGCGCCGAAACCGCCTCGTCCAGCACCACCACCCTGGGCGGCAGCACCAGCGCGCGCGCGATCGCGATGCGTTGCCGCTGTCCGCCCGAAAAGGCGTGCGGCAGGCGATCCAGCGTCTCGGGGCCCAGCTCGACCCGCGCCAGGGCGGCCGCCGCGCGTGCGCGCCGTCCCTCGCGGTCCGGACGCGGGCGCTCGAGATGCAGGGGCTCGGCCACCGTATCGGCAATCCGCCAGCGCGGATCGAAACTCGACGCTGGGTCCTGGAACACCATCTGCACGCCGCGGCGAAGTTCGGCCGATGGCGGGGCCGCCCGACCGTCCCACAGCAGCGTTCCGGAGTCGGGGCGTTCAAGCCCCGTGGCAATCCGGGCGAGGGTGGACTTGCCGGCGCCGCTGGCGCCCACGACCGCCAGCGTTTCGCCCGGGCGCAGCACCAGGTCACATCCATCGAGGGCAGTCACCCTGCTCCCGCCGCGCAGGTGGTGCACGCGGGTGACGCCGCGCAGTTCAAGAAGGGGCGCGGCGGTTGCCGCAGCCGTCCGGGCCTGGCGCCGCGGCGGTCTGGCGGCCGACACCATTGCGCGGGCCGCAGCGTGGGTGAAGGTGCCAAGGACCTGGGGCATCCTGCCGGCTTCGACCACCCGGCCGGCGTCGAGCACAACCAGATTGCGCGCATGGCAGGACAGCAGGGCCAGGTCGTGGCTGACCAGCACCACCGCCGTTTCGTCCTCGTCGGCCAGCCGACCCAACAGGTCCATGATGCGCGCCTGCGTGGTCACATCCAGGGCCGTCGTCGGCTCGTCCGCCAGCAAAAGCGCCGGCCGCAGGGCGGTGGCGATGGCGATCAGCGCCCGCTGGCGCTGGCCACCCGAAAGCTCGTGCGGCAGGCGCGCACGCCCCGCAGCATCGCCAGGGAGGCCGGCACGGTCCAGCGCCTGACCGGCCGCGTCCGCAGCGCTGGCGCGGTCCAGACTGCGATGCAGACGCAGCACTTCGGCGACCTGTTCGCCGATCGGCATCAGCGGGTTCAGCGCAGTCATCGGCTCTTGGAAGACCATGCCGACCTGGGCGCCGCGCAGCGCGCACAGCCTGGCTTCGGGCAGCGCCAGCAAATCCAGCTCGCCCAGCATCACCCGCCCGCGCGCACGCGCCGCACGCGGCAACAGGCCTGCGATCGCCGCCAGCGTCAGCGACTTGCCCGAGCCACTGCCGCCGGCGATCGCGGTGACCGTCCCGGCCCGCGCCACCAGCGATACGTCCTGAACGACCGCGCGGCCGCCGAAATCGACGGTCAGCCCCTTGACGCGCAGGATGGGCTGCTCAGAGGGCATGGGCATTCCCGGCCACGCGGCGCGGGTCCATCCAGTCGCGCAGGCCGTCGCCGGCCATGTTGATGCCGATGACCGTGACCATGATCGCAAGCCCCGGCGCCAGCGCCAGCCATGGCGCCTGTCCGGCAAAGGTCTGGGCATCCGCCAGCATCCGCCCCCAGCTGGCGGTGGGTGGCTGGGCGCCCAGCCCGACATAGGACAGGCCCGCCTCGGCCAGAATGCCCAGGGCCAGCTGGATGGTGGCCTGCACCGCCAAAAGCCCTGCAATGTTGGGCAGCACATGCTCGACCGAGATGCGCGCGCGCGACTTGCCGGCCATCCGGGCTGCCAGCACGTGCCCGCGGGGCCATTGTTCCAGGGCGGCGGACCGGGTCAGCCGGGCAAACACCGGGATGTTGAAAATCCCGACCGCCAGCACCGCAACCCACAGCCCCGGCCCGAGCACGGCCGTCAGCAGGATCGCGACGACCAGCGCAGGAAAGGCGAACACCAGGTCCGACAGGCGCATGGTGGCATCGTCCAGCCAGCCTCCGGCGGCGGCCGCCCACAGGCCCAAGGGCACGCCGATCCCGGCCCCGACCCCCACCGCAACGAAGGCTGCCGCCAGCGAGACCTGCGCCCCGGCCATCAACATCGACAGCACGTCGCGCCCGAAGGCGTCGGTGCCCAGCAGGTGCGCGCCGCCCGGCGCTAGAAGGCGCCTTGCAATGTCGATCCCAGTCGGATCGTGCGGCGTCCACACAAGGGCCACCAGCGCGGTCATGGTCACCGCCGCAATGATGCCGACCCCTACCTTCAGGCCCAGGGGCGCCAAGCGCATCATCGACCTGCCTCCGCACGCAAGGGCCCATCGGGACGACGCAGGCGCGGATCGACGGCCACCTGAAGCAGCTCGACCAGCATGGCCACCACGACCACCGCCGCCACCAGCAGCATCACCACCGCCTGCACCACGGGCAGGTCGCGTTGCAGCACCGCCTGGAACACCAGCTGGCCAAGACCGGGTATGGCAAACACGCTCTCTATGATGATCCCGCCGGCCAACAGGAACGAGAACTGGAGTCCCATCAGGGCCAGCACCGGCACCAGCGCGTTGGGCAGAGCGTGGCGGACCAGTGCGCGCCGAGCATCCAGCCCCTTGGCGCGGGCGGTGCGCATGAAATCCTGTGACAGCACCTCCAGCAGGGCAGCCCGGGTCACGCGCACGAGGATCGCCGCCTGCGGCAGGGCCAGCGCGATCGCCGGCAGGACCAGCGCGCCCAGCCCCGCGACATAACCCTCGGACCATCCGGGAAAGCCGCCGGCCGCGAACCAGCCGAGCCAGCTCGAGAACACCAGAACCAGCAGCAGGCCGAACCAGAAATTCGGGACCGCCAGACCCGCCTGCGCCAGGACAGAAATGGCGGTGTCGCCTGCGCGGCCATGCTGCAGCGCCGCCGCGGCGCCCAGCGGAAGCCCGACCGCCACTGCCATCGCCAGCGCCATCGCCGCCAGCGGCAGCGAAACTGCCAGCCTTTCGCCCACCAGGTCGCCGACCGGCACACGATAGATGTGGCTGGTGCCCATGTCCCCGGTCGCCATTCCGGCCAGCCATGCGCCAAAACGCTCTGCCAACGGCCGGTCGAGTCCCAGTTCGGCCCGCAGCGCGGCCAGCGAGGCTGGGTCTGCTTGGGTGCCGAGCATGAACGATGCGGGATCGCCCGGCAGCACGGACAGCGCCCAGAACACCACCACTGCCGCGGCCAGAAGCGTCAGAACCAGCGAGGCGAGGCGGCGCGCGACGGCCGGGATCATGGCGCGCTCATGGGACGAGCGTCACGCCCGTCACGTCGTTGGCCTGGATCGGAGAGCTGGTCCATTGCCCCTGCACCCGGCGGTTCCAGACGCCCAGTTTTGGAAGCTGGAACAGGAACACCGCGGCGGCCTCATCGGCCAGTCGCGTCTGGGCGAGCTGGTTCAGCTGGCGCCGCTCGGCCGGGTCGGTCGCACGCGACAGCCGCGCGATGATTTCATCGAAGGCGGCACTTCGATAGCCGAAATAATAGTCCGGGCGAGCGTAGATCGCGATGTCGCGGGGTTCGGTGTGCGACACGACGGTCAGGTCAAAGTCGGCCCGCCCGAACACCTGGTCCAGCCAGGGCGCCCACTCGATCGGGACGATCTCGATGTCCAGCCCCACGGCCTCGAGTTGCGCGGCGATGATCTCGCCGCCGCGCCGGGCGTAACCGGGGGGTGGCAACACCAGTCGAAGCCGCTGGCCGGCCGGCACGCCTGCCTCCTGCAGCAGCGCCCGGGCGCGGGCAGGATCGTGCGGCCAGCGCCCTGTCAGGTCCAGATGGTCGGGGTGGGCCGGCGAGAAATGGCTGCCGATGGGTGTGCCAAAGCCTGCCATGGCCCCGGCGATGACGGCCTGACGGTCAATGGCGTGCGACAGCGCGCGGCGCACGCGCACATCGCCCAGCGGCGCGCGCCGGTGGTTGATCGCAACGATGGTCTCGCCTTCGGTCTCTCCGCAGGTCACGCGCAGGTCCGGGTCGCGCTCGAGCGCGGGCAGCAATTCCGGCGCCGGAAAGTCGGGAAAGCCGTCGACATCGCCGGCGCGGATCGCATTGGCGGCCGCGCTGGGATCGGCGATGAAGCGGAAGACGACCCGGTCCAGCCCGACCGGCGCGCCGGCATACCCCTCGAACCGCTCCAGCGTAATCGAGGCGCCGCGTGCCCAGGCGCCAAAGCGGAACGGGCCGGTGCCGACGGGTGCGGTGGCATTGGTGGCGGCGCTCTCTGGCGCGACAATGACAGCATCGCCCTGACCCAGCGTGAAGAGCAGGTCTGGATCGGGGCGCGTCAAGACCAGCCTGACCGTGCGCGGATCGACGGCCTCGACCGCGCCGATGGCCGCGAACAGTTCGCGCTGGGCGTTCAGGCTGTCGGGCGCGCGCGCGCGGTCCAGGCTGAAGCGCACGTCCTCGGCGTCGAAGGTGGTGCCGTCATGAAACCGCACCCCTTCGCGCAAGGAAAAAGTCCAGGTCAGGCCATCGGGCGCGGTGGTCCAGGACGAGGCCAGCGAGGGCGCCACGCTGCCATCCTCGCGCACCCGCACCAGCCCCTCGAACAGGTTTGCATACACCACCTCGTCGATGGCGGCTGCCGCGCCGGCGGTGGGGTCGAGGCCGGGTGGCTCGAGCACCAACCCCAGGGTGAGGGTGCGAGCCCCATCTTCCGCCGGTGCATTTGCGGGTCCGCAGGCGGTGACGGTGACCAGCCCGGCCGCAGCCAGCAGCGCGGCCAGGGGCCGCAGGAGCGCAACGCGGAAAGAGATCGCCATCATGGACCTGTCCATAGACCAGCCATCCCCCACGAGTCGCCATTCGGGTTCAGACGATCGCATGGGGGCCGTTCGAAACGTCCTTGCCCAATGCGTTGGCTTGAAAGCGTTGGCGCGCGCGTGGCGCAATGGCGTCAGGCGGGTCCAAGGCCGACGCACCTGGGGGGCGCCCGTCAGGACGCATCGCCTCAACACTCCACCCGGTTCACCCCGATCCCCACTTCGGCCGCCAGGCCGCCCAGGGAGGTCTCCTTGTAGATGTCCTTCATGTCCTCGCCGGTTCGCTTCATCGTGGCGATCACCTTGTCCAGACTCACATGGTGCTGGCCGTCGCCCAGCAAAGCGAGGCGCGCGGCGTCGATGGCCTTGATGGCACCCATGGCGTTGCGCTCGATGCAGGGAATCTGGACCAGGCCACCGATCGGGTCGCAGGTCAGACCCAGATTGTGCTCCATGCCGATCTCGGCGGCGTTCTCGACCTGGGCATTGGTGCCGCCCAGCGCCGCGGCCAGTCCGGCAGCCGCCATCGAGCAGGCCACCCCCACCTCGCCCTGACAGCCGACTTCGGCGCCTGAAATCGAGGCATTGCGCTTGTAGAGCGCCCCGATCGCCGCCGCCGCCAGAAGAAAGGTCCGCCGGGTGTCGGGGGTGCCCTGGTGAAAGCGGTCATGATAGCGCAGCACCGCAGGCACGATGCCGGCTGCCCCGTTGGTCGGCGCGGTGACGACCCGCCCGCCGGCGGCGTTCTCCTCGTTCACGGCCAGCGCCCAAAGATTCACCCAGTCCATGGCCGCCAGCGGATCGACCAGTTGCTGCTCCTGGCGGGCCTTGATCGCCTTGTGAAGCAAAGGCGCGCGGCGGCGCACGCTGAGGCCCCCCGGCAGGGTGCCCTCGGCGCGCATGCCGCGGTCAATACAGCCCTGCATGGCGTCGAAGATGGCGTCGAGCCCGGCCTCGACCTCGGCCCGGGGGCGCTGGGCACATTCATTGGCCATCATGGCCTGCGCGATGGTGACGCCGCCCGCCTCGACCACCCGCAGCAGCTCATCGCCCGACGTGTAGGGGAACGGCACCGCCGCGGTGCCGGACGGGCGTTCATTGGTGCGGATTTCGTCCTCGTCGCGGACAAAGCCGCCGCCGACCGAGTACCAGGTGCGCCGCGCCAGTTCCTCGCCTGCCGCATCGAAGGCCGCAAAGGTCAGCGCGTTGGGATGGGCCGGCAGGCGCGTGCGGCCCGCCCAGACGATGTCCCGTCCCTCGTCGAACGCGATCACGGGCCCATCATCACCCAGACGCAGCCTGCGATGGTCCAGAACCTCGGCCCGTGCGCGATCGGCGGCATCGGGGTCGATGGTCTGGGGCACGAAGCCCGCAAGGCCCTTGATGACGGCGCTGTCGGTGGCGTGGCCCTTGCCGGTCAGGGCGAGCGATCCGTAAAGCGTCACCTCGACGCGCGCGACCGCGCCCAGCACCCCTGCGGTGCACAGGCCCTCGACGAACCGGGCGGCGGCCGTCATCGGCCCCATGGTATGCGACGAGGATGGCCCCACGCCCAGCTTGAACAGGTCGAAGACGGAAAACGGCATGGCCTTCCTTCGCGCCCTTCGCGGCGCCGATCAATGGGCCCGGCAGGATGAGGCCACGCCCCATCGCGGCAATGTCATCGCCGTGTCACCGACCGTCCCTAGCGGGCGACCCGCGCAAAGACAGGCGGGGCTGGAGCATGCACGACATTGCAAGCGTATGGCGACGCACCCTGACGCTGGCGTCTGTTTTCGCCCTTGTCGTATGGCTGCTGGTGGCCGCCTTCGAGCGGCTGTGGATCGGCTGATCGGGTCCGACTGGGCAGGGGTTGCAACATCATGACGGTTCTTGATCGGCGTCGCCTGATTGCCAGCGTCGGCGCGGGTGGCGCGCTGGCGACATTCCCCGCCCCTGCCCTGGCGCAGGGCCTGCCGCGCGGCACCTTCACCCACTCGGTTGCGTCGGGCGATCCGACGGCGGACGCGGTGATCCTGTGGACCCGGTTCGTGCCGGCGGATGGCCGCGATGCGGTCCTGGGCTGGGAAGTGGCCACCGACGAAGGCTTCCGGCGGGTCGTGCGACGCGGTCGCGGCGATCTGCGTGCGTCGAACGACTGGTGCGTCAAGGTGGATGCGCGCGGCCTGCCGGCGAGCGGGCGGTTCTTCTATCGTTTCCTGTCCGGGTCGGGCCCGTCCGAAACCGGCAGGACGCTGACCGTTCCGGCCCGGGGTGGGGACCGGCTGGGCCTGGCGGTATTCTCGTGTTCGAACCTGCCGTTCGGCTGGTTCGAGGCCTATGGCCTGGCGGCCGCGCGCGAGGACATCGACCTTGCCGTGCATACCGGAGATTACATCTACGAATACGAGCGCGGGCGTTATCCCTCGACCGAAGAAGCGCTGGCCGTGCGCCTGGAGTCGCAGTTCCCGCCGGGCGAGACCATCAGCCTCAGCGACTATCACCTGCGCTATCAGTCCTATCGGGCCGACCCGGACCTTCAGGCGCTGCATCGTCTCAAACCGATGATCGCGGTGTGGGACGACCACGAGATCGCCAATGATGCGTGGACCGATGGCGCGCAGGAGCACGACGCCGCGACCGAAGGCACCTGGATCGCGCGGCGCACCGCGGCGGTGAAGGCGTGGTTCGACTGGATGCCGGCGCGCGGCTTTACCGACAGCCCGCTGCGGATCTATCGCACCTTCCGCTGGGGGGATTTGGCCACGCTGAATGCGCTGGACACGCGCCTGATCGGGCGCACACCCCAGTTCGACAGTGCGGACGCCATGCGCGCGGCGGTGGCCGCCGGCGACGCCGACCGGATCGGGCGGGAGGCGGACACCATCCGTCGCGCCCTGGCCGACCCGTCGCGAAGCCTTCTGGGGCGCCTGCAGGAGGCGTGGATTGCCGACGAGCTGCGGGCATCCACCGGCGCGGGTGTGCGCTGGCAGGTGCTGGTCCAGCAATTGGTGATGTCGGGACGACTGTCGCCGCCCGAGAGCGAGCGGTTTGTTGCGCCCGATGCCAGTGCGTTCAACCAGCGCCGCGCCGTCTTCAACGCGCGGATGGGGCAGTTCGGGCTGCCGGGCTGGTTCGACAGCTGGTCTGGCCATCCCGCCGCGCGTGAGCGTCTGTTGCAGGCGGCGCGTCAGGCCAGCGCCGCCACGGTCGTGCTGTCCGGTGACAGCCACAATGCCTGGCGCGGCAATCTGCGGACCGAAGACGGTGCCCATGTGGGCGTCGAGGTGGCCGGCACGTCGGTCAGTTCGCCGGGCCTGGAACGCGGCTGGGCCAGCGTGCCGGCCGAAGAGCGCCGGCGCGCGATGGTGGCATTCAACCCCGAGCTGGACTGGGTGGACCTGGACCGGCGCGGCTATGCGGTCGCCACGCTGACGCGCGATGCCTGTGTGGGCGAATGGGTGGGCCTCAATGACGTGCGCACGCGCGGCGCAGGCGTGGCGTTCACCGAGCGCGCCGTTAGCCAGCGCACGCGCGCGGGTGCGGCGCCCTGGGCGCGGTTGTGACGCGCAATTCGGGTCCATCGGAGTTTCGGGGGGTGGGCCCCGGGTCCGGCCTCACCGGCCCGGGATGACGACCGGACTGGAAGCATCTGCAAAAAGGGACACCGTCACCCCGGAACGGCTGAGCATCGCGAAGACGTGTCCGGGGCCCATCTCCTGAACGTGCAAAGGAAAAAAGTCCTCGCGAGGGCGGCGCTCAGTTCAGCACGCGCTGGGCCCACAGGTGGGCACGATAGGCGTCATAGCATGCCTTGCCCGCTTCGAGCCGCATCAGCGCCCCCTCGGCGATCCAGCGCCCGGCTTCGGGGGTGTCGCGCATCAGCGGCCGCAGGATTTCACGGTTCCAGTCGTCCGAGTGCTTGACGTCCAGGGTCGCGTGCAAAGCGTAGTACTGCCGCTCCTTGCCGACACCCAGGCGCTTCAGCCCCTCAGCCACGAGGCCGGCACGCCAGGGTGCGGTCAGCTCGACCACCCCCAGCGCACCGACCGCGTGCCAGGCGTATCGTCGGTTGGTGGCGAACGCGACCAGGAGGTTGCCCAGTGCCAGGGCAGGCCAGACCGTGCCTTCGATCGTGGGGTGCAGGTCCAGCGCGTCCGCCAGGCGCGCCAGCATCGGCCCGTGCATGCCGCGCTCGTTCCCGCGCCCCATTTCGTCCCAGTAATTGCGGGCCAGTTCCAGCTTGGCCTGGTTCGGCATCTTGACCTGGGTCATCGCCACCAGGTCGTCAAAGCCCGCCTCACCGGCGACCTCCTGCAACAGGAACCAGCGCATCTGTTCCAGGTCCGCAGACCCGGCCAGCCAGGGAAACAGCGGATCGTTCTCGCCCGGGCCGCTGCCTTTCAGCGCTTCGAACCAGGCAACAAACCCCTCCTCGTCACGCGGGGCGGAGGCGGCGCGGGTAAAAACGGCGGCGCGGCAAGCCTCGACCATCTGCCCCTCGAGGCGCTGCATGGAATGATCGTCGGCCAGCTCGCCCAACCAGTCGGGCGATGGGGCCCGCGGCGCCAGCCGGGCACGGTTCCAGTGCGCCAGCTCGCGATGCAGCTGAAGAGGCTGGGGCAAGGGATGGAAACGCGGCGGCGCCGGGGCCGCCCCGAAAACAGCGATGTTGGACATGACAGGGATTCCCCGTGGGAGGTGCGCCATCGGCGCGCTTGCGGCTGCAGAACCGCGCGCCGCCGCCGCCGGTTCCGCACCGCCCCTGCCCAACGGCCGTCATGGCAGGGTTTGGTCAGCTTGGCTGATGGCACGAAAGAGCCCCGCTCTCTGGTCAGCGGACAACGCCTCTGCGACGGTCGCCAGGACAGGCGGAGGGGTGAATGACCCAGGGGTTCTCGACACGTGCGATCCATGCGGGCGCTGCGCCCGATCCGGTGACCGGCTCGCGCGCCACACCGATCCACCAGACCACCAGTTTTGTGTTCAAGGACGTCGACCACGCCGCGCGCCTGTTCGGGCTGCAGGAGTTCGGGTCGATCTATACGCGGATTACCAACCCCACCACGGCCGTGCTCGAGAACCGGATTGCCGACCTCGAGGGGGGCACCGCGGCCGTGGCCTTCGCCTCGGGCCATGCCGCACAGTTCGCCGTGTTCCACGTGCTGCTGGGTCCGGGCGATCATTTCGTTGCAGCGCGGCAGCTCTATGGCGGGTCGCTGAACCAGTTCACGCATTCCTTTGCCAAGTTCGGTTGGAGCGTGGACTTTTTCGATCACCACGACCTCGACGCCCTGCGTGCAGCCATCCGGCCCGAGACCAAGGCCGTCTTCATCGAGTCGATCGCCAATCCTGGCGGCATCGTCACCGATATCGAGGCGATCGCCCAGGTGGCACACGCCGCCGGCATTCCACTGATCGTCGACAACACCATGGCCTCGCCCTATCTGGTCCGCCCGATCGAGTGGGGGGCGGACATTGTCGTCCATTCGCTGACCAAGTTCATTGGCGGCCATGGCAATTCGATCGGCGGTGTGGTGGTCGATTCCGGCCGGTTCGACTGGGGTGCGCAGGCGGGCCGCTTTCCCACGCTGACCGAACCTCTGTCCTTTTATGCCGGCCTGGACATTCATGACACCTTCGGCGCGATCGGGCTGGGGCCGGACGGGTCGGCTGTGAACATCTCGCTGGCGATTACCCTGCGGGTGTTCACGCTGCGCGACCTGGGCGCCGCCCTGTCGCCCTTCAACGCTTTCCTGATCCTGACGGGGGTGGAGACCCTGCCCCTGCGAATGCAGCGCCATGCCGACAGTGCGCTGGCGGTGGCACGATGGCTTGAGGCACGGCCCGAGGTGGCCTGGGTCAGCCATGCCGGCCTGCCAGGCGATCCGTCCTTCGAGCGGGCGCGCAAATACAGCCCCAGGGGTGCGGGTGCGGTGTTCACCTTCGGCCTGCACGGCGGCTATGAGGCCGGCGTGAAGCTGGTGTCGTCGACGCGCCTGTTCAGCCACCTGGCCAATATCGGCGACACCCGGTCGCTGATCATCCATCCTGCCTCGACCACGCACCGCCAGGTGCCTGACCACCTGAAGGCGGGCGCGGGCGCCGGGCCGGACGTGGTCCGCGTGTCGATCGGTCTGGAAGACGTTGCCGACATTCTGGCCGATCTCGAGCAGGCGCTGACGACGCCATAGGCACCGCTGGCAACCTTCCGCGTTGTAATGACGGGTGGCGTTGCGGCGGCGTAGGCAAAGGGTTAACCCTTCACGGTCAGGTGTAGCGGCGTGCTCACCCACACTGGAGGGATCATGTCCACGCCAACGCGCACGCCCTTGCCGGGTGCGGTGGTCCTCTCGGCTGCCGTTGCCGCTGCGCTGGTCACCGGGCCCGCCTCGGCACAGAGTGCGGACCCGCAGGGCTCGGGGCCCATCCTGGCGGCCGCGAACTGGGTGCAGGGGACACTGCTTGGCAATGTGGCGACCGCGGTGGCCGTGGTCGCGGTCGCGGTCGTCGGGTTCATGATGCTGACCGGCCGCCTCAACTGGCGCTATGGGATCACCGTGATCGTGGGCTGTTTCGTGCTGTTCGGCGCGGCGGCGATCGTTGGCGGCATCCAGGCGGCCGCGCGCTTCGCAGGCTGAACCGACATGGCCCTGGTGCGCGATCCCGTGTTCCAGGCGCTGACCCGGCCGCAGATGTTCGCGGGCGTGTCCTATTCCTTCTTCGTGCTGAACCTGGTTCTCACGACAGAGATCTTCCTGCTGACCAAATCCTTCTGGGCCATCGCGGCCAGCCTGGTGATCCATGCCATCGGCGTGATGCTGTGCCGGCGCGAGCCGCGCTTTCTCGATCTCTTCTTGTTGCGGGCGCAGCGCTGTCCGCGCGTGCGCAACCGGGCGCACTGGCGCTGCAACTCGTACGCGCCATGATGAAGCGCGCGCCCCAGCGTCGCGCCTGGACCGACCGCGAGCGGCGGCTGTTCGACCGGCGCGAGGCGCGCGCGTCTGACCGCCTTCCATTCGTGCGGCATCTCGATCCGGCGACGATCCTGGCGCGCGATGGCAGCGTGCTGCAGTGCATGCATATCCGCGGCCTGCCCTTCGAGACCCGCGACGCGTCCGACCTCGATTATCGCCGCGAGGTGCGTGACACCATGGTGCGGGGCCTGACGGGCGGCCGGTTCGCGCTGTGGCACCACATCGTGCGCCGCGAAGTGCGGCCCGAGGTGATTGGCACCTTTCCCGATCCCTTCGCCGCGGTCCTGGACCGGGCGTGGCGGGCGCGCCTGTCCAAGCGCCGCCTGTTCGTCAACGACCTGTTCCTGACGCTGGTGCGCCGTCCGGCCCGGCGCGGCGCAGGCCTTGTCGAGGGGCTGTTCAACCCCGCCCCGGTCGAGGATGAGGCGGGACGCGCCCGCGACCGGCGCGAACTGGATGCCGCGCGCGAGGGGCTGCTGGCGGCGCTGGAACCCTGTGGTGCGCGCCTGCTGACGACCTATGCCACGGCCGAAGGCTGGCATTCCGAACCGATGGAGTTCCTGTCGGCGCTGTACAATGGTGACATGGCGCCGGTCAGGCTGGCCGAGGGGGCGATCGGCCCGTCGCTGACCCGCCGCCGCGTCAGTTTCGGCAGCGACACCTTTGAACTGGGGCCGCTGCCCGGCCACGGTCCCAGTTTCGGGGCCATGCTCTCGCTGAAGGAGTATCCGCCGCACACGCTGGCCGGTCAGCTGGACGCGCTGCTGGGCCTGCCGCACGAGTTCATCCTGACCCAGAGCTTTTCGCTGGTGGACCGTCAGGTCGCGCTGGACCGCATCGGACTGGTGTTGAGGCGGATGCGGGCGGCGGACGACGATGCCCTCAGCCTGCGCCGCGACCTGACCGTGGCCAAGGACGACGTGTCCGCGGGACGTTCGGCTTTCGGCGAACACCACATCACGCTGGCCGTCCGGGCGGCGGACAAGGCCGCGCTCGACGAGGCGGTCGCCGATGTCCGTGCCGCCTTCACCGAGCTTGGGGCGATCGTGGTGCGCGAGGACGTGGCGCTGGAGCCGTCCTTCTGGGCGCAGTTCCCCGGCGCCTTTGCCGACATCCCGCGAAAGGCGCTGTTGTCGTCGGGCAATTTTGCGGGGCTGGCCAGCCTGCACAATCACGCCCTGGGGCGGGCGGACGGCAATCATTGGGGCCCGGCGGTCACGGTGCTGGAGACAACCGCCGCGTCGCCCTATTTCTTCAGCTTCCACAATGGCGATCTGGGCAATTTCCTGGTCATCGGGCCGTCGGGTTCGGGCAAGACCGTGGTGGTCAATTTCCTCCTGGCGCAGGCCCGGAAGTTCGACCCCAGGATCGTGTTCTTCGACAAGGATCGGGGCGCGGAAATCTTCCTGCGGGCCATGGGTGCGCGCTATGAGGTGCTGCAGCCCGGAACGCCCACCGGCTTCAACCCGCTGCATCTGCCGGACACCGCGGTCAATCGGCGCTTCCTGCAGGCGCTGACCGCGCGGCTGGTCACCGCACCGGGCGAAACGCTGGCGGCCGACGATCATGCCCTGATCGCAGACGCGGTGGCGGCTAATTTCGACCAGGCACCCGAATACCGTCGGCTGCGCTATTTCCGCGAGCTGTTCGCCGGCGCGCGGCGGCCAACGCTGGGGGACCTCGCCAGCCGGCTGGCGCCCTGGGTCGAGGGCGGCGACCGCGCCTGGCTGTTCGACAACCCGAACGACGGCCTCGACCTCGAGACGCGCACCGCCGGGTTCGACATGACGCGCATCCTGGACGACCCCATCCTGCGCACGCCTGCCATGATGTATCTGTTCCACAGGGTGGAAGAGCGCCTGGACGGCACGCCGTCGATCATCGTCGTAGACGAGGGCTGGAAGGCGCTGGACGACGAGGTGTTCGTGGCGCGCATCCGCGACTGGGAAAAGACCATCCGCAAGCGCAACGGCATTCTGGGGTTTGCCACCCAGAGCGCCGCGGATGCCCTGGAGTCAGAGATCGCCAGCGCCATCATCGAACAGTCCGCCACCCAGATCTTCCTGCCCAACCCCAAGGCGCAGGAACGCGACTATCGCACCGGCTTTGGCCTGACCGCCCACGAGTTCGAACTGGTGCGCTCGCTGCCGGACACGTCGCGCTGTTTCCTGGTGCGCTCGGGGCGGGACAGCGTGGTCGTGCGGATGAACCTGAACGGAATGCCCGACCTGCTGACGGTGCTTTCCGGGCGCGAGTCGACCGTGCGCATCCTGGACGAGGTGCGTGCCGAGGTCGGCGACTCCCCGGGCGACTGGCTGCCGCGGCTTTTGGCGAGGGCACGCGCATGACGGTGGGTGCGCCCGTTTCGGCCATGTGTCCCGCCACGCCGGGACAGGGGCTGGTGACCCAGCTGGTCGACAGTGTCGACTGCCACATCCAGGTGATGGTGCACGATTCCTATCGGGCGCTGGTGGGCCCCGATACCTGGTTTTCGAACGCCTTCACGGTCCTGCTGACGGTGTACATCGCGCTGATGGGCTATCAGCTGCTGCTGGGCCGCAACGGGCTGCGCCTGACCGACCTGCCTGTTTCGGCCCTGAAGATCGGGTTGATCCTGGCGTTCCTCACCTCGTGGGCGGCCTATCAGACAGTCGTCTACGACCTTTTGTTCGAGGGGCCGCGGCAAATCCTGGCCACCCTGATGCAACCGGTCGCCGCACGGGGCGGGGTTGCGGCCGACGTCTATCTCGGCCTCGAGCAAGCCTATGCCAGCCTCGCGGCGGGAGCCTCCTTCTATGGGTCCATGGCCAGCCCGTCGGCCAACATCCTACAGGGCGGGCCGATGTTGGGATCGGGCATGTTGTGGCTCTCGGCCATCATCATGCTGCTCTCGACGGTGGGCCTGATCCTGGCCGCCAAGATCGTGCTGGGCTTTCTGCTGGCGATCGGGCCGATCTTCATCGGCCTGTTCCTGTTCGACTCGACGCGCGGATTCTTCGATGGCTGGCTGCGCACCACCCTGGCGTTCGCGCTGGCCCCGCTGGCCGCCAGCGTGTTCGGCATGGCGATGCTGGTCATGCTGCGCCCCTTCCTTGTGTCGCTGGACGAACAGGTGCGGCAGGGCACGTTCGACATGGGCAGCGTGATGACCATCACGCTGATCGTGCTGGTGTTCCTGATCGTGATGCTTCAGGTCCTTCGCATCGGCGCCTCGATCGCGGGCGGCTTCTCGACGTCGGGTGCGGGGCCTGGACGCCGCGGCGCGGCCACAGGCAGTGTGTCTGCGCCCGCGGCAGCTTCGATCAGCGTAGAGAGCGAGCGCGGCGGCGAGGGTCGGGCGGCCCAGGCGACGCTGCTGCGCGCGGCGGCCGACATGCAGGGGCGCGGGGCAGACATTTCGGTGGCACTGGATGACCGCCGCGGCCGGGCTACGGCGGATGCGCTGGCGCCGATGGTGGCGCCGTCCGAACGGCTTGGCCAGGCCGCGCGGCGGATGCCTCGTCCCACACGCCGGCCCGGGGAGGCGACGCCATGAGAGGCGCGCTTCCGCCGCCGGACGATGGGCGGCTGACCCAAGTCCAGCATCCCGTCCCCCATGAGGCGCCCCACGCGGCGCGCACGCGCGACCGCCTCGTCATCGAGGCCTGGGAGGAGATGGCCCACCGTGAGGCCGACGCCCGACGCCGCACGGTGTGGATCGCGGGCGGCCTCTTGGTGGTGTGCGCTGCCCAGGCCGCCGCCATTGCCACCATGCTGCCGCTGAAACGGGTCGAGCCCTATACCCTGCTGGTCGACCGCACGACCGGGTATGTGGAGACCGTGCGCGGGGTCCATCTGGGCGACCTGCCCGAGGACGCGGCGCTGCTGCATGCCTTTCTGGCGCAGTACGTGATCGGCCGCGAGACCTTCGACGTCACCGACCTGCAGGACCGCTATCGCCGCGTCGCCCTGTGGTCGGCCGCCGAGGCGCAGGCCGACTGGCTGGCCGAGCACGACGAGGCCAATCCCGACGCGGTCATCAACCGCATCAATGCCTCCAGCCGCGTCGGCGTGACTGTCCGCGAGGTGCGGATCCAGCGGGCCGGCGAGGCCCTGGTGCGCTTTGAAACCCGCCAGCGCGACCTGGACGGCCAGACGGCCAACGCGTTCTGGCAGGCGACCATCACCTTCCGCTTTACCGGCGCGCCCATGCGGATGGAGGACCGGCTGTTGAACCCCTTGGGCTTTCAGGTGGTGACCTATCGCCGGGACCAGGAGGGTGCCCCGCTGGCCGCGGCCCCGGCCGATCCGGCCGGCACGATGGCCGCGACGGAGGCAATGACCGGGGTGGGCGGTCCCGAGGAACCCGTGGATCCGGCCCTTCTGGTTGCCATGCCGAAGCCGGATGTCCCGGTGACGCCGCCCATGCCGCCGATCACGCGGGCGCCGCCCGCCAACACTGTTGCACCGACCGTGAATGCGGCGGAAATTCCCTTCCCGATCCCGCTTCCGACGCGTACCGGTCCGCAGATCGCGCGCGAGAGGGAGCCGTCACCATGATCCGCGCGCTTGTCCTGGTGCTGGCGCTGGCCGGCGTTCCGGCCGCCCTCGCCCAGCCGGCCCCCGCCCCGTCCGCATCCCCGCCACCAGCCTCGCCGATGGGTGCCGCACAGGCCCAAGCGGTGCCCGACGATCCGCGTATCCGTACCGTGCCCTGGCAGGAAAACCGTGTGATCCCGCTGCGTGGGCATCTGGGCTTTCAGACCATGATCGAGTTCGGCCCCGGCGAGCGGATCGAGAATGTGTCCATTGGCGACAGCATTGCCTGGCAGATCTCGCCGAACCGCGCCGCGACACTGCTGTTCGTCAAGCCGATCGAACGCAATGCAGGCACCAACAT
This sequence comes from Hyphomonadaceae bacterium UBA1001, assembly GCA_002291875.1. Lineage (GTDB taxonomy): Bacteria > Pseudomonadota > Alphaproteobacteria > Caulobacterales > Aquidulcibacteraceae > UBA1001. Next base: position 32,986 of record DBAV01000229.1, read on the forward strand.
GACGGTGGTGACCAATCTGCGCCGCTATACGTTCGAGTTGACCTCGGCCGAGGCGCGCGGCCCGCGCGATCCCGACATCGTGTTCGTGCTGCGCTTCGACTATCCGGTGCCGCCGCCCCCACCCCCGCCTCCGCGCGAGGAGCCGCCGCCGCCCGCCCCGCCTGAAGTGCTGAACTTCGACTATGCGACCACCGGGTCACGCCGGATCGCGCCGCAGACCGTGTTCGACAACGGCACCCTGACCTTCCTGCGCTTTCCGCCGGGCATGGAGCCACCCGCCATCTTCGTCGTCGGTCCCGACGGTTCGGAGGGGCTGGCGAATGTCCGCGTGAACGACGATCATGTCGTGGTCGACACCGTGGCGGGAGAGCTGGTGCTGCGGCTGGGCCGCGAGCGTGCGGTGGTCACCAACCGGGGCTGGCGCGCGCCCGAGGGTCGCACCGAGCGCCGCCGCGGCTTCTGGAGGGACTGATTGTGCGTGGACGCGATCCCCATCCCACCGAGTCCGACGAGCTGATGGCCGATACCCTCGAGCCGCCGCGCTTCGAGGATATCCGTCCCTCGGTGGCGGTCCCGGACCGGCCCTGGGTGATGCCGGCAGTGGTTGTCGGTGCGCTGGCCCTTGGCGCGGGCGTGTTCATGACCCTGGCCGAAGGGCGTGAACAGGCTGCCGCCTCGATGGTGCAGGCAACCCCCGGGGCGCCGCCGGTGATCGATTCGCGCACGTTGCCGCCTCTGCCCGACCTGCACACCACACCCGTCGGTGATTACGCCGAACCGCCCGCGCCGCAGATACAGCTGCCGATCGTGGCCGGTCCGGCCGCGCTGTTGCCGCAGGCCGGAGGGGCCGGCGCACCGCCGCCCGGTCCGACACCCGAGCAGCAGGCGGCGCTGGCGGCGCTGGAGGCCCGTCGCAAGTCGCCGTCCCTGGTGTTCGATGCCGGGGCACCGGACGCCGGCGCCATGCCGCTGACGCCGGGCGGGGCCGTGGCCCTGCGTCCCGACCAAGTCGCCGGCGCGCTGGGCATGGCCATGGCACCGGGCACGCAAGGGGCAGCGGGAACCCCGCGTGAGGGGCTGAACGCCGACGAGCGGTTTGCCGCGCGCGTCGCCCCGGCGCCCGGCACGGCCGAGACGCCGGTGCGCGCCACCCGCATGAGCGACACCACCAACACGGTCATCGAAGGCACCGTGGTGCCCGGGGTGCTGGAGACCGCGATCAATTCCGACCTGCCCGGCTTTGTGCGCGCGACCGTGACGCGCGACATCCGGGGCTTTGACAACCGGCGCGTGCTGATCCCGCGTGGTTCGCGCCTGATCGGGCAGTATCGCTCGGGCGTGGCGCTGGGCCAGTCGCGGGCCTTCGTGATCTGGACGCGTCTGGTCACACCGGACGGTGTGTCGGTTCCGCTGGGCGCGCCCGGCACGGACGAGCTGGGTCGTGGCGGCCTGGAGGGCGATGTGGATCGCAAATTCCTCCAGCGCTTTGGCGGCGCCATCCTGCTGTCGCTGATCTCGGCCGGGGCGAATGTGCTCCAGGACGAGGCCGACACCCAGGTGGTGATCGC
>DBAV01000003.1 GCA_002291875.1 Hyphomonadaceae bacterium UBA1001
CACAAATCCACACACAGGGACCTATCCACCGCTGTTGCAGAACAAACCCAAGCCCCCCTCCGCCCTCCGGGCACCTCGCCAGCGGACGGCGGAGGAAACTTCGGGGAAAACCGTTCTTCCCCCACCCGCGGGACAAGTGGCCGCGAAGCGGACGATGGGGGGAAAGCCTGGCCCCTGACCACTGTTTTCCGCGCGCAGTGCACTGGACACCCCGCCCTCGCGGGCCTATCTCGGCTGGGCGGGGACGATATAGTGTAACATGGCGCTCGTGGACGGCATTCAGGCAAACCCTTCCGCGCCCTCCGGGTCGGCCGCACATGGCCGGGCCCACATGGCGCACGCGGCAGCGATCGGCATCCATGTGCTGTGCTGTGGCCTGCCGGTGGCCGCCAGCCTGGTGTCGCTGGCCACAGGGCTTGCGTTGACGGGTGCGCTGGCGCCGATCGAGGCGCTGCACGGCTTCCTGCACCAGCACGAGTGGACGCTGGTGGGCATTTCGGGCGCCTTCGTGCTGCTGGGGGTGCTGTGGGACCGGCACGAACGGGCACACGGGCATCGCGGGGCCGGCATCTGGCTGTGGGTGTCCGCCGGCCTGTTCGCCCTGAACCTGGGGCTGACCACGCTGCACCATTCGGGCCTGTGGCCGCCCGGCGGACACGCCCATCACGACCACGCCCATGCCGGCCATGCCCGTGCCGGCCACGCCCATGACGCCCCCGCATCGGCGGCGGCCACCTCCGGCGCGCCGGCCCCCGCGGCAGGCAAGGACGCGGCGGCTGCGCACGACCACGCCCACGATCACTCCCACGCGCACTGAACTGGCCTGCGCTTGCAGCGCCGGGCTTGGCGCGCCGACGCGCATCGCTATCATGGCGCCCCGTCGACTCTCCGCCAATGGGCGGTCCGGCGGGCTGGCGGTCGCCCGACAGCCAGGGCCTCTCCACCACGCGGTCGCCGCTCGCGGGGCGACCGTCATCGGACCGGACCGACACCTCCATGCGTTTCTCGATCGAACGTGCCGCCCTCAACCGCGCCCTCGGCCATGTCCAGGCCGTTGTCGAACGCCGGCAGACCATGCCGATCCTGGCCAATGTGCTGCTCGACGCGCGCGAGGGGCGACTGCGCCTGGTGGCCACCGACCTCGACATGGAGATGGCCGAGAGCACCGACGCCGAGATTGCCCAGCCCGGTGCGACCACGGTGGCCGCGGGCCTGCTGTTCGAGATCGTGCGGCGCCTGCCCGAACCCTCGACCCTGCGGCTGGAACTGGACAAGGATGGCCAGCGGCTGGTGATCTCGGCGGGACGCGGCCGCTATGAGCTGGCCGTCCTGCCGCCCGGCGACTTCCCCCAGATCCGCGCCGACGGGCTGACCGCCGCCTTCACCCTGCCGCGCGCCGACCTGGCGCGCCTGATCGACCGCACCCGCTTTGCCATCTCGACCGAGGAAACCCGGTATTACCTCAACGGCATCTATCTGCACATCGCCGAGGAGGCCGGTCGGCCGCTCTTGCGCTCGGTGGCGACCGACGGGCACCGCCTGGCCATGGCCGATGTCGCCGCGCCTGCCGATTCGGGCCAGATGGCGGGCGTGATCGTGCCCCGAAAGGCGGTCGAACAGGTCCGCAAGCTGCTGGACACGCCGGTCGAGGACGTCACCGTTGCCGCGTCGGACTCGATGATACGCTTTACCGTGGGCGAGGCGGTGCTGACCTCCAAGCTGATCGACGGCACCTTCCCCGACTATCGGCGCGTGATCCCGCGTGACAATGCGCTGGTCATGCGCGTCGAGACCAAGCCCCTGGTCCAGGCGGTCGAGCGGGTGTCCACCCTGTCCAGCGACCGCACCCGATCGGTCAAGCTGAGTGTCGGCCCCGAAAAGCTGGTGCTCAGCGTCAACAACCCCGACAGCGGCGCCGCGTCCGAGGAAATGTTCGCCAGCTATGAGTCCGAGCCGCTCGAGATCGGGTTCAATGCGCGCTATCTGAACGATGTGACCAGCCAGATGTCGTCCGGCGAGGCGATGTTCGCCTTCGCCGACGCCGGCGCCCCCGCCCTGGTCCGCGACCCCGCCGACGAACACGCCCTGTTCGTGCTGATGCCGATGCGGGTGTGACGCGCGTCCTCGGTGCCGCGACCGGAAACATCCGAACGGCGACACCTTCTCATCGGGGAAAAGGTCGGAGGCTGCGCAGCAGGCTCCGGGTTGAGGGGCCTTGGCGAAAGCTGTGCAGCATTGGCTGTCCACAGGGCGCGGGCCGCAACCTTCGACCGCTGCGGCGCCTGCCCCTCAACCCGGATTTCGCTTCGCAAAATCCGACCTTCTCCCCAAGGCGAAGGTGTCTGCGTCGCAGTTACAAGGCCAGGGACCGAACGATGCGTGCATACGCCAGCCCGATGAGCGAGGGTCGTTTTTTCCTGGCAGGTTCCGGGCTGGAAGGCCCGGGTGCAGGGCGCGGTGGCGATGACGACCGCTGATTCCCCCCGCGTGTGCGTCACGCGGCTGTCGCTGACCGATGTGCGCAACCATGCCGCCACCGCCATCGACGCCGATGCGCGGCCGGTGTGCCTTCATGGCGCCAACGGTGCCGGCAAGACCGCGATCCTGGAGGCGCTGTCGCTGCTGGTGCCGGGGCGCGGCCTGCGCGGTGCCGAGCTGCCCGAGATCGCCCGCCGCGGCGGCCTGGGTGGATGGACGGTCGCGGCGCGCCTCGAACGCCCGGGCGAGGAGCCGGCCCAGCTGGGCGTGGGCCTCGAGATCGGGCCGGACGGACGGCCGCGGCGGATCGTGCGGGTGGACGGGCGCAATGGCGGGCTGGCCGACATTGCCGCCATCGCCCGCATGGCGTGGATCACGCCCGCAATGGACCGGCTGTTCATGGGCCCCGCCGGCGACCGCAGGCGCTTTCTGGACCGCATGGTGCTGGGCCATGTGCCCGACCATGCCGCGTGGTCGGCCGCCTATGAGCGCGCCATGCGCAGCCGCCAGAAGCTGCTGGAATCGGGTACGCGCGGGGCGTGGCTGGACGGGGCCGAGGCCGAGATGGCGCGGGCCGGCGCGGCCATGCTGCAGGCCCGCGCGACCGTGCTGGCGCGTCTGGGCAAGGCGGCGGCCGCGGCGGCCCATGCCGACATCTTCCCCCCTGCGGACCTGGCCCTGACAGGCGCGCTCGAGGCGCTGGCCGCCGAGGGCGCGGACCAGGGCGCGCTGGAACAGGGGCTGGCGCGCGCGCTGGCGTCGGGGCGCGGGCGTGACGGCGCGGCCGGGCGGGCGATCGACGGCCCGCACCGCACCGACCTTCAGGTTCTTCATGCCGCGCGCGGCCTGCCCGCCGGTGATTGCTCGACCGGCGAACAGAAGGGCCTGCTGTTTGCCCTGGTGATCGCCAATGCGCATGCCATCGCGGCCGCCGAGGCGGTCTGGCCGATCCTGCTGATCGACGAGGCGGGCGCCCATTTCGACGCGGCCCGCCGCGCGGCCCTGTTCGAGGTGCTGCTGACCCTGGGCGGTCAGGTCTGGCTGACCGGCACCGA
>DBAV01000044.1 GCA_002291875.1 Hyphomonadaceae bacterium UBA1001
CTGCGCGACATCGCGCTGCGCGGCTACCTCCGCGAGGACGGGCTGGTGGACATCGAGGCGCACCTCACCGACACCAAGACCTATGGCTTCCCCTCCGAACACCGCGGCCAGGTGAACCCGGGCGACCCCATCCATGGCATGTGGGTGCGGATGACGGTGAACGAGGACATGCTGGTGGTGGCCTGCGAGGCCGCCTCGGACCACACGCCCTTCGCCGTCTGCCCGGGTGCGACGCCCAATTTCGCAAAGCTTGCCGGGCTGACGATCGGCCCCGGCTTCAACCGCGCGGTGAACGAGGTGGTGGGCGGCGTTTCCGGCTGCACCCACCTGCGCGAGGTGCTGGCCCAGATGGCCACCGTCGCCTTCCAGACGCTCTGGCCCATCCGCAACCGCCGCCAGCAGGCGCAGCGCCAGGCCGAGGCCGCCGGCGCGCCCCGCAAGCGCCCTGCCCTGCTCGGCACCTGCTTCGCCTATGCGCCCGATAGCCCTGTCGTGCGCAGGAAGTGGCCGGAGTGGAGCGACCTCGCGGAGAAGCCCGCGGCCGAATAGGTCACGCCGTCGCGCGCAGCCGTTCGGCCAGGCGCAGCGTGAGTGCCAGGATGGTCAGCGTCGGGTTCGACGCTCCGCCCGTCGGGAACACCGCGCTGGAGGCGATGTAGAGGCCCGGGTGGCCGAACACCTCCAGCTTCGCGTCCACCACGCCCTCTGCCGGGGTGGCGCCCATGCGCGCGGTGCCGATGTGGTGGTAGAAATCCTGCACCTCGGCCCGCCAGCCGGCCTCGCGCAGCCAGGGCGCGGGGGTGAGGCGGCCCACGCCCATCCGCGCGAACTCGCGGCCCACCACCTCGGCGAAGACCTCGAAGCTGCGGCGGTCGAGCTCGCCCAGCCGCCAGTCGAGCCGCGCGCGGGGCATGCCCAGCGCGTCCCGCTCCGCGGGGTCGAGCGTGATGCGGCTTTCGGGGTCGGGCGTCTGCTCGATGTGCGCCCAGAGGGTGACGCGCGCGCCCTTCGCCGCGGGCAGCCGGCGCCGGACCCAGCGCGTCCAGGCATAGCCCAGCATCTCCCCGCCCCCCATCGCAAGGCGGGAGGCGCGGCCCAGGGCGGCCTTCGTCTCCCCGCCGCGGAAGGCGCCATAGAAGGCCCGCGCGGTCGCGAAGGGCGAGTCCTCCGGCGCGGTGAAGACGAGTTCGGAGGTGACGTTGAGCACCCGCTCGGCCCGCTGCGCGTCCTCGGCCAGGGCGATCTTGGGGAAGAGCCGCCCCTCCTTGCGGTAGAAGGGCCGGAACCATCGGGCGAGGCGGTCGAAATCGGGCGCCTCCACCTCGCCCACCGTCGCCGTCGGGTGGTCCTGGAGGAAGCGGCCCACCAGGCCATTGCCGAGGCCCGAGGCCAGCAGCAGCCGCGGCGTGTCGAGCCCGCCGCAGCAGATCACGACGCGCCGCGCCTGCACCTCCGCCCGCCGGCCGGACAGCGCGGCGAGTTCGACGGTGTAGCGCGCGTCCTCGCCGGAAGGTGGGCGGATGCGCGTGGCCGTCGCCTCCAGCAGCACGCGGGTGTTCGGGTCGGCGGCCAGCGCCGCGCGGTACATGGCGCCGAAGTCCCGATGCTTCGCGAGCCAGGAAACCTGGGGGCGCAGGACGGTTTCGTCGAAGGGCGGCGGCGCTTCGCCCAGGTGGCGCCAGGCGGCGTGGTCGTAGCGCATCCCGTCCAGGCGCAGGAGGCGCTCCGCCTCGGCGTAGCGGGGGGCGACCTCGGCGTAGGGGATGGGCCAGCCGCTGTGCGGCACCCAGTCGCGTGGCTCGAAGTCGATGGGATCGAGCGGGAGGGATTGCCCGGCCCAGAGGGTGGTGGCGCCGCCGAGCCGCCGCGCCCGGCCCTCCACAGCGCCCGGAAAGGGGTGGCCCGCCTGGGTGACGCGGTTGTGGTCGGCCGCGCTTTCGTCCCCCGCCTCGCCGCCGCTTTCGGCCAGCAGCACCGAGAGCCCCGCGCCGCGCAGCTTGAGCGCGAGCGCGATGCCCGCGGCACCGCCGCCGATGATGCAGAGATCGGCCTCCGCGCGTGTGCCGTCCGGCAGGCCAGGGAGGCGATCGATCACCCGCTCAGCCGAGCTCGTCAGGCGCGCGCAGCGTGAGCGCGAGCGCGTGCAGCCCGTTGGCGAATTCCGTCGCCAACGCCTCGTGCACGGCGCGCGATCGCGCCACGCGGTTCATCCCCTGGAATTGCGGGGAGACGAGGATGACGGTGTAGTGCGTCTCCCCCTCCGGCCGCGCGCCGGCATGCCCGGCATGGCGATGGCTGTCGTCCATCACCTCGAGCGAGAGGGGGGCAAAGCGCTCGCTCAGCGCAATGCGGATCCGGTCGGCACGACTCGACATGCGGCCAAACTTTGCCCAAGGCGGAAACGTTGCCAAGCCGGTGGCCCAAACCCATAAGGTGCGGATGGCCCGCCGGCAGTCCTTCCAACCCCAGCGCGACCCCCGCGACCCGGCGCGCCCCTGCGCCGCGCCGGGCTGCACGCGGACGGGCGATTTCCGCGCGCCGAAGGACCGTGCGCTGCGCGAATACCTCTGGTTCTGCCTGGAACACGTGCGCGCCTACAATGCCGGCTGGGACTTCTACCGGGGCATGGGGCCGAACGATATCGAGCACTCCATCCGCTCCGACACGGGCTGGCAGCGCCCTACCTGGCCGCTGGGCCGGCTGGGCGGCGGGCGCTTCGATCCGGAACGGCTCGCGGACCCGCTGGGCATCCTGCGCGACACGGCCCTGCACGAGAAGCGGCGCATGCCCAAGCGCGTGGAGGCGCCGCCCGAGCTGCGCGCGGCACTCGGCCTGCTCGAGCTCGACTGGCCGCTCGACCCCGCCACGCTCAAGTCCCGCTACAAGGAGCTGGCCAAGCGCTACCACCCCGATGCGAATGGCGGGGACCGCAGCGCGGAGGAGCGGCTGAAGGACATCAACCGCG
>DBAV01000150.1 GCA_002291875.1 Hyphomonadaceae bacterium UBA1001
GCGCGGGGGTTGGGCCGGCGGGCTTCTAGCACACGCGTGCAAGCGGGCCAGTGGCCTGCTGCCACGTCGCGCGCTAGGGACGGGTTGATGCGCACGGCAACGGGAATCGTCCACCACGAGACCGTCGAACTGCCCGATGGGTCGATGGCTGTGGACTTTGTGGTCCAGGGCGGCACCCGGCGCGTGGCCCTGCGCTGGGACCCGGTGCGCGGGCGGGCCGAGGTGCGCATGCCCTCGGCCCAGGCGCTGCGTCAGGCCCGGCGCTTTCTGTCGCACCAGGCGCAGTGGCTGATGCGGGCGCGGCGTCGCAGGCCAGCTGGCGCTCTGTTTCCGGCCCTGGTGCCGGATGCGGTGATTCCCGTTCTCGACCGGCCGACGCGGCTGAAGGTGGTGGCCGGTCGGGCCAAGGGGGGGCTGGTCGACGGCGATACAGGCCCCGAACTGCACGTGCCCCTGCCGCAGGGCGCGGACTTTCGCGCCCGCACCATCAGGGTCCTCAGTGCGCTGGCGCTGGCGCAGCTGGCCCCTGCGGTCGCGCGCCATGCCGCCGCGCTGGACGTGCAGGTCGGCCGGATCACGGTGCGCGACGTCACCTCGCTGTGGGGTTCGTGCAGCCGGGCGGGCAATCTGTCCTTCTGCTGGCGGCTGGTGCTGGCGCCGCCCTGGATCGTGGACTATCTGGCCGCCCACGAGGTGGCGCACCGGCGGGAGATGAACCATTCGCCGGCCTTCTGGGCGCATGTCGAGCGTCTGGCCCCGCGCACGCGTGAGGCACGCGCCTGGCTGCGCCGACACGGCGGTTATCTGATGCAGGCGGGCCGCTCGGCCATCGAGGGAGAGGGAACACCATGAGGATCGTGCACGCGGGGCTGGGGCCGACAATGCTGGCCGCGATCGCAGTGATTCTGGCGGGGTGTGGGCCCACAGCGGGCGACGGCACCGCGACCCCCGCAGCGTCGCCGCCGGGTGCAGCCCCGCCGGTGCCCGAGGATGGCGACGGCCGGGTGGGGTGGATCAAGGCGGACGGACCGGGCGAGTCGGCGGCGATCTTTGGTGCGCTGGGCATGTCGGTCGAAATGACGCTGACCTGTGCCACCGGTGCGTCCAGCCTTCAGATCGTGGCGCCCCGGATTGCCCAGCTGAAGGTCGACACGGGCGATGCGGTGCAGGTCATGGTGGCGGCCGAGGCGTTCGAGGGACGGGTGGTCCCGTCGCCGGCCGAGCCGGATGCCCGGCGCGTCGAGGTGGCGCTGACGCCCGCGCTGCTGGCGGCCCTGCGCACGGGCGGGGCGGTGCGGCTGGTGGCCAATGACGCCTTCATCGACTCGATTGCCGACACCGGCACGGCTCTGGCCGAGCTGGCGGCCAGCTGCGAGACCCTGGGCAAGGCGCCCCCGACGCCCTGAGCAGGCGCCCCGCGGGGCCTGTGGACAGGGGGCCTCAGCCCTTGGCGGCGGCCTTCAGCCGTTCTTCCAGCTGGCGCAGGATCTGTTCATTGCCGGCGGCCACATTGCCGGTGACGAGGCAGTCGAGGCCGTCCGGGTCGCGCGCAAAGCCGCCCGCCTCGCGTACAAGGATCAGGCCTGCGGCAAAGTCCCACGCCTTCAGCCCGCGCTCCCAGAAGGCGTCATGGCGCCCCGCGGCCACCCAGGCCATGTCCAGCGCGGCCGACCCCTGGCGTCTGATGCCCGAGGTCCGCCCCATCAGGTCGGCGAACTCGCGCAGGAAAGCGCCGTGCCCGTCCTTGCCTGCAAAGGGAAAACCGGTGGCCAGCAGGCAGTCGATCAGGCGCATGCGCGCAGCCACCCGCAGGCGGCGGGTTTCGTTCAGCCAGGCCCCTTCGCCCTTTTCGGCGACGAACATCTCGTTGCGGGCCACGTCATAGACCACCCCGGCAACGATCACCCCCTCGCGCTCCAACGCGACTGAAATGGCGAAATGCGGAAAGCCATGCATGAAGTTCAGCGTGCCATCCAGCGGATCGACGATGAAGCGGTGGGTGCGATCGGTGCCGGCCACCTCGCCGCGTTCCTCCATCAGAAAGCCATAGCCCGGGCGGGCCTTGGACAGCTCGTCGAACAAGACCTGCTCGGCCCGCAGGTCGGCGGCCGTGACGAAATCGGCCGGGCCCTTGCGCGACACCTGCAGGTTCTCGACCTCGCCAAAGTCGCGCGCCAGCACCTTCGAGGCCTTCTGCACGGCCTTGACCATGACGTTCACGACGGGGGAAAAGCGGGACAAGAGGGCCTCGGGGCAGGGACGGGGAAGGGGCCGCCTCCTACACCCCCGCCACGCGCGCGTCACCCCGTCGGCACCATCGGGCCTGGAGGCCGCGAAAGAGCCCGAGCCTCGATGCTCGGAAGTCCGCCCCACCGGGACCGCGCGCTTCCAGGCGCGCTTGTTGCCGCGGAACCGAGCCCGGAGGCTCGGGCTCCTCCTCCTCATTTGCGCGGCGGGCCGGTCTGGCGGATGGATTTCAGCCGCCGGCGCTGGGCGCGGTTGAGGCGCGGCGGGGTCGCGGATGAAGCCCGGGCCTCCGGCCCGGAGGACGCCGGGGCGTGGGCGCCTGACCTTGCGGGCCTTTCGGCCCGTGCGCTGGCCGCGCGGTGTTCTCTGAGCCGGGAGGCTCGGGCTCCGTCACCTTGCGGGGGCGCCGGGCGGGCGTTGTCGCGGTCGACACGCGAGACCAGGGTCAGGCAGGCGCACAGCAGGTGGGACATGCGGTCGAGCACGTCGCGGTCGTCCTCGTCGGGGCGGCCCCTGACACGGCGGCCGAGGATGACGTCGACGATGGGGGGTGAAGCCTTCGAGCATGACCGCGAGGTCGGCGAAGGCGGCATCGTCGTCGAACGGCAGGCCGTGCTCGCGGCGCCACAGCGCCCGGGTGCGCAGCGCCTCACGCAGGCGCGACACCAGCCGGCGCAGGGTGCGCCCCTCGCCGGGCTCGGCGGTGCCGGCGACCAGGCGGGCGGCGATGTCGCGCCCGTCCGCACCGATGGCGGCCGCCGTCACGCCCAGCAAGCGGTAGGCGAAGCTGTGGTGGTTGGCGATCGGCGGCAGGAGCGCGGACATCGGAACAAACATGGAACAAATCGCGGGCGCCTGCAAGGGGGGTGTGATGATTTTATGGGTGGAGCGTGCGGATGGAGCGCGCGCGGATGGAGCCCGGGCCTCCGGCCCGGCGGACAACGGGGCGTGGGCGCCTGAACCTGCGGGCCTGTCGGCCCGTGCGCTGGTCGCGCGGTGTGCTCCGGGCCGGAGGCCCGGGCTCCAGCTCACTTTCAGTTCACGAAGGTTTGGATTGCTTTTTTGGCGCGGTGCCGTGTAACGTTTTGTGCTGGTACAGCCGCGCGAGGGGGCCGTCTTGCCTGCCACACATGCCCAACAGTCGCTTCACACAGCCGGCGCCGAGGATCACCACCGCGCGGCTGCCCTCGCCATTCACGAAGCCGCCGTGATGACCCTCGCGATCTGGCTGGCGGCGGCGCTCGGCGCCCCGATGGTGTTCCTCGCGCCGAGCGAGGCGGCAGGGTGGGCGGCATCGCTGCCATCGGAACTTCCATCGGCTGTCGTCTGGACGGTCTGGGGTGCGATGGTCTGCATGCCGCTCGCCGTGCTGTGGACGATGTCACGCATGTTTCCGATGCGCGATATCGGTCAGGGCGGCCCCCCGCTCTCCGGGCATCGCGCGCTGGTCCAGGGGCTGGCGGGTGCTGGCGTGACTGTCTTCATGTTCGGTCTGTTGATGCTGGCGGTGCTTGCGGACGCTATCCCGACGGACGTGCCGGCGATTCTGCTGCTGCTGTGCGCCTTCTGGGTCGCGGTGTTGGGATTTCGGGTGATCGCGGCGGCGCTGCACTTGGCCGAAGCGCGCGCGCTGGAGGCGCCGCGGTGAGCCCCGACCACGGTGTCGACGCGGCCGCCCTGCACCGGCGGCGGGTGCACGTGCCGATGCTGGCGACATTCGGCCTTGTCATGACCGTGTTTCCGATGATCATGGTGGCGGCCAGCCGGTGGAATCCGGTGGAGGAGCGTGTCGCCGGTGTCGTGTTCGGGGCGCCCTTTGTCCTGCTTGCGCTGGCCGCAATGGTGGTGGCCTGGCGGTCCGAAGGCCCCGGGCCGGACATCCTCGACCGGCAGAAGCCGCCACGGTTCACCGGTTGGCGGCGGACAGGGTGGTGGGGCATGCTCGCCATCGTCTTGGTGATGTTGGCGCTTTTGACATACGCGCTTTTTGCCGACGCGCGCACACTGTGGCTGCTGGACATAACCATGATGGCACAGACCATGTTCTGGCCCTGCCTGATCTCGGTTCCAGTTCTGCTGCACGCCGCCGAGGCGCGTGCCTTGCGAGGTGATCCGCAGACGACCATGGCCCACGGCGTATGAATACCATCGGGTCCGAGAGCGGAAAAATCGACGATACGGCTTTGGTTCATCTGCGGTCCGCCCGGCAGAACATCGCGACCGCCGTGCTGTGGACATGGGGCGGGTTCGTCGTTGCCGTGGTGGTGCTTTTTCTGGGCATGCCGCACCCACCGTTCGACCCGGTGACTTTTGTGTTCCTGAGTCTGTTGGTCGCGGTGGCGCTGGCGGTGCCGCTGGCGATCGTGCGGGTGGCGGGGCGGGCGATCGACTGGCGCGGCTGGGGGCTGGACCTGCTGCCCAGATTTGCGCCGCCGCGCGCGGCCTGGCCGGTGGCGTCGGCCATGTTCGTCGCGGTCGCGACAGCGGCGGTGTTCAGCCTTGACAGGATTCAGGCCGGAGGGGCCACCGCCGCCATGAGCTTTCTTCTGATCGCGCTGCTCTTCGCGGGGCATTCGGCCTTCATGGGCTTGCTGCACCTGCAAGAAGCGCAAAGGCCGGCGGCGCCGCCGCAGGCCGAGGCGCACGGGAGGTGAATCGCACGCCGGACAGCGTCCTGAAAGGCAAGGCGATGGACACGACAAGGCCGGACGACACGACGGGGCCTCACACCCCGGCCAGCCGGCGCGAAGCATGGGACGATGGCACGCCGCGCTCGCGGGTGAAGGCGCTGCGGCGGCAGGCGCCGTTCTGGGTGGTGATCTTCGCGCTGCTCCTGATGTTGCCCCTCTGGATCGTGCTGCACCTCCATTTCGGGCCGTCCGACGGATGGGGCGTGGTGGCGCTGGTGCATGTGGCGGGTGCGGCAGGGCTGTTGGGCCTGCCCGCGTCTCTCGCGTTGCGCGCAAGCGCCAGGTCGGCGCGCCTGAGCGAGAAGTTCCCGACACAACCGCCGCCCCTGACCGGGTGGCGTGCGGCGGCGCGGATCGGAGTGTGGGTGACGGCGGCCGGCGTTGTAGCAGCGACACTGGCCTGGGACGCACCGCTGCTTTCGATCACGCCGGTGATGTGGGTGATCGCGGGCCTTGCGAGGCTGGCATCCATCATCCTGCTCGCGGCGGCGCCATTGGTCCTTCTGCATTGGCGGGAGGCGCGCGCGGTGGCGCGGATTGCGGGTTTGGCTGGTCGCGAAATGCAGACCGAGGTCGTCGAAGCGTCCTTGGTGGAGCGACGCGACGACCATCTGCGCAACGCGCGCACACCCTGGTATCTGGCGATGATGGTTTTCGTGGTGACAACGAATGTCGGTTCCGGCTGGGATGACGGGCATTCGAAAGTTGCCTTGCTCGTTACCGCTATCTGCGTGGCTCTGGGCGTGCTCGCGCTCCTGGTGACATTCGTGCTGCCGAATCCTGCGGGATCGGACCATCCCTCGAGCGTGCAATCCATTGGCAGGCTGACCGGATGGCGCCTGGCCGCCGGAGCCGTCCTGTACGCGACACTCGCGTCGGGGTTCTTTGCCTATTTCATCCTTCACGGCTTCGAGGGCGGGGCGACGTTCTGGCCATGGCCCGAAGGGCTGTCGCTTTTCGCGCCCTTGCTGTTGGTCTTGTCGTTGAGGACCCTGCTCCACGCGGACGAGTTCCGCGCGCTGGACCGGCGGTTGCGGGGCGAGGCCGCGGAAATGGCGGGGTCCGGTTAGTCGGTCGCCGTCCTGGAGCGAAGGGCGGTGCCGTCGGCGCCTGCACTCCCGAGCGCGTTTGATTCGGCGCTGCCGGGCCTGGAGGCCCGGGCTCCGATGAGGGCGCGTTTTCCCGATCAACAGGCCAGCCGGGCGTTTTCACGGATGAAGGCGGCGGCGATGGTCAGCTTGGCGAAGGTCCACGGGCCGGCGCCCTCGAGCTCGCCCAGCAGTGTGTCGATGCGCGCCGCGTCCGAGCCCTTTTCCTCGAGCCAAACATCCACCACCGTCCGTGCCTGCGCCGCATCGGGCGCACCATCGCGGTCGGCGGGGCGGGCAAGGCCGGCGATCACGCTGGCGGTGGCATCGGCCTGGACCTGATAGAGGTCCTCGACGATCCGGCGCACGGCCAGGCGGTCATAATGCTGGTCCGAGGACACCGACCCCGAGGCCGCGCGCAGCCGCTCGATCCCCAGCCGGTCGCCGACCGCGAAATACACCCGTGCGGCCGGTTCGAGCGGCCAGCCTGCCTCGCTGGCGAGGTCGACAATATCGGTGGCCGACACCAGCGCCCGCAGCGAGGCGGCATCGCGGGCCAGCTCGCGCGGGGCACCGGCCTCGGTGAAGCGGCGCATCCGCTCGGTCCCGCGGGCCCGCTCGAAGGGCGAGATCAGGTCCACCACCTGCGCGCGCAGGATGTCCACCCCGCCGCGATAGCCCGCGATCACGTCGCCGATCGGCCGCGGCCCGGCGGTGCGCGCACGCCGCGCCAGCCAATATGTCTGCCGGCGCAGCAGGGCGATCACCTCCAGCATCAGCTCGGTCTGAACGCTGGCGGGGGCCACCAGGTCCAGCGCGTCGATCTGGCCGATCAGCTCCGGAAAGCGGAAGATGTGCCGCGCCGCCTCGAAGGCGCGCACGATGGCCTGGGCGTCGACGTCGGCGCTCTCCTGTGCGCGATAGACGAAGGTGGGCCCGCCCAGGTCCACCACGTCATTGGCAACCACCGTGGCCACGATCTCGCGGCGAAGGCGGTGCTGGCGCATGTGGGCGGCGAACACGGCGACCTGGTGGGGGAAATAGGTTTCGAGGTGGGTGATGAAGTGCGGGTCGTCGATGGCGTCGCCCGACACAAGCTCGTCCTTGAGGTCCAGTTTGGCATAGGCGACCAGCCGCGACAGCTCGGGCCGCGTCAGGCCCTGGCCGGCGTCACGCATGGCACGCAGCGCATCGTTCGAGGGCAGGGTCTCGACCCCGCGATCCAGCTTTCCGGCGGCCTCGAGCCGCGCGATCATGCGCCCGTGTGCGTCCAGATCCTCGACGGCGGTGGCACTGGCCAATGTCAGCGCACGGGTCTGGGCATAGTTGTGCGCCAGCACATGGGCGGCGACCTCGTCGGTCATGGCGCGCAGCAGCGGGTCGCGCTCGACCGGGGCCAGCGCACCCGCACGTAGCGCGTCGGCCAGCAAGATTTTCAGATTCACCTCGTGGTCCGAGGTGTCCACACCGGCGGAATTGTCCACCGCGTCGGTGTTCAGGCGCACCCCGGTCCGGGCGGCAGCGATGCGGGCCCGCTGGGTCATGCCCAGATTGGCGCCTTCGCCGACGACACGGGCGCGCAGCCTTTCGGCATCGACCCGGATGGCATCATTGGCGCGGTCGCCGACCTCGGCATGGGTTTCCGCCGCCGCCTTCACATAGGTGCCGATGCCGCCGAACCACATCAGGTCGCACGGAGCGCCCAGCAGGGCGTGCATCAGCTCGACCGGGGTCACGCTGTCGGCGGTCAGGCCGGTCAGCGCGCGCACCGCCGGCGAGAGGGGGATGGATTTCTCGGTGCGTGCGTATACGCCCCCGCCCTCCGAGATCAGCCTGCGGTCATAGTCGGCCCAGGACGAGCGCGGCAGGTCGAACAGGCGCTGGCGCTCGGCTAAGGCGGCCTCGAGGTCGGCCGGATCGGGGTCGAGGAAGATGTGGC
>DBAV01000097.1 GCA_002291875.1 Hyphomonadaceae bacterium UBA1001
CACGGGCCGCATCGATGCCGCCGATCGCCAGCACGGGCCCGCGCGCGGCCGCCACCACCGCCGCCAGCCCGCCCGGGCCAATGGCGGGGGCGGCGTCGGCCTTGGTGGTGGTGGCAAAGACGGGGCCTGCACCGACATGATCGATCAGGTCCCAGGGGGCGGCAGCGGCCTCCTCGGGGGTGCGCACGCTCAGCCCGACCAGGGCGCCCTCGCCCATCAGGCCGCGCGCCTCTTGCGGGGGGAGGTCGGACTGGCCGACATGCACGCCCGCCGCACCGGCAGCGCGGGCGATGTCGGCGCGGTCATTGACGATCACCGGCACGTCCAGCGGGTGCAGGGCCGCGACCAGCGCGCGCGCCTGTTCCAGGAGCGCGCGTCCGCTGGCGCCGGGATCGCGCAGCTGGACCATGCCAGCCCCGCCGTGCACGGCGGCCAGGGCCGTCTGCACCAGGCCGCGGCGCGCGCACAGGACCGGGTCGCTGACCCAGTAGAGGCGCGGGGCGGCGCGGTGGCGCCAGTTCATTCCAGGTCCTCGGGTTCCAGCCGCGACAGTGCATCCAGCAGGGTCATGCCCAGCGAGCCGGGCCCGGTGGCGATGGCGGCTGCGCGTTCGGTCGCCCGCTTCATCACGGTCAGGGCGGCGACCGCTGCCTCGTGCGCCGGCGCAACGGCCAGGAAGGCACCGACCAGGGCGGTTGTCGCACAGCCCGTGCCGGTCACCTGCTGGATCATGGGGTGCCCGCCCTCCACGCTGTCTTCCCGGCCGGCCGTGACGATCCGATCGGTGGCTCCGGTGACCGCCACCGTGGTTTTCCACGATCCCACCAGCATGCGGACGGGGCCAAGGGCGGCATCCGAGCCCGCGCCCGAGTCCACCCCGCTCTGTGTGGGGTCACGCCCCCCGGTCAGCGCCAGCACCTCGCCGGGATTGGCCCGTACCACGGCGGGCGCATGGCCCAGGAGGTCCACCGCCACACCGGTTCGCCACGGGGTCGCACCCGCGCCGACCGGGTCGAGCACCCAGGGCACGCCGGCCGCGCGGGCCGCGCGGGTGGCCGCCATCATGCTGTCCACCGTCATGGCGTTCAGCGTGCCGATATTGACCACCAGGGCATTCGAGATGCGCACGAAGGCCTCGACCTCCTCGCGCGCGTCGACCATGGCCGGCGAGGCCCCCACCGCCAGCAGCACGTTGGCGGTGAAATTGGTGACGACCGTGTTGGTGATGTTCTGGACCAGGGGGCGGCGCGCCCGCAGGGCTGCCAGCAGGGAAGGGGGGGTGAAGTCGTTCATGGGGCGCGCATGGACGACGCCGCGGCTGCAATCAACGTGCAGGTGCACGGGTGCGCGTGCGCCGCGACGCCGGCCCGCACCACGTCAAGCGGTCCGCAGACCCCGGACCGTCAGCCCCGGAACATCGGCGAAATCATCGGGGCTCATGGTCGCCAGGGTCGCCCGGGCCACCAGCGCCTGTGCCGCGATCATGCGGTCCAGCAGTTTTCGGCGGGAATAACCTGCCGCGGCCACGATCCTTGCGTATTGCTCGGCCTCTGCGGCACCGAAGTCGAGCACGGTAACGCTCGCCAGGAAGGCTTCCAGAAGCGCCGCTCTCGTTTCCCGGTTTTTCGGGTCGCGGTTGATGCCGCCGTGCAATTCGACAACGGACACGACGGACAAAAGAGGCGTGCCTTCAAAAGAGGCCACCTCGACACGAAGGTCTGGGTTGTTGTCTCGAAGCTCGATGGCGACGCTCGTGTCCAGCAACACGTCCAAGACTAGAGCCCCTTTGGTTCGGGAATCTCTTCGGTGTCGCGAACTTCGATCTCGCTTGGAGATGGGAGCGCATTCAAGGCGTCTATCAGGGCCTTGAACGTCTTTCGGGTTGGCCGGATTTCATAGCCCGACGCAATTTTGGTAATCGTCACCTCGGTACCTTCTTCCAGATCCATATCGACCGGAAAGCGCACAGCGACGCTGTTGCCGGATTTGAAGACCCTTGTGGTTGCGGACGGCATGGCGGCGCTCCTTGGGTATAGGCGCGTATATACCGCAGGGGCGACCCCGTGCAATCACACCAAACGCCGAGCGCCGCACGGGCGTGCGGCGCAATCACGCCGAGGTCCGGCCGCACGGGTGTGCGGCGCTCCGCGCCCAATCGTACGGGGGATTGCTGATGAGAGGAATGCGCGTGTCTCGATGCGATCACCGCATCATGCGAATGCGCGAGAAGCCTGGGCCATCGCGATCGCGCACCAGGCGCGCATGCGGCTGGGCGCAATCTGTCGAAACGCTCTGGATTGATGTATGGTGCGCGCCATGACCCGCGACGAAGCCCTTGCGCGCCTCAGGGCCGCCTTGCCCGACCTCAGAGAGCGCTACGGCATCGTCCGGCTCGGCCTGTTCGGCTCGGTCGCACGCAATGAGGCGCGCGTTGACAGCGACGTGGATCTGGTGGCCGAATTCGCGCCGGGGGCTCGCGCCGGAGTTTTCGAACTGTTTGCGATGGAAAGACAGCTGAGCCGGATGCTCGGGTGCCGGACCACCATCACTGGCCTGGCCCGCGCGAATGCCGTGCTGAGGGCCTCCATCGAACGCGACCTTGTCCATGTCGAATAGATCGCCAGCCTCCGACCTGCTCGAAATGGCGCGAGCGGTCGACAGGATTGCAAGCTATGCCTCAACGCGGGATCGGGAAGCCTTCTGCGCCGACACGATGGCTTACGATGCCGTGCTGATGAACCTGATTGTCATTGGAGAAGCGTGCAGCCGGCTGCCGCGCGAGGTCCTTTCGATGTAGCCGTCAATCCCCTGGAGGGACGTGGTGGGAATGCGCAACCGCATCGCACACGGTTACGAAGACATCGATCCCGTTCGCATCTGGGATACGGTGCACCACAACCTGCCGCCGCTGCGCGACGCCATCCAGCGCATGCTGGCGGTGTCCCGTGGTGATCCGCTTCCCTGAAGCGCCCCCCCGTCAAACCTTGTTCCGCGCGACCAGCTGCTTGGCGATGATGATGCGCTGCATCTCGTTGGTGCCTTCGCCGATGCACATCAGCGGGGCGTCGCGGTAGAGGCGCTCGATGACGTATTCCTTGGAATAGCCGTATCCGCCATGGATGCGCATGGCCTCGAACGCGACCTCGACCGCGGTTTCCGAGGCGAAGTATTTCGCCATGCCGGCTTCCATGTCGATGCGCTCGCCGCGGTCGAAGGCGGCCGCCGCGTCCAGCGTCAGCAATTCGGCCGCGCGGGTCTTGGCGGCCATCTCGCCCAGCTTGAGCTGGATCGCCTGGTGTTCGCAGATCGGCTTGCCCATGGTCTTGCGCACCTGGGCGTATTTCACGCTCTCGGCCAAGGCCCGCCGCGCAATGCCGACCGAGCGGGCGGCGATGTTCACGCGCCCGATCTCGAGCCCGCCGGTGGCCATGACGAAGCCCTTGCCCTCCTCGCCGCCGACCAGGCAGAGTTCGGCGTCGCACTCATAGTCCTCGAACACGAACTCGCTGCTGTCGATGCCCTTGTAGCCCAGCTTTTCCAGCTTGCGCCCGTTCGAGACGCCCGGCAGCGGGGCGCGCGTCTCGGGGTCGATCTTGGGGGTGATGAGCATGCTCATCCCCTTGTGGCGTGGCTGGGCGTCGGGGTCGGTCTTGACCAGCAGGGCCACGACATGCCCCTCGATCGCGTTCGAGATCCAGGTCTTTGTACCGTTCACCACATAGCGGTCACCCGACCGGCGCGCGGTGGTGCGGATGGCCTGCAGGTCGGTGCCGGCGTCCGGCTCGGTCAGTCCCAGCCCGCCGCGCATCTCGCCGCTGGCAAAGCGCGGAAGCCAGTAGTCCTTCTGGCGCTGGGTGCCGAAACGCTGCACCACGGTGGCCATCATCAGATGCGAGTTGAAGATGCCGGTCAGGCTCATCCACTCCTCGCTGATCATGGTCACGATCCGCGCATAGGTGGTGGCCGACAGCCCCAGCCCGCCATATTCGGGGTCGATGATGGCGCCGAACAGGCCCAGCTCGGCCATGTCCGCCACCAGCTCGGCCGGCCACTCATTGTCATGCTCCAGCCTCATCGCGACCGGCGCAACCTTCTTCTCGATCCATTTCTGGATCGCGTCGAGCATCTGGCGCTCGTCACTCTCGCTTACGAAGGCGGTGGAGTCGGGCATGGCGGTGTCTCCTCTGTTCAGGGTTCCAGGGTGGCGCGCGTCCCCACCCTCCCGGTGAGGGAGGGTCGAGCGCAGCGAGGGGTGGGAGAGG
>DBAV01000145.1:0-294 GCA_002291875.1 Hyphomonadaceae bacterium UBA1001
GATCGTCCCCGCCCCGAGCCAGCACGAAATCCCGCGCCCGGGCCCGCGCCAGCGCGTCTGCCACGGCGGCCTCCGAAGCGTCGGGCGCGGCGAAGCGCACATTGTCGGCGGCCGATCCGGTGAACAGCGGGCTGTCTTGGGCCACATAAGAGAATCGTTCGCGCCAGACGGTCGGGTCGGCATCGCGCGCGTCCACGCCATCGACCAGCACGCGCCCATGTTGCGGGTCGTGAAAGCGCAGCAGCAGCTTGAACACGGTCGACTTGCCCGCACCCGACGGCCCGACCAGCGCCA
>DBAV01000145.1:617-30187 GCA_002291875.1 Hyphomonadaceae bacterium UBA1001
CCGACGGCCCGACCAGCGCCACCGTCTCGCCGGGGCGGACCGTGAAGCTCAGCCCGTTCAGCGATCGGCGCCCGTTCGCACCTGGATAGCTGAAGCGCACGTCCTCTAGGCACACCTCGCCACGCGGCGGTGACGGCATCGCCACCGGGACGGGTGGTGCGGCGATCTCGGGCCGCTCTTCAAGGATTTCCGACAGACGCTGGGTCGCCCCCGAAGCCTTCTGGACATCGCCCCAGACCTCGGCCAGCGCCCCTGCGCCCGACGCTGCCAGCACGGCCAGAAAAACGAACTGGGTCAGTGCCCCGGCCGTCATCTCGCCCGCCATCACCGACTGGGCACCCAGCCAGAGCACCGTGGCAACCCCGCCGAACACCATGGCGATCACCACCGCGGTCATCCACGACCGCGCGGCGATCCGCGCCCTGGCCGCAGCGAATGCCGCATCGACCGCCGTGCGGAAAATGGCGCGGGCCTGGTTCTCGCGGCCGAAGGCCTGGACGGTCTCCAGCGCGTCGATGGTTTCAGAGGCCGCTGCCGACGCGTCGGCCACCCGGTCCTGCGCCACGGTGGACAGTCGCCGCACCTGCCGCCCAAAGCCGAAGATCGGGATCAAAATGGCCGGTACGATCAGCAGCAGTGCCAGGGTCAGCTTGGGGCTGACAGTGAACAGCATCACCATCGCCCCCACCACCATGATCGAATTGCGCAGGGCAATCGAGGCCGACGAGCCCACCAGCGTCTCGACCAGCGTTGCGTCAGTGGTCAGCCGTGACAGCGCCTCGCCGGTGCGCGTGCGGGCAAAATAGCCCGGCGAAAGGCCCACCAGATGATCGTACACGTCGGCGCGCAGGTCTGCGACCACCCGCTCGCCGATCTTCGAGACGAAATAGAACCTTGCGGCGGATGCTACGGCCATGACCGCCACGATGGCGAACACGAACCCAAAGCGCGCATTCACCGCGTCCGGGTCGCCCGATGCAAAGCCGCCATCCACCAACTGCCGCGCTGCCAGCGGCAGCATCAGCGTCGCGCCCGCTGCCAGCAGCAGGAACAGCCCCGCCATCGCCAGGTCCGCCGGCCGCCGCGCCAGATAGGGCCACAGCCGCGCCAGCGGGCGCAGATCGCGCGAGCGGCCCCGTTTCGCGGCATCGCGTTCCAGTGAAGTGGCAAGCTGGGCACCCCGGCCCGGACGGCCGTCGTGGGCTTCGACGCCCATGGAATCTGTCATGGCGTGCGCCATAGCAGCGCAAGGCCGCGGGGGAAAAGCGCACGCTGCCGCACCCGTGGCCGGTCGCAGACAGCGAAGTCACACGGGCCGCTTGCGCGGGGCGTGCCGAAGGGCAAGAAACCCTCGCGCTGCCGCCGACCCGCGGCCAAGGAGGACGCCGAATGGACCGCAGGACCCTGTTGTTGACGGGCACGGCTGCAATGGCGGTGGGCATTGCCGGCTGCGCCACAACGCCAGGCGCAGCACCAGCCAGTGGGCGGGCACGGTTCACGGCCCTGGCCGGACCCGCCGCCGAGCGGCGCCCGGTGACCATCACCCAGCTGGGTCGGGTGCGCACCGACGACTATCAGTGGATGCGCGCGGCCCACTGGCAGGAGGTGATCGACAGCCCGACCACCCTGCCGGCCGAGATCCGCACCCATATCGAGGCCGAGAACGCCTACACCGAAGAGGTGCTGATGGCCCCGACCGCTGCGCTGCGTGACAAGCTGTTCCAGGAATTGCGCGGACGCATCGACGAGGACGACAGCTCGGTCCCCGCGCCGGACGGTATCTTCGAGTATGCCGTGCGCTTCCGCGAAGGCGGACAGTATCCGATCGTCGTGCGGCGGCCGATCGACCGGGTGACCAAGGCACCGACCGGCCCCGAACAGGTCGTGCTGGACGGCAATGTCGAAGCCGAGGGGCATGCCTTCTGGCGCTTGCAGGGCTGGGCCCATTCGCCTGACCACAGCCTGGTCGGTTACGCGGTGGACTATCGGGGCGGCAATTCGGCCACGCTGCGTTTTCGCGACACCACCACCGGCCGTGACCTGCCCTATGAAATCCAGGAGATTGCGGGTCCGCCCGACTGGGCGCCGGACTCGAAGACCTGCTTCTATCAGGCGGTCGATGCCAATTTCCGCCCCTCGCGGGTGATGCGCCATACGGTTGGCGCGGCGGGCCGCGACACTCTGGTCTTCGAAGAGCGTGACCCCGCCTTCCAGATGGGGATCGGCACGTCCGCCTCGGGCGAATACCTGTTCATCGTGCGCGCCGAGAGTGCCAGTTCCGAGGTGCTCTACATTCCCATGGCGACGCCCGACGCCGCGCCACGCCGCATCGCGCCGCATCGGCCGGGCGTGGAATACTATCCCGAACATTTTGGCGGGCATTTCTTCCTGCGGACCAATGCCGGCGGCGCGCTCGACTATCGCATTGCGCGCGTGCCGGTGGGCGCGCCCGAGACGGCGGCGTGGGAGGACGTGATCCCGCACCAGCCCGGACGCTTCATCGGCAGCATGGAGATGTATGGCCGCTACATGGTGCTCGACCTGATGGTTGATGCCCTGCCGCAGTTCTCGATCCGCGACATGGCCTCGGCCCAGGACCACCTCGTGTCCTTCCCCGAGGAGGCCTATGACCTTTCGATCGCGCGCGGGTTCGAATTCGATACCACCACCCTGCGCTTCACCTATTCGTCGCCGACCACACCGGCCGAAGTGTGGGATTATGACATGGCCACGCGCGAACGGGTCCTGCGCAAGCGCCAACGCATTCCCTCCGGACATGATGCGGCCGATTATGTCACGCGCAGGATCGTCGCGGTGGCGCCCGACGGCGCGCGCGTTCCTGTCACGCTGCTGGCACGCAGGACGACGCCACTGGACGGCACCGCGCCGTGCCTGCTGTACGGGTATGGGGCCTATGGCATTTCGATGCCCGCCAGTTTCTCGATCGGGCGGCTGCCGCTGGTGGATCGTGGCCTGGTCTATGCCATCGCGCATGTCCGCGGCGGCCAGGAGCGCGGGCGCCAATGGTATCTGGACGGCAAGCTGATGCAGAAGCGCAACAGCTTCACCGACCTGATCGCCGTCGCCGCCCATCTCGAGGATGCTCGCATCGTCGCGCCCGGCCGGACCGTGATCGAGGGTCGCTCGGCCGGCGGCCTGCTGGTGGGTGCAACAATGAACATGGCGCCCACGCGTTTCGCCGGGGTGATTGCCGGCGTCGCCTTTGTGGACGTCATCAACACGATTTCCGATGCCAGCCTGCCGCTGACACCGCCCGAGTGGACCGAATGGGGCAATCCGATCACCGATCCGGCAGCCTATGACTACATGATGAGCTACAGCCCCTATGAAAACGTGGCCGAACACACCTATCCGCCGGTGCTCGCACAGACGGCCCTCTCGGACAGCCAGGTTACCTATTGGGAGCCCACGAAATGGGTCGCCCAGCTGCGTGCCCGCGCACCCCAGGGCGGACCCTATCTCCTGCGTTGCAACATGGAGGCGGGGCATGGCGGCGCATCGGGCCGGTTCGACCGCCTCAAGGAGGTGGCTGAGAGCCACGCCTTTGCGCTGTGGTGCCTTGGCATGACGGCCTGATGGGGTCTGGGCGGGCGCTCAGGCCTGATGGCCCGAGCGCTCGACCCAGGCCAGAAAGTCCGGCGCGCTGGCAGCGGCATCAACGCCAATCGCTGCAATGGCGGGTGTCTCATTGGGATGCAGGGCCAGGATGCGCGCGGTCGTGGCCGCGGCCTGCGCATCGGCCACCTTGACCAGCATGACCGTCTCGCCGGCGGACTCCACCTGTCCCTCCCAACGATAGACCGAGGTCATGCCGGGCAGGATGTTGGCACAGGCGGCCAGCCCTTCTTCGACCAGTGCGATCGCCGCCTCGCGCGCGGTTCCGGGGTCGGGCCAGGTGGTGTAGAGCAGTTTCATCGTCCTCTCCTGCCGCCATGGCGCGGAACGTGTATGGGCGACACCTCACGGCCGTGCCCACGGAGTTCAAGCCCGAATGTCGTCACTGCCCACCGAAGCCAGCGAGCCGCGCCGGCCGGAGGCGGCGCTCGTGCTGTTTTCGGGCGGCCAGGATTCCACCGTTTGCTTGGCGTGGGCGCTCGAGCGCTATGCCCGGGTCGAAACGATCGGCTTCTTCTATGGACAGAGGCACGCCACGGAACTCGAGCAGCGCGGGCCCATCCGCGAGGCCCTGGCCGAGACATTCCCGGACTGGGGCACCCGGCTGGGGCCCGATCACCTGGTCGACCTTGGTGGTTATGGTGCGATCGCATCCAGCGCACTGACCGAGGCGCGCGCCATCGAGCTGGACCGCAATGGCCTGCCCAACACCTTCGTACCGGGACGCAATCTGGTGTTCCTGACGGTGGCGGCGGCGCTGGGCTGCCGGCGTGGCCTGGAAACACTGGTCGGCGGCATGTGCGAAACCGATTTCTCGGGCTATCCGGACTGCCGCCGCGCCACCCTCGATTCCCTCGAGGAAACCATCGCGCTGGGAATGGATGCGCCGGTCGTGATCCAGACCCCGCTGATGTACCTCACCAAGGCCGAGACCTGGGGCCTGACCCACAGGCTGGGCGGCGACCCGCTGGTCGAGATCGTGCGCACGCTGACCCACACCTGCTATCTGGGTCAGCGTGACACCCTGCACCCCTGGGGGCATGGCTGCGGCACATGCCCCGCCTGCGAACTGCGGGCCTCGGGCTGGCAGGTCTGGCAGGCCGGCCGCGTCAGCGAGATGGGCCCGGCGTGAGCTATTCGGTCAAGGAAATCTACGTCACCCTGCAGGGTGAGGGCGCCCAGACCGGCCGCGCCGCGGTGTTCCTGCGGTTTGCGGGGTGCAATCTGTGGACGGGCCGCGAGGCCGACCGCGACACCGCGGTGTGCCGCTTCTGCGACACCGACTTCGTCGGCATGGACGGGCCGGGCGGGGGCCGCTTCGCAAGCGCAGATGACCTGGCCCTGGCGGTTCGCACGGCGTGGGACCGTGCCGCGCCCGGTGGGGGCGGTAGGCCCTATGTCGTATGCACCGGCGGCGAACCGCTGCTGCAACTGGATGGGGCGGCCCTTGCTGCGCTGCACGCGCGCGGCCTTGAGGTGGCGGTCGAGACCAACGGGACGATCGAGGCCCCCGCCGGGCTCGACTGGATCTGTGTCAGCCCAAAGGCCAACGCCCCGCTGCGCCAGACCCGCGGCCACGAACTCAAGCTGGTGTTCCCCCAAGCCGAGCCCGAAGCCCGGCCCGAACGCTTTGAACATCTCGACTTTGCGCACTTTTTCCTGCAACCGATGGATGGGCCGCGTCAGGCCGAGAACATCGCCGCCGCCGCCGCCTGGTGCTTGGCGCACCCGCGCTGGCGGCTTTCCCTCCAGACCCACAAGCTGATCGGCCTCCCCTGAGGCAGCCTCCACCATGACCGACCCCACCTTCGAGATCGTCAAGGGCGTGAATTTCGACGCCGCCCATTTCATGCCCTGGGAGGCCCAAGGCCAGCCCTACCGGCGGATGCACGGCCACTCCTTCCGGCTTGAAATCGCGGTGCGGGGGCGGCGCGACCCCGTGAAGGGCTGGGTCGAGGACCTCGGGGCCGTCGATGCCGCCCTGCGCACCCTGGCAAGCGTTCTGGACCATGGCGTGCTGAACGAGGTCGAGGGACTGGACAATCCGACGCTGGAAAACATCTGCGCATGGGCCGCCGGGCGCCTGCGGGTGCAGTTTCCGGGGCTGGTAAGGGTGACCGTGTCGCGCCCCACTCTGGGCGAATCGTGTACGCTGCAGCTGGACAGCACGGCCTGATCCTCGGTCGCGGACGACATGTCGTATGAGACGACATGAGGCGGCTGACATGTCGGATTTTTCCGAAAAACCCGACATGAGCGGGTGGACATGTCGAAGTTTGTCGAATTCCTCGACATGTCCGGAGCGATTGAACACGTCTCAACCCGCCCGTGATGCAAAGCCTACGCTGGCCCGGGGCGCGCATGATCCTTGCCAGCAAAAATGCCGATGCCCCGAAACGAGCCGATGACCAAGCCGACCTATGTCCTGACCCTGGCGTGTCCCAACCGGCCCGGCATCGTCGCCGCCGTCGCGGGCGAGCTGTTCGCGCGCGGCGCCAACATCCTCGATGCCCAGCAGTACGACGACACCGAAACCGACCGGTTCTTCATGCGCGTGGTGTTCGATGCCGCCAATGGCGCACTGGATGTGGACGCGCTGCGCGGCGCGTTCGCCGGGCTGGGCGAAACGTTCGCCATGGACTGGACCATCCGCGCCCGCGCGGACCGGCGCCGCGTGATGCTGCTGGTGTCGCGCTTCGACCATTGCCTGGCCGACCTTCTGTATCGCTGGCGCATCGGCGAGCTGGAGATGGACGTTGCGGCCATCGTCTCGAACCACCCGCGTGAGACCTTCGCACACATCGACCTGCCCGACGGAGTATTCCACCATCTGCCGGTCACGCCGCAGACCAAGATGGAGCAGGAACAGGCGCTGTGGACCCTCGTCCAGTCCACGCGCACCGAGCTGGTCGTCCTTGCGCGCTATATGCAGGTGCTGTCGGATGGGCTGGCGGCCAAGCTGCTGGGCCGGTGCATCAACATCCACCATTCCTTCCTGCCCGGCTTCAAGGGCGCGCGGCCCTATCACCAGGCGCATGCGCGCGGTGTGAAGCTGATCGGTGCCAGCGCGCACTATGTCACGGGCGATCTCGACGAAGGCCCGATCATCGAGCAGGACGTCGAGCGCATCAGCCATCGCGACAGCCCCGACGACCTGATCCGCAAGGGTCGCGACATCGAACGCCGGGTGCTGGCCCGCGCCGTGCGCAACCACCTCGAGGACCGGGTGATCCTGAACGGCCGGAAGACGGTGGTGTTCGTGGATTGAGGCGGAGCGCCGCACTCCAGTGCGGCATGGCGGTCCGCGATCGCGGGCCGGCCGCGAGGCCGGCGCTCCGGATCGAACGCTGCCCACTTGAGGTGGTGCGCACTGAACCCGAGGACCAAGTGATCCTGGAGGGGCGCTGGACCATGATGCTCGGGCACAGAGCCGCAGCGACTCACCCCGCCCCGATCACCGCCTCCAGCGCCGCGCCGCCGTCGCGGCGGATGGCGGTGCCGGTTTCCAGCCCAAGCGCATGGGCGGCGGACAGGTGGTGCGCGCCGCCGCGCACCTGGCGTCGCCAGCGTTGCGTGCCATCGGGGGCCAGCGCCTCGGCGACCAGCTCGATGGTGCCGTCCGGGCGCACGCGGGCGTGGGCGGCGATCGGGGTCCGGCATGACCCGTCCAGCGCCTCCAGCACGCCGCGCTCGGCCGCGACCGCCAGCGCCGAGCCGGTGCAGGCAATGGCGGCAAGGGCCGCGCGCGCCCGGGCATCGTCGGCACGGGCGGTGATGGCCAGCGCACCCTGACCCACCGCGGGCAGCATTTCATCAGGATCGACCGGCACGCAGTACGCGCCTTCGGGCGCATCGCGGCCCAGCCGCATCAACCCCGCCCTCGCCAGGAAGGTCGCGTGCACCGCGCCCTCGGCCAGGCGTCGCAGGCGGGTGTCCACATTGCCGCGCAGCATCACCGGGCGCAGGTCCGGTCGCAGGAACAGCGCCTGGGCCTGTCGGCGCAGGCTGGCAGTGCCCAGTATGGCCCCCTGGGGAAGGTCGGACAGCGAGCCGGCCCGTGTCGACAGGAACACATCCCGCGGGTCCGCACGCGCGGGCACCGCCACCAGCGCAAGGCCGTCAGGCAGGTGCGTCGGCAGGTCCTTCATCGAGTGCACGGCCAGGTCGATCCGCCCGTCCAGCAGCGCATCGTCCAGCTCTCGCGTGAACAGGCCCTTGCCACCCGCCTCGGACAGCGGACGGTCGCGGATCATGTCGCCCGTGGTCATGATGGCCTGGAAGGGCAGCACTTCGTCGGTCCGGTCAGCCAGGCCCCAGGCGCCAGCCAGTGCGTGGCGCACCTGGGAGGTCTGCGCCACGGACAGGGGCGAGCCGCGCGCACCCACGCGCAGGGGTTCCAGGGCCGAGAAAGGCTGCGTCCCATCCGGGCCGATCGGTTGCGCAGGCAGGTCCGGGGGCGCATGAGGTGCGGTCATGCACCCTGAAACACCGCCGCCCGCACCTGCGCAAGGGGTTGGCGCCAGCCTGTCCGGCTGGGCCGACCGAAGCTTTGTGGTGCTGGGTGTGGAATCCAGCTGCGACGACACTGCGGCCGCCCTCGTGCGCATGGACCCGCAGGGCGCGACCATCCTGGCCGACATCGTGGCCGGTCAGGCGGACGTGCATGCCGGCTTTGGCGGTGTCGCCCCCGAAGCGGCGGCCCGGGCACATGCCGAGCGCCTCGACACGGTGACCGCGCGGGCCTTGCAGCAGGCGGGTCTCGGGCTGGACAGCGTGGACGCCGTGGCCGCGACCGCGGGCCCTGGCCTGATTGGCGGAGTGATAGCGGGGCTGGTGTTCGCCAAGGCGGTGGCGCTGGCACGCGGGCTGCCGCTGGTGGCGGTGAACCACCTCGAGGGACACGCCCTCTCGCCACGGCTGGTCGACCCGGTGGCCTTTCCCTATCTGCTGCTGCTGGTATCCGGGGGGCATACCCAGCTGCTGGTGGTCGAGGGGGTTGGCCGATACGTTCGGCTGGGCACCACCATCGATGATGCGGCGGGCGAAGCATTCGACAAGGCGGCACGGGTTTTGGGCCTTGGCTTTCCCGGCGGTCCGGCGATCGATCGCCTTGCAGGCACGGGCCGGCCCGCCCGGTTTCGCCTGCCGCGGCCGCTGCTTGGCAGGCCCGAGCCCGAGTTTTCCTTTGCCGGCCTGAAGACCGCGGTCCAGCGCGTTGCGGCCGAATTGCCCGCGCCGCTGGACGAGGCGGACCGCGCAGACCTTGCGGCCAGCTTTCAGCAGGCGGTGGCCGATGTGATCGAGGACCGGGTCATGCGGGCGGTAACCCTGTTCGTCGACGGCTGGCGCCCGGATCGGCTGCGCCTGGTGGCGGCCGGGGGTGTGGCGGCCAATTCGGCGATCCGCGCCCGCCTGATGGCGCTGGCCGAGCGGCAGGGCGGTCAGTTCGTGGCGCCACCCGCGCGGCTGTGCACCGACAATGCCGCCATGATCGCCTTTGCCGGTGGCGAAAGGCTGCGGGCAGGGCTGGGGAGGCAAACGGGCGGGCTGGATGCCGCTGCCCGGCCGCGCTGGCCCCTGGACCAGGCCAATCCGCTGATGGCGACCGGCCGCAAGGGCGCGCGGGCGTGACGCGTTCGCCTTGCCGCCAGGGCCCTGATCGGGCATAGAGCCCGCCATGCCCGAACCCAGCGATGGCCCGGTGACAGCCCTCACCGGCACGACCGACACCGCTCCTGCGACCGGTGCCGCAGGCCCCCGTGGCCTGCACATCCAGACCTGGGGCTGTCAGATGAATGTCTATGACAGCGAGCGCATGCGCGATGTGCTGGCGCCATTGGGCTATGTGCCGGTCGACCGGCCCGAGGATGCCGACCTCGTCATTCTGAACACCTGCCACATCCGCGAAAAGGCGACCGAAAAGGTCTATTCCGAACTAGGCCGCGTCCGCATCGCCCGGGAAACCCGCGAGGGGGCGGGCAAGGGGCGGCTGATGGTGGCCGTGGCCGGGTGTGTGGCGCAGGCCGAGGGCGCGGAAATCCGCCGCCGCGTGCCCATGGTCGACATCGTGCTGGGTCCGCAGGCCATCCATCGGCTTCCCGAGCTGGTCGCGCGCGCCCATCGCGCATCGGGCGAGGCGCTGGAGGTGGACTTCGCGGTCGAGGAAAAGTTCGACCTGCTGCCGGCCACACGCACGCCCGATGGCCCCACGGCGTTCCTGTCGGTCCAGGAGGGGTGCGACAAGTTCTGCTCCTTCTGTGTGGTGCCTTACACCCGCGGCGCCGAGTTCTCGCGCCCGGTCGACGCCATTGTCTCTGAAGCGCGGCCCCTGGTGCGTCAGGGCGTGCGCGAGATCACCCTCTTGGGCCAGAACGTCAATGCCTTCCACGGCCGCGCACCCGCCGGTCAGGACGGCGAATGGGGCCTGGCGCGCCTGGTGCGTCACCTGTCGTTGATCGGCGGGCTCGAACGGATCCGCTATACCACCAGCCATCCGCTGGAGATGGACGACGACCTGATCGCCGCCCACGCCGACACGCCTGCCCTGATGCCCTATCTGCACCTGCCGGTGCAGGCCGGTTCGGACCGCGTGCTGAAGGCCATGAACCGGCGCCATACGGCGGCCGAATACCTGGACATCGTGCACAGGCTGCGCGCGGTGCGGCCCGACCTTGCGCTGTCGGGCGACTTCATCGTCGGCTTTCCGGGCGAGCGTGACGAGGACTTCGAGGACACGCTGCGGCTGGTCGAGGCGGTGGGATATGCCTCGGCGTATTCGTTCAAGTACTCGGCGCGACCCGGAACGCCCGCGGCCGGCATGGCCGGACAGGTGCCCGAAGAGGTCAAGACCGTGCGCCTGGCGCGCCTTCAGGCCCTCTTGAATGCCCAGCAGGAAGCGTTCAACCGTGCGCGCATCGGCACCACCGTGGATGTCCTGGTGACTGGGCCCGGACGTCGGCCGGGGCAGATGCAGGGCCGTTCGCCCTGGCAGCAGTCGGTTCACTTCGAGGCGACGGGCATCGCGCCCGGCGACATCGTGCCGGTCCGGATCGTCGGTGCGTCGCGAAACGCCCTGGCCGGCGAGGCGGCGTCCCAGCCGGTGCCCGCGTGAGCGAACCCGTCCCTGCCCGCCCTGCGCCGGCCACGGCCAGTGTCGACATCGGTGCGCCAGCGCGCGCACGCGCTTTCGCGGGGCCGGTGAACGCCCATCTGCTGCTGCTCGAGCAGGCGTTCGGGGTGACCGTCGCCTGCCAGGGCGGGCTGGTCACCATCGAGGGCGCTGACGGGCACGCCGTTGCCGCCGCCCAGTCCGCCGCGCGCGAAATGGCCGCCTGGCTGGACCAGGGACGTGCACTCGATGAGGCCGACGTGCGCGGCCTGATCGGTTTTGCCCGTCGTGCGGCCCAGCGTGGCACCACACTGGCATTGCCGGGTCGGCGCCAGCCGATCGCGCCGCGGACGCCCACCCAGGCGCGCTATCTGGAAAAGCTGCTGTCCGAAGACCACGACCTGGTGTTCGCCACGGGGTCGGCCGGCACCGGCAAGACCTTTCTGGCGGCCGCGGTGGCGGTGGCGGCGCTGCTGAATGAACGGGTGCGGCGGATCGTTGTCACCCGCCCGGCGATCGAGGCGGGCGAGCGGCTGGGTTTCCTGCCCGGCGACCTGTCGGAAAAGGTCGATCCCTATCTCCAGCCGATCTGGGATGCGCTGCGCACGCTGCTGGGCGAGCAGCAATTTCTGCGCCGGCGCGAGGCCGGTCACATCGAAGTCGCCCCCCTGGCCTTCATGCGCGGACGAACGCTGTCGGAGGCGTTCGTGATCGTGGACGAGGCCCAGAATGCGACCCGGCTGCAGACCAAAATGGTGCTGACGCGGCTGGGCGAAGGATCGCGGATGGTGGTGACCGGCGACCCCACCCAGGTCGACCTGCCGCGGCTGGGCGATTCTGGGCTGGAACACGCGATTGCCCTTTTAGGACACGATCCGCGGGTGGCCGTGATCCGCTTTGGGCCCGAAGACGTCGTGCGCCACCCCCTCGTTGGCCGGATCGTGGCGGCCTATGACCGCGAGCAGTCGGCGCAGCGTCGCGATGCTGCCGCCCCATATGATGCTGCCCCGCCGGTTGGCGCCGGGCCCGCGGCCCCCCGAGAGGGCGCGGACGACGTTGCGTGCGAGGTCGAGATCGCCGACCCGCATTGGCACTCGGTGGACCAGGTCGAACACCTCGTCGAGGAGACCGCGCGCGCCACCCTTGCCGCCGAAGGGGCGCACGGCTCGGTCACGGTCCTGCTGACGGACGACGCCGAGATGCAGCGACTGAACGCGCAATGGCGCGAGCGCGACCGGCCGACCAACGTGCTGTCATTCCCTGCGCCCGACACGGCCTTCCCGCATCTGGGCGACCTGGCGCTGGGCTGGGGGGTGGTCTCTTCCGAGGCGCACGCACAGGGCAAGGGCGCGGCCGATCATCTGCGGCATCTGGTGGTGCATGGCGTGCTGCATCTGCTGGGTCACGACCACGAGGCCGGCGAGGCGGAGGCCGAAGAGATGGAGCAGCGCGAGCGTGTGATCCTGGCGCAACTGGGGGTCGGCGACCCGTATGCCGACA
The DNA here is from genome assembly GCA_002291875.1 of Hyphomonadaceae bacterium UBA1001. Lineage (GTDB taxonomy): Bacteria > Pseudomonadota > Alphaproteobacteria > Caulobacterales > Aquidulcibacteraceae > UBA1001. The sequence goes on from DBAV01000145.1 coordinate 12,862, forward strand.
CGCCACGCACCGCCCAAGGCAGCACGCAGAACGAGCGATGGCCGGCGCCATGACCCAGGAGGGGCGAAGGCGGGGGTCGCTTGGAGCGCTGTTCCGGCGCTGGTTCAAACCCGCGCCGCGGGATGACGCCATGCCGGGTCCGGGCGCCAATGGTTCGGCGTCCGGAGCGGACGGTCGGCCGGCGGATGACGCACCCGAAGTGCTGATCCGGCGCATCCGCGAGTTCTCGAGCCTTCAGGCCGATGACGTCATGATCCCGCGCGCGGACATCGTGGCGATTCCGATCACCATGACGGTGGGCGAGGCGCTGATGGTGTTCGCCGAACACCAGCATTCGCGGCTGCCGGTCTATGACCGCGAGCTGGACCGGGTGCGCGGCGTGCTCCACCTCAAGGACCTTCTGAAGGATCTGGCCGAGTCGCCGGGAGGGGCGTTCGACATCAAGCGGACGGTGGCATCGCTGCAGCCGCGCAGTGCCTTCATCGTCACCAATTTTGCCCATGCCGACATGATGCTGCGCGAAATGCGTCGGCGCCGTCAGCACCTTGCGGTGGTGGTCGACGAGCACGGGGCGGTGACGGGCTTGGTTTCACTGGAGGATCTGGTCGAACAGATCGTCGGCGACATCGACGACGAGTTCGATTCCGAGGCCGACCAGCCGGTCCTGCTCGAGGTGCGTCCCGGCCAGGTCTGGGATGCGGACGGCAAGCTGGCACTCGAGGACCTGGGCGAGCGGCTGGGCGTCGACCTGTCGCTGTCCGACGAGGAGGACACCGAGGCGTCCGACACCCTGGCCGGCCTGGTGGCGCAGATCGCTGGCCGCCTTCCCCGCAAGGGCGAGGCCTTCACGCATCCGCGGGCGGCGTTGCGCTTCGAGATCGTCGACGCCAATTCCCGCAAGATCAATCGGGTCCGCGTCCGGCGGACCCAGGCAGATGGCGGCAGTGCGGAAGGAGAGGGCGCTTGAACCTGGATGGCGAACTGAACCCCGCCCGGCGCGATGGCGCGCCGGCGCCGTCGGTCGGCCCGGCCGGCATTGGCGAGCGCATCCGGACGCTCTCGGTCGCGCTGCGGCCGCGATGGATCGGCGCCATCGCGGCGTTCGCCGGCCTGTTCGCCAATCTGGCGCATGCGCCGTTCTTCTTCTGGCCGGCGATGGCAGTGTCGCTGATGGTGCTGCTGTGGCTGATCGACGGGGCGGCCCGCAAGCCGCGCCCGGCCAAGGCGGCGTTCTGGCGCGCGTGGGCCTTTGCCGCAGGGCATTTCCTGGGCGGGCTCTATTGGGTGTCGTCGGCCTTCATGGTGGATGCCGAAACGTTCGGCATGCTGGCGCCCTTCGCTGTCGTGGCGATGGCAGGCGGGCTGGCACTGTTCTGGGGCGCGGCGTTCGCCATCGCCACCCGGTTCTGGACCGACGACCTGCGGCGCCTGTTCGTGTTCACGGTCGCGGTGATGGCCGCCGAGCTGGTTCGGGGCCACCTGTTCGGCGGGTTCCCGTGGAATCTGGCGGGCACCATCTGGCCGGCCGGCGAGGCCCTCTCGCAGAGCGCAGCGTGGATCGGGGTGTATGGCCTGACCGCGCTGACCGTGTTTGCGCTGGCGTCACCGGCCGTGCTGATCGACGGCCGTGGCAGTTTCGGTGCCCGTGTCGTGCCCCTCGTGACCTGCGCGATGATGGGCGGGATGATGTGGGCGATTGGCGAGCAGCGCCTGGCCGCCCCCGAACCCGAGGCGCAGGGCCCGTTGGTGCGGGTGGTCGATCCGGGCTTCAGCCAGGCCGAGAAGTGGGCGCCCGGCAATGCCAGCGAGGTGCTGAACGCCTATCTCCAGCTGTCGGGCGGGCCCGACGCGCGGGCGCCGATCGTGATCTGGCCCGAGGGCGCGCTGCCCTTATTGGCGCTGGAAAATCCCGCAGCCCTGGACCTGATCGGCGACAGGCTGGGCGATCGGACGCTGGTGATGGGCATCACCCGCCGCGAGGAACAGGCCGATGGCCGCCTGCTGCTCTTCAATTCGCTGGCGGTGATGCGCCGCGACGGGCGCACCGCCCGCCCCGTTGCATTCTATGACAAGCATCGCCTGACCCCGTTCGGCGAGTTCATTCCGTTTTATGACCTGGTCAGCTGGATGGGCTTTCGCGCGCTGCAGCAGATCGGGACCGGCTTTACCCCCGGACTGCCGCCGACCTCCATGGAAATGCCGGGCGCGGCGCGGTTTGCCCCTATGATCTGTTATGAGGCGCTGTTTCCCTTGCTGATGCCGCGCGGCGAGGACCGCCCCCGCTGGATCGTGAACATCACCAATGACGCCTGGTTCGGGCCATCGACAGGGCCCGAGCAGCACTGGAACCAGACCCGCTTTCGCGCCATCGAGGAAGGCCTGCCCATTGTCCGATCGGCCTCTGGCGGCTGGTCGGGCATTGTCGATGCGCGCGGGCGTGTGGTCAGCGCTCACGGCCCGCAGGGCGGGGTTGTCGAGGGCCAGGTTCCAGCCGCCCTGACCCCGACCCTGTATTCGCGCTTTGGAAACTGGTTCGTCTTTGCCATCCTCGCAGCGTTTGCGGCCCTCGCCTTTGCGCTGCCATCGGGGCGTGACCCCAGGCTGCGCGACGGACCATGAACGACGGAGCGGCGGGCACATGGCAGGCGGGATCGGCGTGACAGCGGATCGGTCCGCGGACGAGGAAGCGCGCCTCGATGTCGAGATCGGTGCCCGCGTGCGCGCGCTGCGCGTCGCCGCCCGACTCAGCCAACCCCAGCTTGCCCAAAGCCTGGGCATCACCTTCCAGCAACTGCAGAAATATGAAACGGGTGCGAACCGTATCGCAGCCAGCCGGCTGGTGCGGATTGCCGCAGCGCTTGAGGTTTCACCGGCGATCCTGCTGGGCGACGGGCTGGCGCCGAACGAAAGCGGCTTCGACGATCCCGAGGTGCTGGCCCTTGTCAGGGCGTTCCGCAGGGTGGACAATCACCGCCTGAGGGAACGCGTCCTCGAACTGGTTCGTGCGATGGGCCTGCCGCAGGGCGGCACCTGAGCACCACGGCGCTGCCGTGCGGGCGCCGCGTGACCCGGTGGATCGGTAAGGGGGTGGGGCTCCGTCGCTGATCGGTTTGAAACGGTCCGTGGGGGGCGCCATGACCAAGACCATCTATCCCAGTACGCTGCGGCGTCATCCGCTGCAGGCGCGGGCGCGGGCCCGCGTAGCGCGTCTGCTGGACTGCGCGCGGGCCATCATCGCCGAGATCGGCGCCGACGAGCTGACCATGACCGAGCTGGCGCACCGGGCGGACGTGCCCATCGGCTCGGTGTACCAATACTTCGAGGATCGGACCGCCGTTCTGGCCGTCCTGATGGAGGAAGCCACCGCCATGGCGGCCCGCACGCTGCAGGCGTCGGTTTCGCAGGCCCGGAACGTCCCGGAGCTGGCGGACGGGGCGACAGCAGCGGCGCTGCGGCTCTATGTGGCGTTCCGCTCGATCCCCTATCTGCGCGATCTCTGGAGCGGGACCGAGGCCCACAAGAAGCTGCGCCCGATCGACATCGAGGCGTCGCGTTCGACCGCGCGCTGGTTCGCCGCCAAGGTTTCCAGCCTCTCGCCAGCGGCCATGCCGGCGGCCCAGATCGAGTGTAGTGCCTTCCTGATGTGCGAGTTCTGTCTTTCGGCGGTCCGCCTGGCCTCTGAAATGCCCGAGGACGAGGGCGCCCGGCTGATGGAGTCGTTCGCGGCCACACTGCACCGCGAAATCCTGATCTGGGCAGGCTGAACGGCGCTGTGCTTGCCATCAGGCCCTTGCCCGCCTAACCGCCCACCCACCAAGGGGATGACCCGGGCGCAGGAGTGGGATGATGACGGGAGCGGACGCGCTGGTAGGGTCGCTGGCGGATGCCGGGGTGGACGCGTGCTTTGCCAACCCGGGCACGTCGGAAATGCACCTGGTGCAGGCGCTGGACCGTGAGCCCCGCGTGCGTTCGGTGCTGTGCCTCTTTGAAGGCGTGGCAACCGGCGCGGCGGATGGCTATGCCCGCATCGCGTGTCGCCCCGCCATGACACTGCTGCACCTGGGGCCCGGCTATGCCAATGCCGCCGCCAACGTGCACAATGCCCGCAAGGCCCGCTCGCCGATGATCAACGTGGTCGGTGAGCACGCCACCCATCACCGCCGCTTCGACGCGCCGCTGTCGTCGGACATCGAAACCCTGGTGCGGCCGACCTCGAAATGGATCGGCTCGGTCGAGCATCCCGATCAGGCCGGGCGGCTGGCGATCGACGCGCTCGAGGCATCGATGATGGCGCCCTGCGGGCCGGTGTCGCTGGTCCTCCCGGCGGATTCGGCGTGGATCGAGGGTGGGGCCCGCGCCCCGGCACGCCCCGTGCCCCCAACGCCCCAGGTGCCGATTCAGCGTGTGTCCGCTAACGCCGAAGCGGTGCGCGGTGCACGCAAGGCGGTGCTCTATGTCGACGGGGCGGCGCTGTGGGGCGAGGGACCGGCTGTGCTGGCACGCCTTGCTGCAACCGGCGTGCGTGTGGTCGCGCCGACCTTCCCCGCACGCTGGACCCGCGGTGCGGGCGTATTCCAGCCGGATCGCATGTACTATTTCGCCGAACTGGCAGTGGCGGACCTCTCGGGCTGTGACGTCATGGTGCTGGCCGGCGCGCCCCAGCCGGTCGGGTTCTTCGCCTATCCGGGGCGGCCCAGCGTGGTCCTGCCAGAGGGCTGCCGCACGGTGGAACTGTCGACGCCGGCCGAGGATACCCTTGCTGCCTTGCGCGCTCTGGCCGATGCGCTGGGCGCGCCTGATACCGGACCGGTCGAGGCGGGCGCACTGCCGGACAGGCCGCAAGGCGCTTCCAGCCCGGCGACCATCGGTGCGTCGATCGCGCGCCACCTGCCCCATGATGCCATCATCAGCGACGATGCGGTGACGGCGGGCCTTCCGATCTTTTTGGCGACCCGCGGTGCGGCAAGACACGACTGGCTGTGTCTGACGGGCGGTGCGATCGGGCAGGGCCTGCCGCTGGCCGTGGGGACGGCGGTGGCCGCGCCGCACCGGCGGACCATCGCCCTGACCGGGGATGGCGCCGCCATGTATACGCTCCAGGCGCTCTGGACGATGGCCCGCGAGCGACTGCCGGTGGTGACCGTGGTGTGCGCGAACCACTCGTACAGGGTGCTGAACATCGAGCTGGCGCGCACGGGCGCCGGAAATCCCGGACCCACGGCGGCGCGGATGCTGTCGCTGGACGGACCCAATTTGGATTGGGTCAAGCTGGCGGAGGGCCAGGGCGTCGAGGCGCTGCGGACCGATACCGCCGAAGGCTTCGACGATGCCTTCGCGCGGGCCGTGGCAATGGACCGGCCGGTGGTGATCGAAGTCGCCACCTGACGCCAGAGTCCGCCTGACGGACGGCGGGCACGCACGGTCACGCCATCGCTTTTCCCCCGGCAGTTGTGTGGGCAATGTCGCTAGCCGGGAGGGCTGGCAATGTTCGGGCTGCGATCCGGCGGAGAGGTTTCCAGCCTTGCCGAACGTTTTGTGCGCGAGGCAAAGGGCGGCGCAGGCACGGGAGTTCGCGCGCGGGCGCGGGCCTTTGTCCGAAGCCGCGCGCGGTTCTGCGGCCGCCACCCTGGCCGAGGCCGTGGCCCTCCTTGATGCGGTCGCGCCTCACGCCGAACTGGCGTCGCCCGCCTCGCCCCCCTCCGAGTCCGAAAGCGCAAATCGCATCGCCTTCCGCCGCGACGCTGCTGATGCGCGCCGCGAAGTCGAAACGGCGATGGCGGACGCCGGAGAGGCGTTGGGCGACCTGGTGTCCTGGCGGCACAGGCTGGGGGTCGACCGGCCGGCCCGCTATCCGGCCAGCCCGCTGGCCGCGCTTGCCCTCGTGGTGCTGGCGGTGCTTGTCGAGTCCGGCGTCAATGCCTCGCTGCTGCGCAACCTGTCGGATCACGGGGTCTTGGGGGGCTGGGGCATGGCCCTGCTGGCCGGGCTCGCCAATGTCGGCCTCGGCCTGGTGGGCGGTGCGGTGGGACTGCGCAACCTTTCCGCGCCCACGCTGGCGGCACGGATCGGCGGTGCCATCCTGACGGCCGCATGTGTCGGCGGGGCGCTGGCCGCCAGCCTTGCCTTGGCCTTGCTGCGGCTGCAGGCCGAAACCACCGCATCGAGCGGGGTGCCGGGCGCGCCGGGCGTTCCCGCATGGTTCGAGGGGGGCGTCCTGGCGTTCGTGGGCGTCGGCGTGCTCGCCTGGGCGCTGGCAAAGGGACGCGCAGGCATAGACGACCCGGTGCCGGGCCTGGGTCGGCGCGACCGTGCCTGGCGCCGCGCGCTCGAGGACCTCGACGAGGCGCTGACGGATGCACGCACTGACATCGAGGCCCTCGCCAGCCGGCACGCGCCCGCACCGGCGCGCCTGCCGCCCGAGGCTTCGCAGGCATTCGACCGTGCGCGCGACGCCCGCATGCGCGCCGGCGAGGCCAGCGCCGCCAGCGAACTGGCCGAATCCGCACTCCGCAGCCTGTCTGGACGCGAGGGCGACGACGCCCTTGATCCTGCGCCCATCGACCTTGCGGTCCTTGACCGTGCCGAACGCGGGGCTCGCACCCGTCTGGCCGCGCTCGACGTGGCCGCCAGGGCGCGGCGCGATGGCTTCGACGCCGAGGTTCGCGCCATGCTCGAAGGGTTCGAAAGTGCACGATCCGGGCTGACGGCGCGGGCCGCGCAGGCCGGCGTGCTGGGGCAGGTGTCATGAGCCGCGGCCGCAGGCGGCGCGCCCGTCAGGCCGATCTGTGGGGCCTTCTGGGGCTGGTGCTTGCCACCGCGGTCATTGGGGTCGGGGCGTGGGCGATGGTGGCGCTCCAGCCTATCGCGCGCGACACCGCCACCCTGTGCGCGACCGCCATTCCCCCGGAACACCACACCCTGGTCCTGGTGGACGCCACAGACCGCTTTGCGCCCGGCACAGGTCGGCGAATCCGCGCACTGATCGAGGCCGAGGCCGGACGGATGGCGGCGGGCGACCGGCTGACGCTGATGGCGATGGATGCGCGCACGCCCGACGCGCCGCGGGTTCTGTTCTCGAAATGCGAGCCGGGCGTGGCCCAGGGCATGACCGCGCTGTGGTCGAACCCCGAGCGCCTCGCCGCACGACGCGAGACCGACTTCACCCAGCCGCTTGAAAGGGCCACCGCCAACGCGCTGCGGCCGCGGTCCGCGCGCGAGTCGCCGCTGATCCAGTCGATTGCCGCAGCTGCCCTCGATCCGGCGTTCGCCAGCGGCCGCCATCGCAGGCTGGTGGTGGTCTCCGACTTCCTCCAGCACCAGCCCGGCGTCTTTACCCAGTACGAGAGCGGAGATGCGTGGGCGCGGTTCGAGCGCAGCCCGCTGGGCGCCCGCCCCGCGCCCGACCTGTCGACGTTGGACGTCCGGCTGGCCCTGGTGCGGCGTGACGGGTCCGAGGCCTATCAGACCGAGGGGCTGGAGGCGTTCTGGCTGCGCTGGTTCGCGCGGGCAGGGTGCGAGGCGCGTTTCACCGAAGCCGCGGTGTGATCAGGCCACGGCCGGGCGCCGACGGCGGAACCGGTCCAGCAGGCCCGGGCGGCGCGGTCGCTGGTCGGGCACGGGGGCTTCGGGTTCCAGCGTGACAGCGGCGCGGCGGCGCCCGCGCTCGGCCACGTCGACCCGCAGCCAGGCCAGCACCCACAGCGCCGGGATGGCGGGCAGGATGGCCAGAACACTGCCCGACAGGGTCAGGCTGGCCACGAAGGACCACATGATCGCTGTAACCCCGTCGGTCAGCGACGCGGTGAAGGGACGCCGGAAATAGGGCCGCCCCGCCTGGCTGCCGGCGCGCACGCCGGGCCAGCGTACCGCCGACAGGGCCAGCGACAGCAGGCTGATTGCGCTGAACGCCAGAACCCCGACCGCCGAAGCCACCGACACCAGCGCGAACGGCAATGCCAGCACCGCCGCAAGCAACAGGCCCAAGCTCATGATGCTCCAGACCAGCGACAGATCGTGCCGGCGCTGGGAAATCGGCGCGGTCGCCACCAGTTCATGCCCACGTTCCAGCGTGGTCATCGCCAGGGCGATGCGCGGGGCGTTCAGCCCCACCAGCCAGACCGCCAGCCCCGCCCCGACGGTGGCGATCCGCTCGGGGTCATCGAAACCGTCCCGGAAAAACAGCACCAGCAGGGGGATGAAGAAAATCGTGCCGTAGAGCACCGAAGTGATGAAAAGCGGATCGCGCAGCATGGTCCGCCACGACTTTCGCCGCATGGCACCAACCAGCCCGCCCCGGATTCCGGCCACCGCCCTGGCCATCTGGCCGGCACTGGCCGCGCGCCCGCTTTCCGGCATCGAGAACGCCGCTGCGTCTGCTGCCAGCCGTCGCGCAAAGGTCTGGGCGGCAATGGCCAGAAGGGCCGCGGAGACCACGCACACCGCGACCAGCGCCAGGGGCAGGCCCAGCGACGCCTGCGCGGGCATGAAGGCTGGCGAGAGCGGGTTCGCATCGGCAAAGCGGGCCATTGCGTCCACCAGACGGTCCAGCCCGAACAGCTCGCGTGTGCCCGGCTGGGTCAACAGGAACAGGAATGCCCCGACCATCAGGCCCAGCACCTGTGCGCCCACCCGGGCCCGTTTGGGCCCCACCAGGCGCGACACGGCCATGGTCAGCAAAAGGCCGATGGCCGCGGCCATCACTGCCAGCGCCAGTGTGGTCACCGGCATGGCCATCGGCCACGCTTCGCCCGTCTGCACCAGCCAGACCAGGGCGCCCGGCAGCGTAAGCACCAGCGGCAGCAGGGCCGCGGTCACCGCCACCCCTGCGACGCGTGTCAAAAGGATGGCGCGCGGAGCGATCGGTGCCGTCAGCAGAAGGTCAAAGTCCGACCGCTCGGCCAACAGCGACGTGACGCCGCCAATCGTGCCAGACAGAGTCAGAAGGAACAGCCAGAACAGCCCGATCGTCAGCCAGGCCAGCGCCTCGCCCGGAAGATCGCCGCCCACCTCGGCCGCACCGCGAAAGCCGAAATACTCGACCGCCAGTGTCAGCAGAAAGCTGCCCAAGGCGCCCGACGCCACCACTAGCCCCGCCATCATCGCCAGGCCCACCCATCGCAGGGCCGGACTGACCGGGGCCTGCCCGCCGCTGCGGAAGCGGCCACGAAGGTCGTTCAGCAGCAGCCACAGCGCCCCGCCCCGTGGCACCAGGCGCGACAGCAGCGGCCCGCGCAGCCCGCGCGCACGCGCCCGCTCGGCGTCGCGCGCCTGACGCGCCGCCGCGCGCGTGGTTGGCCCGTCGATCGGCGCGCCGATCCTTGCATCGGCTGTCGTGTCGGTCATGTCGCCCCGACCTCTGCCTGAGGGTCGGCCTCGGCCGCATCCATGGTCTCGCCGGTCAGCAGCAGGAAAATGTCCTCGAGGGTCGCATCCGGTCGGCCCACCCGCGCCCGCAGTTCCGCCATGGATCCTTCGGCATGCAGCCGTCCGCAGGCGATGATGCCGATCCGGTCCGACAGACGCTCGGCCACCTCGAGGATGTGGGTGGTCAGGACCACCGTGGCGCCCGCTTCGACCCGCTCGCGCAGGATGGTCTTGACGTCGCGCGCGGCGTTGGCGTCCAGCCCGGTCAGCGGCTCGTCCAGGATGATCAACTGCGGATCGTGGACAAGCGCACCCGCCAGCGCGGTCTTCTGCTTCATCCCGCGCGAGAAGGTGCCGCATCGCTGGGCGATGTTGTCGCCCAGGCCCAGACGCTCGAGCAACGCCAGCCCCCGCGTGCGCGCCGTCGCACCGTCAATGCCCCACAGCCCCGCCACGAAGTCCAGATATTCGAGCGGCGACAGCCGATCATAGATCAGGGGCTCGTCCGGCAGCCACGCGGTCACCCGGCGCGCGGCGATGGGGTCCTTCCAAGCGTCCGCCCCGAAGATTTCAATGCGCCCCTCGTCCGGCTCCAGAAGGCCGACCGCCATGCGCAGGGTGGTGGTCTTTCCCGCCCCGTTGGGTCCCAGGAAGGCATAGAATTCGCCGCGCCGCACCCCGAGGTCCAGGCCATCGACCGCGACCTTGTCGCCATAGCGCCTGGTCAGGGCAAAGCAGGCGAGCGCGGGCTGGTCCATGCGGCAAACCCCTGAAACTGGCGCCCACCGCGCCTGATCGCGGATGTGGCAGGCCCGGGCGGCGGGTCAAGGCAGAAGGCGTCACCCGGCCGCAGCGAAACCGACCCTGGTCATGCGTTCAGAGGCTGACCACAGCCGTTCGGCCGTATCCTCTGCCACTGCATGGGCGCGCACGCCGCTCCAGCCCGGCGTGCGGTCGTCGGCCAGCGCGGCGACATCACAGTCCTCGCAATACAGCCCCCCCATGCCGTCCAGCCGTGGTGCGGTCGCCGCCCACACGGTCGTTGCCGCACCCTGGGCGGTGCTCTTGAACAGCGGATTGACCGCGCCGGTTTCGTCGATCCATCCCATTGCGCGCTGTTCCTCGACAGGCAGATGGCGCTGCAGGGCGGTCATGATGCCGCCCGGGTGCACCGAAAAGGCCCGCACCCCGGCCCCCGTGCCCCGTGCGTCCAGGCCGACCGCGAACGGGGCGTTGGCCGTCTTGGCGCGGCCATAGGCGATCCATTTGTCATAGGGTGAAAGTGCGGGTCGTCCAGATCCACCTCGGCCAGGCGATGGGCGATCGACGACAGCGCCACCACCCGGGCCCCGTCGCGCCCGCCGGCCTTGGCCAATGCCGGCCACAACCGCGCGGTCAGCCTGAAATGTCCCAGATGGTTCGCGGCGAACTGGGCCTCACGGCCCTGAGCGTCCCGTGTCAGCGGGCAGGCCATGATCGCAGCATTGTTGACCAGGATGTCCAGCGGCTGGCCCCGGCCTGTCCACGACGCGGCGAACGCATCGATCGAGGCATCGTCCTGCAGGTCCATCGGTGCGATCTCGATCCGGCCCCCGACACCTGCCAGCGCCTCGGCGGCCGCGTCGGGGCGGCGGACCGCCACCGTCACCGTCGCCCCGCGCTCGGCCAGTGCACGTACCGTCTCGAGGCCGATGCCCGAGGCGCCCCCCGTGACGATGGCGTTGCGCCCGGTAAGCGCGATTCCCTCGCTCACCTCGAGGGCGGTGGAGCGGGCCCCGAACCCCGAACCGATCGGCTTTTGAAGGATCTGGGTCATTGCGGAGGCCTCCACCGGATCGGGTCGCGCCGGTCCGGCCCGCCCGATGTCTTCACGCTGCCCCGCGGCGCCGCTGGACGCTGGACGGGATGCGCAGCGCCTCGCGGTACTTGGCCACGGTGCGGCGCGCAATGTCGATCCCGCCCTCGTTCAGGATTTCGACCAGCCGGTCGTCCGAAAGCGGAGCGTGCGGCGGCTCTTCTGCGATCAACGTCCGGATGCGGTGCCGCACCGCCTCGGCCGAATGCAGGTCGCCCCCATCGGACGCACCAATGGCCGCGGTAAAGAACCATTTCAGCTCGAAGACCCCGCGCGGGGTGGCCATGTACTTGTTGGACGTGACCCGGCTGACGGTGGATTCGTGCATCTCGATCGCGTCGGCCACCTGACGCAGCACCAGCGGCCGCAGATGCGAAATGCCATGCACCAGAAAGCCGTCCTGCTGGCGCACGATTTCGCGCGCGACCTTCAGGATGGTGCGGGCGCGCTGGTCCAGGCTCTTCATCAGCCAGTGCGCGTCGGCAGCGCATTGCGTGACGAAGGCGCGGTCGGCATCGCTGCGCACATCGCGCAGTACCCGTGCCTGATAACGCTGGTTCACCAGCAATCGTGGCAGGCTGTCGGTGTTCAGTTCGACCAGCCATCCGCCCTGGCCAGGGGCATCGCGCACGAACACGTCGGGGATGACCGCAGGCGCGGTGTCGCGTCCAAAGCCCAGGCCCGGTTTGGGCGTCAGGCCACGGATTTCAGCCAGCATGTCCTCGAGGTCCTCGCGGTCCACCCCGACCAGCCGCTGCAGGGCGACAAAGTCACGCCGACCCAGAAGGTCCAGATGATCCAGCAAGAGGCGCATCGCCGGGTCCAGCCGGTCGCGTTCGGCCAGCTGCAGCGCCAGGCATTCGGGCACGGACCGCGCCATCACGCCGGTCGGTTCGAAACCGTGACAGACCTTGAGCACCCGTTCGACATGGCCTGGATCGGTGCCCAGCCTTTCGGCGATTTCGGCGACATCGGCGCGCACATAGCCCCAGTCGTCGACGGACTCGGCCAGGGTGTGCGCCACCAGGGCGTCGGCCGGGGCGAAGCCGGCGGCGGCGATCTGGTCGGCCAGATGCTCGGCCAGGGTGCGTTCGCTGGCCGTCGTTTCGGCCAGGTCGGGCAGCGGGTCGTTACTGCCGCCATTGCCTGCGCGGCTCCAGTCCACAAGCGGGGCCGCCCCTGCTTCGCTGGCGTCGCTGGCCGAGGCATCGGGGTAAACATCGCCGAAATCGGCATCCAGCGCCGCCTGGGCGTCGCCCTGGCCCGCCCCCCCGTCCAGCGCCAGCTCGCCCGGGGCATCCGATGCGGGGGCCGTGTCGGCATCGGGCTCGGCGCGCTCACCGCGCTCGTCGCGCTCGTCGCGTTCCAGCAGGGGATTGCGCTCGAGCTCGCCCTCGACGAACTCGGCGAGTTCGAGATTCGAGAGCTGCAGCAGCTTGATCGCCTGCTGAAGCTGCGGGGTCATCACCAGGGATTGCCCCTGGCGCATCACCAGTCTGGGTGTCTGGCCCATGGCCCAGCGTCCCTTCACATGTCGAAGGTCGGCCCGAGATAGGATGCCCGTACGTCCGGATCCTCGCGGATCTGGTCCGGTGTCCCCTCGAACAGAACCTGGCCATCGGCGATGATCAGGCCGCGATCGACGATTCCGAGGGTGACACGCGCGTTGTGGTCCGTGATGAGGACCCCGATTCCGCGCTCTTTCAGGAGGCCGATCAGCCCCTTGATTTCGTCTATGGCCTTCGGGTCGATGCCGGCGAAGGGCTCGTCCAGGAGGATGAAGTCCGGCCGGGCGGCGAGCGCGCGAGCGATCTCGACCCGGCGGCGTTCACCGCCAGACAGTGTGGTCGCCCGAGCCCCGCGCACCCGTGTGATGTGCAGTTCCTCGAGCAACTGGTCGGTGCGCTCGCGTCGTGTCGCCGGCGATTTCTCGACCAGCTCGACCACGCTCGCGACGTTCTCTTCGACGGTCATCCCGCGGAAGATCGACGCCTCCTGCGGCAGATACCCGACGCCCAGACGCGCGCGCTGATACATTGGCAGCGCGGTGACGTTTCGGCCGTCGATGTAGATGTCGCCGGAATCCACCTTGATGAGCCCTGTGATCATGTAGAAGCAGGTTGTCTTGCCTGCCCCGTTGGGACCCAGAAGGCCGACCACCTCGCCGCGCCCCAGCCGCACGGACACATCGCGCACGACGGTGCGTGCGCCGAAGGCCTTGCGAAGCTTTCGGGCCACGAGTCCCGACGAGTCCGGTGCGGTGACCGTCACGTCGGGGGCCGGATTCTGGCTCCCCACAGAGTCCATTGACGCTCCAGCTGGTTAGGATCGGGTGAACGCGGCGCGGGTTGGCGCAATTTTTGCTGTGCAGCCCCGTGATGGGGGCCGCCGGCCGCTGCGCACGCCCGCGCCCATCCTCAGGGTTGCCTTTCGGTGCCGGGCACGAAGACCGAGCGCACCCGCCCGGTTGGCGCCGAGCGATCCGGGCCACATGCCTTCATCGTCGCCCGCCCGGCGGTCTGCTGGACCACCAGCTCACAGCCCCGGATCACGTTTTCGCCTTGCACCACCGTCACCACGCCCGTCATCGTGATGGTGTCGGTTGCGACCTCATACACGGCGCGATCGCCGCTGGCCTGTTCGGTCGGCGTGGCATAGATCACATTGCCCACCGCAGTCAGGCGTTCCGCCTCGCCAAACCCTGCGCCCAGCGTCGAGGCATCGCCCTGCGCGCCGGCCCGCGGGCGGAACAGCACCGTGATCTCCTGGGCGCGGATGCGGTTGGGCCCCTGGATGGCTTCGACATTGCCCCGATAGATCGCCACGCGCTGGCTCTGGATCACTTCGAGGCTGTCGGCATTCACCGAAATCGGTTCGTTGCTGCGCCCCACCTGGGCACCGGCGGGCCCAGCGATGGCGACCAACACGAGTGCAAGCCCCGCCGCCATCAGGCGCGAACGGACGCCGGGTCTGGTGTTCGCGGTCATGTTCATTGCGGGGCCTCCCCTTCGGTGCGGGTTTCGGGCCGACCGTCCGTCGCGTCAAGGTTGCCGGCACGGCGGCCTGCAGGTTCGATCATGGTGCGGACCCCGCCGGAAAACACCACCCGATCCCCGCGCTCGAAGATTTCATAGCGGCCGGCGGCAATCTCGCCGAAGGGTCCGCGCCCCGAGATCGGCTGTTCGCCCACCACCCGGTTCTCGGCCACGATGATGCGCGCGACCGTGGTCGAGAAGGCGGTCCCCGAAGGCTCGATGATGCGCACGTCGGTGTCGAGGTCCAGGGTCCGCGACCGAGCGTCATAGGTGCCGCGCTGGGACTGGACCCGAAGGCCGCTGGCGGTGATCAGCACCGGGTTCTCCAGCAGCACGATTTCGGGATCAGCCGCGCTGCGGGTTGCCGCATCCGCGGTGATCTCGACAGGCTGGCCATCGGAATCCCGGCCCGAAAAGCGCGGCGCGATCATGCGCACGGCGTCCGCGCCCGAAAGCTTGCTGTCGATCAGGAAATTGCTGGCCACACCCGCGACGGTCGCCCACAGCACCATGGTGGCGATCGCGCCCACCGCGGCGCCCACGAAGACCCAGCGCAGGCGCGCGATCATGCGCGAGCGGTTCAGCGCGTGCTCGAGCGTCAACGCCCTCCGAGGGGTCCAGAGATCGCTTGGCTGCGCGGGCGCGTCGGTGGTGGTCAGGGTGTTCAACGCAAGGGCCCGGCGAGGTCAGACGCCCGTCGTCAAGCCACACGAAGATGGCGCCCGCAAGGCCGCCACTCAGGCGACGTCGGTTCCGTCCTGTTCCAGCGACTTGGCAAGGTCCAGAAGGCGGCGGCGCGGCCGCTCGGACAGCTTGTAATAGGCGCGGATCAGCTCCAGCGTCTCGCGCTGCGACATCACGTCCGGATCCATGGTGTCACGATCGTTGGCGGCCTGGCGGAGGGGTGCACTGGCCAGACCATTCTCGAGGCCCTCGTAGAAATAGCCGACCGGGACAGCCAGCGCGACCGCCAGTTCCCACAGCCGCGCCGCGGTGACCCGGTTCGCGCCGCACTCGTATTTCTGGATCTGCTGGAAGCGGATGCCGATCTGGCTCGCCAGCTGCTGCTGGGTCATGCCCAGAAGGCGGCGGCGGCGGCGCAGGCGGCGGCCGACATGAAGGTCGATGGCGTTGGCTGGCATGAGGTGCATCCCGTTGTGGCGCCGCGCGCCGGATCGGGACCGCCCATGCGAGAGGCGTGCCAGAGGCCGAAACCTTGTGACATCGGCCCTCAGTCCATCTTCAGAACCACCTTGCCCGAGACCCCCCGGCTTTCCAGCACCTGGTGCGCCCGCGCGACATCCTCGAGCGCAAAGACGCCCCCGATCGCCGGCCGCAGCGTGCCCCGCGCCAGCGCCTCCATGACGGCGGCCAGATCGGCGCGATAGAGGGCGCGTCGATGGTCGCGCCACGTCGACACGTTATAGCCAACGATCCCGCGCGAGCCCTGGAACAGGGCCAGCGTGCTGAACCCCGATCCGGTCAGCAGGTCGAGGAAGGCCGCCGGATTGGCCCGACCACCGCGAGTGGCATCGTATGCCCCATAGAGCACCGCCGTGCCGCCGGGGCGCAACGCAGTGACCGAGCGACGGAAATGGCGCCCGCCCAGATGGTCGAAGGCCGCCACCACACCGTGCGTGGTCAAGGCGCGGGTCCGCTCGACAAAGTCTTCAGAGGCATAGTCCACGGCCTCGGCCCCGCGTTGCCGCAGGGTTTCCAGCTTGCCCGCACTGGCCGTGCCGATGGCGCGCGCCCCGGCCGCGGCCGCCAGGTCCAGCAACAGAAGGCCCACGCCTCCGGCCGCGCCGTGCACCAGAACCCATTCTCCGGGCGCGACGTGCACGCAGTGGTGGAACATCTGAAATGCGGTGACGCCGTTCAGCACACACGCCACTGCCTGACTGGCGTCGACCGCGTCTGGCACTTCGACCAGCAGATCGGCGGCGACATTGCGCCGGCGCGCATAACTGCCGGTGATGGTGACGGCCGCAACCCGCGCGCCCATGCTCCAGCCGGTCACGCCCGGCCCCATCCCGACAATGCGTCCGACAAGGTCATAGCCCGGGACCACCGGCGCCCTGACGCCGGGATACAGTCCGTTGCGCATGACGACATCGGCGTAGGCAACGCCGGCGGCCTCGATCGCGACCTGGACCTCGCCGGGTCCGGGGTCGGCGAGGTCGACCTCGACCACCCGCAGCGCGGTCGCGGGGCCGGCTCGGTCGAGACGCACTGCCTGGGTCCTGGACATCGGCGCAGCCTCCGCAGCTCGGCATTGGTGATGCCGCGCCTCGCGCAGGTGTGCAACAGCACGCGCACTGCCGGGCTTCCGGCGCGCGCCCCGGCGCGGTATCGACCCTCATGGCCGCCAAGACGCTCTATGACCGCATCTGGGACACCCATCTGGTCCACCAGGACGACCACGGTGACGCACTGGTCTATATCGACCTGCATCTGATCCACGAGGTGACCACACCGCAGGCTTTCGCAGGCCTGGACGCAGCCGGCAGGGGCGTGCGCCGTCCCGACCTGACGCTGGCGGTGGCCGACCACAACACTCCGACCGAGGGCCAGGCGCTGGGGGTTGGTGCCGTCGCCGATCCTGATGCGCGCAACCAGCTCGAGACACTCGAGCGCAATGTGGCGCGCCATGGCATCGAGTTCTTTCCCATGGGCGATGCCCGCAACGGCATTGTCCATGTCGTCGGTCCCGAGCAGGGGCGCACCCAGCCGGGCATGACGATCGTCTGTGGCGACAGCCACACCTCGACCCACGGGGCCTTCGGCGCCCTTGCGCACGGGATCGGCACCTCTGAGGTGGAACACGTCTTGGCCACCCAGACCCTGCGCACGCGCAAGGCCCGCAACATGGCGGTCACCGTCGAGGGCGCCCTGGCGCCCGGGGTCGGCGGCAAGGACATCGCGCTGGCCATCATCGCCCGCATCGGGACGGCGGGCGGCAACGGCCATGTGATCGAATACCGCGGCAGCGCGATCGAGGCGCTGTCGATGGAAGGCCGCATGACCCTGTGCAACATGTCGATCGAGGCGGGCGCGCGGGCGGGCCTGATCG
>DBAV01000148.1 GCA_002291875.1 Hyphomonadaceae bacterium UBA1001
AGCGAGGGGTGGGAGAGAGGCAGGATAGGGCGCAGGCCGTGCCGTCGTTGTCTCGCTGTTCAAAGCTCGGCACACATCGCGGCAAAGGCCCGTGGGCTCCGGAGGCTCGCCATCGCGTCGATGACTTCATGCGCGAGGCGTTCGGCGGTCGCGGCCGTCGAATCGAGTTCGACATCGTAAATGACGCCGCGATGGACCCTGTCGAACTGGCCCCTTGCCTGGCCGAGGACTCGATCGCCGCGCGCAATTTCGCGGCGCTCGAGCTCGATCAGGGTACAGTGCAGCCCGACCATCCAGACCTCGAGCCCCGAAAGTGCCTTGAGCCAGGCTTCGAGCATGTCCGGGGCGGCAAGCACCTCGTCGAGGATCACGCCCGTTTCGCCGGTGGCCATCGCCGAGGCGGCGCGACGGTGCGCGGCGAGCAGCGCGCGGCCTTCGCGGCCAAACGTCAAGCGCACGAGGCCATTGTCGTCCCTGTCGAACTTGAAGCCGTCGGGATGGTGATGAAGGCGCGCTGGCGCCGTGCTTATGGCGTGGTCGATGCCGGTCACCAGCCACAGGCCTGGCAAGCGGGCCTGCAGTGCGCGCGCAAGGCTGCTCTTGCCGGAGGAGGTGCAGCCGTTGAGGAAGATCACGCTCATGTGCCAGCACAAGCCGAGGGTCGACCCATCGTCAACACCGGGCGCCGGTGACACCCGACCTGGTGGCGCACCCGCGTTGGGGAGAATCGATCAAAAGCCCTCGCACGATGACGTGTTCGCTTCCTGCGGCGGCCTCACCAACAGACTTCATCATCCCGCGAAGGCCTCACGCCGCCGGCCCGCCCTTCTTGCGCACGATCGAGACGCCGTCGCCGATCGCGGCCATCATCGCCTCGACGCGCGGGTCGTCGCGCAGGCCTGCCGCAAGCGTGCGCAGGGCCACGGTGTCGGCATCGTCGGCCTCGGGCCGTGCCACCGAACCGCCCCACAGCATGTTGTCGAACAGGATCACCCCGCCCGGCCGCAGCAGGACCAGCGCCCGCTCGAGATAACCGGCATATCCGGTCTTGTCGGCGTCGATGAACACCAGGTCGATGCGCCCGGCCAGCCCATCCGCGGCCAGCGCCTCCAGCGTGGCATCGGCCGGGCCGGGCCGCGGCTCGATGACGTCGCCCAGGCCGGCCTCGTCCCAATATCCCTGCGCGCGCGCCAGCCACTCGGCCGAAAGGTCACACGCCCACAGCCGCGCGCCCGGGCCTGCATTGCGGCGCAGCGCCTCTGCAATGGCCAGCGCCGAATACCCCGTGAAGGTGCCGACCTCGACCGCCAGGCGCGCATTCATGATCCGCACCAGCATGGCCATGAAGGCGCCCTGCTCGGCGGACACCTGCATGCGCGCCTGCTGGCCCAGCGCGGCGGTTTCCGCGCGGCATCGGCGCATCGCCGCCGTCTCGGGCGGGTTCACCTCCGCCAGATAGTCGACGATCACGCTGTCCAGTCCGATCGATCGGCTCATGCGGTTTCTCCATCGGGTGCGGGGTCGGCCGGCTCGGTCCGCGGCGCGGACAGATAGTCCACCGAACGCATTTCCATCAGACGCGACACCGTGCGTTCGAACTCGAAGGCGCCGTCACCCTCAGGATAGAGCGCGGCCGGCTCGGCAGCGGCGGACGCGATCAGCTTGGTCCGTGCCTCATAGAGGGTGTCGATCAGGGTGACGAAACGGCGCGCCGCATCGCGCCGGTCCGGCGTCAGGCGCGGAATGTCATCGACCAGAAGGGTGTGAAAGCGCCGGGTCAACTCCAGATAGTCCGCCGCCCCCAAAGCGGTGTCGCACAGCGCGGCAAAGCCCAGGCGCGCACATCCGGCGGCCGTCTGCGGCGCGGTCCACACGCGCGATCCGACCCGGATCTCCTGCGCCACCGTCTGCGCCGCGCCGGTCAGCCGCGCCCAGGCGTCCTGCATGGCGCGCTCGGCCTTCCAGCCCAGGGGCGCGTGCCACACCGGCGCCGCCAGCAGCCGGTCCAGCCGCCAGTCGTGCGCACCGTCCAGCGCCACCACCTCCATCCGGTACTGGATCATGGCGATGAAGGGCAGAAAGAGCTGCCGGTTCAACCCGTTGCGGTACAGTTCGGCCGGATGGCGGTTCGAGGTCGAGACGATGGTCACGCGGCGCTCGAACAGGCGCTCGAACAGGCGCCCGATGATCATGGCGTCGGCGATGTCGGTGACCTGCAGCTCGTCGAAGGCCAGCACACGCACACCGCGGGCGATGTCGTCGGCCGCCTTCCCGACCGGATCGCCCGTCTGGCCGGCCCGATGGCGGATCACCAGCGCGTGCACGCGCTGCATGAATTCGTGGAAATGCACCCGCTCGACGCCGCGACGGCCGGGCAGGCTCGCGAGGGTTTGAACGAACAGGTCCATCAGCATGGACTTGCCCCGCCCGACACCGCCATACAGATACAGACCGCGCACCCTTGGCGGCGGGCCCAGCCAGGGCACGACGGAAAGCCGCTGCACCAGGTCGTCCAGCGCACCGGCAACCCGGTGCTGGTCGGGGTCATCGGCCAGGCGACCTTCGGCGATTTCGGCCGCCAGGGCGCGCGAGACGGGTCCGCTCATCGGCGGGTCCGCAGGAAAGGGAGGCGAGGTTCGGCCATGCGGATCGGTTCTTCACCCCGCCCGGGGTCCGTGTTCAAGTCCCGCCCATGACCGACACTGCTTCGATCGCCCTTCCCGCGCGCGCGCCCCCGCACATCGTCGACACCCTGATCGAGGAGCGGGCCCCCCGGCTCGCCCGCCACTGGAGCTGGCCGCTGCTGCGTCCGGCGCTCTATGCCGGGCTGGACTATGCCAAGGCGCGCCGGATGGCCGACACCATCGCCCCGATGGTCGGGCGCGATGCGCTGATGCACATTTCGGGCCTGCTGTCGCTGCAGATCACCGCGCGGGGCCTTCGGAACGTGCCTGCGTCGGGGCGGGTCGTGCTGGTGGCCAACCATCCCACCGGTATCGGCGACGGGGTGGCGGTGTGGGATGCGCTGCGGGCCCATCGGCCCGACACCTGCTTCTATGCCAACTCGGATGCGCACCGCGTGTGTCCACGGTTCGACGACGTCCTGATCCCCGTCGAGTGGGTGTACGAAAAGCGCACCCGCGAACGCACGCGGGTCACGCTCAAGATGACCGCCGACGCGCTCGAGGCCGAGCGTGCGCTGGTGATCTTTCCGGCCGGCCGGCTGGCGCGGCTCGAGAATGGACGGCCGATCGACCCCGAGTGGATGGCCAGTGCGGTGTCGGTGGCGCGCAAGTACAACGCGCCCGTGGTGCCGGTGCACGTCTCGGGTCCGTATTCCTGGGCGTTCCACACCTTTGACCGCTTTTCGGGCGAGCTGCGCGACATCACCCTGTTCTATGAATTGCTGAACAAGCGCGGCCGGCCCTTCACCATCACCTTCGCCCCGCCCGTGCCGGTCGAGGCGCTGGGCACCGACGCCGCGCAGGCCACGGCGGCCCTCAAGCGGTTCATCGAATTCGACCTGGCCGACAAACCGAACGCCCGCTTCCAAAGCGTCTGAAAGCCCGCGGCTCAGGCCCCCACCCGGCATGGAACGCCCCGTCATCCCGGAACCGGTGAGCAGCGCGAACCGGTGTCCAGGACCTATCCCGCAAGCTCTGTCCAGCAACCGCAAGAACCGCCGCTGGCCCATCGCAG
>DBAV01000054.1 GCA_002291875.1 Hyphomonadaceae bacterium UBA1001
AGGTTGCCCCCCGCGCCGCTGTCTGTTCGCGCCATGAGGCTGCGTATCAGAACACTTCGAACAGGCCTGCCGCACCCATGCCGCCGCCCACGCACATGGTGACGACGCCCCATTTGATGCGCTGGCCCTGGGCCTTGCGGCGACGTCCTTCCAGCAGCAGGTGGCCGGTGCAGCGCGCGCCGGTCATGCCATAGGGGTGACCGATGGCGATCGAGCCGCCGTTCACATTGTACTTCTCGGGGTCGATGCCCAGCCGGTCGCGGCTGTAGAGGCACTGGCTGGCGAACGCCTCGTTCAGTTCCCAAAGGTCGATGTCGTCCACTTTCAGGCCGTGACGCTCCAGCAGGCGCGGCACCGCGAACACCGGGCCGATGCCCATCTCGTCCGGCTCGCAGCCCGCCACCGCAAAGCCGCGGAAGGCGCCCAGCGGCTCGAGCCCGCGCCGCGCCGCCTCGCCGGCCTCCATCAGGACCACCGCCGCCGCGCCATCCGACAGCTGGGAGGCATTGCCCGCGGTGACGAACCTGCCCGGCCCCTTGACCGGTTGCAGCGACGCCAGCCCCTCGAGCGTGGTGTCGGGACGGTTGCACTCGTCGCGGGTGACGGTGAAATCGACGATGCTCTCCTCGCGCGTGGCCTTGTCAACCACCTTCATCCGGGTGGTCATCGGCACGATCTCGTCAGCGAACTTGCCGGCAGCCTGGGCGGCAGCCATCAATTGCTGCGAGCGCAGCGCGTATTCGTCCTGGTATTCGCGGCTGAGGCCATAGCGTTCGGCCACGATGTCCGCCGTGTCGATCATGGGCATCCACAGCGCCGGGTGACGCTGCATCAGCTGTTCCTCGGTATAGTGGTGCATGTTCATGTGGCCGCCCATCTGCACCAGCGAGATCGACTCGACCCCGGCGCCCACGGCCACCGGCACGCCGTCACTGACGACATGGTTGGCCGCGATGGCGATGGCGTTCAGGCCCGAGGCGCAGAACCGGTTCACCGTCGAGCCCGAGGTGGTCACCGGGCAGCCGGCCCACAGCGCGGCATTGCGGCCCACATTCGCCCCCGTGGCGCCCTCGGGATTGCCCGAGCCGACGACCACTTCCTCGACCGCAGCCGGTTCGACCCTGGCGCGCTCGATCGCATGCTGGATCGCGTGCCCCGCCATCGCCGCGCCGTGGGTCATGTTGAAGCCGCCGCGCAGCGACTTGGCGAGCCCCGTACGGGCATAGGATACGATGACGGCTTCGCGCGACATGGGTTTTCCTCCGGTCTTGTGGCGCGCCTCAAAGCACGTCGCGTGCGTGTGCGCCAGACCGGGCGGTGTTCACGAAGGGCCCCGTCGGGGAACCGCCGCACCGCCCCGGGCTTCACCTGCCGACACCTGACCCGGAGCCCCCCTTGGCCCTGCTGCGCACCCTCTTCGCCTCGGGCGTCGCCCTGCTGGCCCTGCAGGCCTGCCGCGGGCCCGAGGTTTCCTCGCCGGAAAGCGAGGCGCGCGAGGGCCAGCAGTCCACCGTGCCGCGGGTCACCTCCTCGACGGTCGAGACCCAGGTCACGGGCGGCACCTGCATCGAGCGCAACCAGGGCATGCGTGACTGTCCGGGTCCTGCCGGGTGGCGGCTCGAAGTGGCGCCCACGGCGGATGCGGGGGGCGGGTCGCTCAACCCCGGCGGCAGCGGGTCGGGGGCGGTATCGCAGGGTGCTACCGTCTCGGTGCGCGCGCCGGACGGCGGTGCACCGCGCACGCGCCTGATCGCGGATTCGGTGCAAGGTCCGGCGATCTGGCGGGGCCGGGGCAATCCGGTGGAGAATTTCGAGGTGTCGGGCTTCGTGCTGCGCTTGCGCCCGGCCGGCGCGGCCGGCGATGTGCTGGCGGTGGTGCGCATCCAGTCACGCGAAGGCCAGGCCTGCCCGCTCGCCGCGGCCGACGCGGCCGACCCCGAGGGGCTCGCCACGGCCATCGCCGCTGCCGACGGCGCCGAAGACTGCGGGATGGAGCCCAAGCTGCTGGGCCCGGGCACCGAGGCCATGCGCGCCTTCCAGGACACCCACCGCCGCGCCACCGGCCCCACGCCCGTGGTGCCCGGCCCCGACGCCCGCCGCCCGTGACGTTCAGCGCGGCGCGCGCGGGCGGATCAGCCCCTCCTGGGCGACCGAGCAGACGAGGCGCCCGTCGCGGGTGAAGATGGCGCCACGATTGAAGCCACGTGCTCCCGAGGCAGACGGGCTGTCCTGTTGATAGAGGTGCCAGTCCGACAGGCTGGACGGGCGGTGGAACCACATCGCGTGATCAAGGCTGGCCATCTGCAGGCCCGTCATCCAGGTCTGGCCGTGCGGGCGCGCGCAGGTGCTCAGCAGTGACATGTCGGACGCATAGGCCAGGATGGCCTGGTTCAGGGCGGGCGCGTCGGCGGGAATCTGGCCGGCCGCGCGGAACCAGACCTGCTGGTTCGGCGCGGCGGGCTGCGGGGCGATGGGGTCCACGGGGTCGACGCGCAGGATTTCGATCGAGCGTTCGCGGCGGATTTCCTCGATCAGCCGGTCGGGCCAGCGGCCTGCCATCGCCTCCGCCCGCGCGATCTCGGAGGGGACACTGTCGGGTGCGGGCGCGTCGGGCATGGGGTCGGCGTGCTCAAAGCCGCTCTCATCGACCTGGAACGACGCCGCCAGGTTCAGGATCTGCTCGCCATGCTGGATGGCGATCACCCGCCTTGTGGTAAAGGACCGCCCGTCGCGTGAGCGCTCGACCTCGTAAAGCACCGGCACCTTGGGGTCGCCGGGCCGGATGAAGTAGGCCTGCAGCGAATGGCAGGCGCGCCCCTCGACCGTGCGGTAGGCGGCCATCAGGGCCTGGGCGATGACCTGCCCGCCAAAGATGCGGTTGTGGTGGCGCTCGTCCTGGGGCGTCTGGCCACGGAACAGGTTCACCTCGATCGGCTCGAGGGTCAGGATGTCGATCAGCTGGGCGAGGGTGGTCACGGCGAGGTCCGGGCTGGGAGGGGCTGTGCGGATGCACGCCCTGATGGGCGCGCTCCCTCTAGGTCCACCCCTGCCCCGCGGCAATCCCGCCGCTGACGCGCCCCGGCGCGCCTGCCTGCAGGCCGGCAGGACAGCCGCGCCCGGAGGCGCGGGCTCCTGCGCGATCGGAGCCCGGGCTTCCAAGCCCGGTTTTACGCGCACTACCGCGCACGGAGGCGCGGGCTCCTGCGCTATAGGAACCCGGGCTTACAAGCCCGGTTTTACGCGCACTACCGCGCTCGGAGGCGCGGGCTCCGGTGGCACGAGTTTCCGATGGTCGAGACCCTGAAAAGACGCCGAACCCGGAGCCCGGGCTTCCAGGCCCGGTTTTTACGCGCACTACCGCGCTCGGAGACGCGGGCTCCGGTGGCACGTGTTTCGACGGTGGAGACCCTGAAAAGACGCCCCCGGAGCCCGGGCTTCCACGCCCGGCCTCACGCCCCCTGGATCTGGCTGAAGCCGATTTCGCCGTCGAAGGTGCACAGCGTCTCCATCTTGGTGACGTCGATGCCGATCTCGGCCGCCTTCGAGATCAGGGCGGCGATGGCCGCGCCCGACACCTCGCCCGTGCCGTCCGCCGTCTGGAAACGACAGCGGAACTGGTCGACGCAGGTGGTCTCGCCAAAGCCGTCCGGCCAGATCTTCTGGCCGCGGTTGGACACCACCTTCAGCTCGAGCCCGCCCGTGCCATTCAGCCGCTGCACGCTGGCCGCCACTGCGTCACCGGTCGAGTCCGGCTGGTAGATGAACATGTCCACCCCCACCAGCGCCTTCTTCTGGCGCACGGTCGGGCTGGCCTGCGGGATCGTCATGGGGCGGACGTTGGAATAGTCGGCCGCCTTGAGCTGCTGGGGCTTCTGGCCGATGCGCGCGATCACGGCGTCGGCAAAGCCCGAGGTGGACACCTTTTCCTTCGACACACCCTCGCGGAACACGTCATAGGTGTGGATGCCGTCCTCGACCGTGCGGAGCCAGGCATTGTGCGCGCGCTCGGCGACGTCCTTCTGGCCGATATGGTTCAGCATCAGGATCGAGCCCAGGAACAGGCCCGACGGATTGGCGACGTTCTGGCCCGCGCGGCGCGGGGCCGAGCCGTGGATCGCCTCGAACATCGAGCACTGCGCCCCGATGTTGGACGAGCCCGCGAGGCCCACCGAGCCGGCGATCTCGGCGGCGACGTCCGACAGGATGTCACCATAGAGGTTGGCCATCACAATGACGTCGAAATCCTCGGGTTTGTTGGCCATCTTGGCCGCACCGATGTCGATGATCCAGTGCTCGTTCTCGATCTCGGGGTATTCCTTGGCCACCTCGTCGAACACCTTGTGAAAGAGACCGTCGGTCATCTTCATGATGTTGTCCTTGGAGAAGCAGGTCACCTTGCGGCGCCCGTTCAGGCGCGCATACTCGAACGCATAGCGCACGATCTTCTCGCAGCCCGGCCGGGTGATCAGCTTGAGGCACTGATAGATTTCCTCGGATTGGCGGTGCTCGATGCCCGCATAGAGGTCCTCTTCGTTCTCGCGCACGATGACCACGTCCATGACCGGGTGCTTGGTGGCAATGAACGGCGCGTAGGAGCGGCACGGGCGGACATTGGCGAACAGGCCAAGAGCCTTGCGGATGGTGACGTTCAGGCTCTTGAAGCCGCCGCCCTGGGGGGTGGTGATCGGGGCCTTGAGGAACACCTTTGTGCGGCGCAGCGATTCCCAGGCCTCGGGCGCGATGCCGCCATTGTGGCCCTTGGCGTACATCTTCTCGCCGATCTCGATCGTTTCGTATTCCAGCTCGGCCCCGGCGGCCTCGATGATGCGCAGCGTCGCCGCCATGATCTCGGGGCCGATGC
>DBAV01000007.1 GCA_002291875.1 Hyphomonadaceae bacterium UBA1001
CCGGCTCCGCGCTCGCGGCCGATGGCCGCGCGGGCATGGCCATGCTGGTGACCATGGTGGCCACCGCCATGGGCACGATCACCTGGGTGCTGGCGGAGTGGGCCGCGAAGGGCAAGCCCTCCGCGCTCGGCGCCATTTCCGGCGCGGTGGCGGGGCTGGTGGCCATCACGCCCGCCTCCGGCTGGGTGTTCCCCGGCGCGGCGCTGGTGATCGGCGGCATCGCGGGCGTGCTGTGCTTCTGGGCGGCGACCTCGCTCAAGAAGGCGCTGGGCTACGATGACAGCCTGGACGCCTTCGGCGTGCACGGCGTGGGCGGCATCGTGGGCGCCATGCTCACCGGCGTCTTCGCCTACGGCATGCTCTACAAGACCGACGACGCCGAGGCGGCCATCGCCTACTCCGGCTGGCTGTACGGCAACCCGGAGATGCTGTGGATCCAGCTGAAGTCGGTGCTGGTGACGATGGCCTACACGGCGGTGGCGACCTTCATCCTCCTCAAGATCGTGGACGCGATGGTCGGCCTGCGCGTCTCCGAGGAAGAGGAGCGCGAGGGCCTCGACGTCACGCAGCACGGCGAGCGCATCGCCTGACCCCCGGCTCCGGGGACACGGGAGAGGGAGCGGTCTTCGGGCCGCCCCTTTTTCATTCCAGCGGCGTTGCCGCTTGACCCGGCACGGGGGCATTCCCTTCTCTATGCCCATGCGCGATCTGGCGGCGCTGCCGCGCACCGATGAGGACACGCTTTGGGCCGTGGTCGCCACCGTCGGCCGGAAGAATCGCGTGGCGGAGATCTACCGCTCCCGCGCCGCCGCGCTGGAGGACCGTGCCTGGCGGGCCCAGCAGGTCCGCGCCTATGAGGATTTCCTCCGCCGCTCCAAGCAGCCGGTGCCGCACTACTCGGTGGCGCCGATCCGCCGCGCCGACCTGCCGCGCAAATGGGTGCCGCTGCCGGCGCTGGGCTTCCTGCGGGGCGAGTTCATCTGATCAGGCGGGCACCACGCCCGGGCGGGGATCGACGGGCAGCAGCCGATCGAGCCCCGTCACCCGCTCGAACAGCGCCGCCGCCACCAGCGCCCGCTCATCCCGCCGCGGCGGGGCCGAGACCTGCAGGCCCACCGGCCGGCCGAACTGGTCGAAGCCGCAGGGCACCGCGACCGAAGGGCTCGCGGCCATGGTCATCGCCGCGTTGAGCATCGAGCCGCCCATGTAGTTGTCGAGCGGCCGGTTCGCGATGGCGGCCGGCGCGCGCAGCATCACGTCGAAGGCGGGCGTGGGCGCGGAGGGCGTCACGAACACGTCGAACCGCGCGAACAGCTCCACGCAGCGGCGATAGAAGGCCGCACGCTCGCGCTCGGCCCAGGCGAGCTGGCTGGGCGTGGCGGCCAGCCCCCGCTCGGTGTTCCAGATGATGTCGGGCTTCAGCGCGTCGCGCTGCTCGCGCAGCTGGATCTCGCGGTCCACCACGAAGTGCTGGCTGCGCAGCACCAGCATCGCCTCGGGCAGCTCGCCGAGCGCGGGGAAGGCCTCCTCGACGACGCAGCCGATCTCCTCGAAGCGGCGGATGGCGGCGGCGCAGAGGGCGCGCGTCTCCTCGTCCACCGCGAGCGCGCCGCCATAGTCGAGGGTGAAGGCCACCCGCGTCGGCGCGAATTCCTCCGCCCGCGCCACCCACTCCGCATAGGGCCGCTCCGGCGCGTCGTAGGTCAGCGGGTCGAGCGGGCACCAGCCGGCCATGCTGTCGAGGAA
Source organism: Hyphomonadaceae bacterium UBA1001 (assembly GCA_002291875.1). Lineage (GTDB taxonomy): Bacteria > Pseudomonadota > Alphaproteobacteria > Caulobacterales > Aquidulcibacteraceae > UBA1001. The sequence goes on from DBAV01000007.1 coordinate 1,747, forward strand.
CAGCGCCGGGTCGGGGATGTTGCGCGCCATCGGCCCCTGCACCGAGAGCGGCGAGAACAGGTTGTTCGGCGTGCCGCGCGTCACGCGCCCGACGGAGGGCCTCAGCCCCGTCGCCGAGCAATAGGTGCCAGGCCGGCGCAGGCTGCCCGCATGGTCCGTCCCCTGGGCCAGCCAGACCTCGCCCGTGGCGACGGAGACGGCGCCGCCGCCCGTGCTGCCGCCGGAGGTCAGCGCGGTGTTCCACGGGTTGCGCGTGCGCCCGAACACCTCGTTGAAGGTGGAGCCGCCGGCGCCGAACTCCGGCGTGTTGGACTTGCCGATGACGATGCCGCCGCGCGCCTCGATCCGCTCGACAACGGGGTGCGATCGCGCGGGCACATGGTCGCGGAACAGGGGCGAGCCGTAGGTGGTCCGCACCCCGGCCACATCCGTGAGGTCCTTGATGGAAACGGGCAGCCCGCCGAGCCAGCCGGGGGCGCCTTCCAGCTCCCGCCCCTCGCCGCGCATCAGGCGCTTCGCGTGCTCCCGCGCGCGGTCGAGGCAGAGGGTGGGCAGCGCGTTCACCGCGGGCTCGACGGCGGCGATGCGCGCCGCCGCGGCTTCGACCAGTTCGAGGGGCGAGACCTCGCGCGTGGCCAGGCGGCGAACGGCCTCGGTGGCGGTGAGGCGGATCAGGTCATCGCTCATGGGGCGAGGCTCGCATGGGGACAGCCGGGGCGAAACCGCTGTAGAAGCCCCGCGATGGACAACAGCACCGCCGCCAAGCCGCGCAGCACGCTGAAGGGCGATGCCTACCGCGCCTATGAGGAATTGCCGCGCGCGGTGCGCCTCGCCCTGCAGGAGGCGCTGGTGGACTGGTGCCCGCTGCGCGCCCTGGAATGGCACCAGCACCTGCGCCAGCGCG
>DBAV01000205.1 GCA_002291875.1 Hyphomonadaceae bacterium UBA1001
CGTAGCGCCACACCCAACCCGGCCGGCCGAACGCCAGCCAGGCCAGGCGCGACCAGCTTCTGAGGCCGGGCTTGATGCCCGCCACGCGCTGCATCGCCTGGGCGTTCTTCAACGCCTCGCGGGAGAATTTGTAGAGCGTCAGGTTCATGACCATGCAGCGGCCGAGATAGCGCTTCCAGGCCGGCATGTCGCGCCCGACCTCGCCCAGCACGGCGAGCGCGACATTGGCGTGCTCGATCTCCTCCAGCGCGTGCCAGGTCCAGAGGTCGCGATAGGCGGGCTTGGCCTTGGCCATCATCCGCGGATTGCTCAGGATCGTGCAGGACATGCAATAGGTCAGATGCTCGATCGCGCAGGTCACGAGCAGGCTCTGGAAAGGCTTGTCGCTGCCGGGCAGCACGCGGCGCACGCGCTCGCTGATGCCGTCGGGGTCATAGCCCAGTTGGCGCATGCCGCGGTTATAGGCCTCGTGCTCGCGGGTGTGGAACGCCTCCTGCGCGGCATAGCCCTGGATGCCCAGGCGGATGAAGGCGTCGGGGATGCGTTGCTCGTAATGGCGCAGCGAGCGGATGAAGAAGCGCTCACCCAGCGGCAGCATCACCGCGAAACAGTCGATGAAGATGGAATGCAGCACGTCGCCGTCCATCCAGGCGCGATCAGCGTGGCGATCCAGTTCGAAGCGCAGGTCGCGCGGGATGATGTCGGCGGACGGATCATGCATGGGCGGGGAACTGGTCACTGATGTGTGTTCTACAACCCGCCCGCCCACGCAACAACCCAAGCGCCAGGGCGCGGGCCGGGGCGACAGCCATCCCGTCTCGCCCTGCCAATTCCGCCGCCCTCTCCCGCGCCGATCCATCGCGCTGCGCGACCGAAGGCCGGACGCACCCGCTGTGCCGGATCACCCGGCCGCAACGCGCCCGTTCGGGCGGCAGGTGGCCTATCGCAACACGTTCCAATCGGTGCGGATCAGCGCACTGACCAGCCGTGTCATGTCGGCCTTCAGGCGGGACAGCCCGGCATGCGGCATGATGCGCGCCTCATCCATGTAGAGCGGCCGCGCGATCTCCAGCTGCAGCACATGCACGCCTTCCCGCGGGCGCCCGTAATGCCGCGTGACATAGCCGCCCGCATAGGGGTCGTTGCGTTGCGTCCGATAACCCAGGCCGTTCAGCGTCACCTCGACCGTGCGCATCGCGCGCGGGGCAGCCGCGGTGCCATGCGCATCGCCCAGCACGATGTCAGGCGCCGGGCCGGGATGCGCCGGATGGGTCGGCATGGAATGGCAGTCGATCAACAGGCAGCACCCGAAGGCGGCGCGGGTTTCCTGGATCAGCGCGGCCAGCGCGACGTGATAAGGCTGCCAGCATTGGCGGATGCGCGCCTCCGCCTCGGCGAAGGGCAGCTTGTGGCGATAGATCGGCTCGCCGCTGGCGACCACGCGCGCGATGGTGCCCAGCCCCGCGCCCACCCGCGGGCTGGCGCTGTTCACCCAGGCCGGCAGCGGCGCGTCGAACATGCCGGGGTCCAGTTCCCAGGGTTCGCGGTTGGCATCGCAATAGGCGCGCGGAAAATCAGCCAGCAGCAGCGGCACGCCCAGATCGGGGGCGCCTGCGAAGATCTCATCGACGAAGCTGTCCTCCGACCGGCGCAGCGCGATCGGGTCCAGCCGTGCGGTGGCGATGAAATCGGCCGGGTAATCGCGCCCCGAATGCGGCGAGGCGAGGACGAGCGGGCTCAACGCCCGCGGTGGTCGCAGCAGGCGGATGGCGGGCCGGGCCTCGGGCGGGACCGAGGCCATCGGAATGGCAGGCAATGCATCCATGCGTCGGGCGGCATATGGCCATAGCGAAGTCGCCCTGTCACGCATGGGCTTGTGCGCGCCCGGTCCGCACGGTAATGGCCCTGCACGGAATGGGGGCGCGTAGCTCAGCGGTAGAGCATCGCCTTGACATGGCGGGGGCCACAGGTTCGATCCCTGTCGCGCCCATTCCTTGCTCAACGCCCGCCTCGGGCGGGCGTTGAGCAAGGAATTTCGTGTGTGCCCTCAGGCGCCGGGCGGCCGCATCCGCGGCCTTGGCTATCGCCGCTTTTCAGTCATTGCGGGCGGTGAGGGCAAGCTGGCGGCGCCGCGCGCCGTGCGCGCGGATTCTTACCGGTCTGTCAGAGTTCTCGCAGGGCGTTCACCCCCGCCGCCACAACACCGGCAGCCCACGCCAGAACAGCGCCATCCCCAGCCCCCAGACCGTATAGATCCCCACGCTGCGCCACATCGCCACCGTGTTGCCATTGGCGAACAGCGCATTGCCCTTGATCAGCGGCACCAGGATCCAGGCGCCCAGCACCAGTGGCAGCAGCAGGCAGAACGCCACCGCGAAGACCGGCAAGGGGATCACGCCCGGCCGCTTCGCCTCCAGCCACGCGAACAGCATGCCCCACAGCCCGCCCCAGAAGCACGCATTCCAGACCTGCGGCACGCCGAAGGGCGGGATCGGGTTCTGCCGGAAGGCCGGGTTGGGCGACCAGCCCATCCCGTGAAAGAAGGTGATGGTGGACTGGTGAAAGAACAGCACGCCCAGAAAGGCGGCCGTGAAGCCCAGCAACAAGCGACTGGCCGACATGCGCGCCTCTGTCAGGAAGCGCGCATGATCGGCCGTTCAGCGATGATTACGCAAGGTTGGCGCCGGCGGCGCGCCAGAAGGCCTCGGCCGCCGGGTGCCAGGGCACGCCCGCCGCGGCGGTGCGCTGGGCGCCCAGCGTGAAGTCGCGCGCGGCGGAATGCACCCGCGCCCAGTCCTCGCGGTTCTGCCACAGGATGGTCAGCATCTGCGTGACCAGCGCGGGCGGCGCGTCCTCGCGCACGGCCAGGATGTTCGCCACCGACAGCTGCTGGTTCGGCGTGGTCTGGCCGGGATAGGTGTTGGCCGGAATGGTCTCGGCGAAATAGACCGGGCCGTGCTCGCGCACGATCGCGTCCAGGTGCTGCGCGTGGTCGACCAGCACCAGCTGCGTGCCGGGCGTCGCACCCAGATCGGTGATGGCGCTGGTCGGAATGCCCGAGACGAAGAAATACGCGTCGATCTTGTTGTCGCGGAT
>DBAV01000158.1 GCA_002291875.1 Hyphomonadaceae bacterium UBA1001
GCTGGGCCATTGCCGCAAAACCCCACCCGCAGGGGCTGGGTCCTGGGTCCGATGCTGACGCACCGGCCCGGGATGACGGCCTTGAGTTGAAAAATGGGGCGGTCATCCCGGCCGGAGCGCAGCGCAGGCCCGGACCCATCGGGCGAGCGTGGAGGAGCGGTGCCCCCATCGTCGCGGTCACAGCCGCGGGGATGCCAGAAAGAAGGCCCGATCAGGCGGCCTGGGCTTCGATGCGGTCGATGTCGTCGTCCGAGAGGCCGAAATGGTGGCCGATCTCGTGCACCAGCACGTGCCGGACCATGTGTTCCAGCGTCTCGTCGCCGCGCTCGGCCCATTCGTCGAGGATGGGCCGGCGATACAGGAAGACCATCGGAATGGGCGGCGCGTCGGTGCCGATCTCGCCGGCCACGCCCGCCCCCATATAAAGTCCTGTCAGGTCGAAACCGCTTTCCATTCCGAAATGGGCCAGCACCTCGTCCTCGGCAAAGTCCTCGACGCGGATCACCACATTGCCGGCCAGGGTGCGGAACGTCTCGGGCAGGCCCTGCCACGCGGCCCGCGCCAGCATCTCGAAATCGTCCAGCGAAGGGGCGGTCAGGCCGGCCCAGGTCAAGGCAGGGTGCGTCATCGCCGCGACATGGCGGTGCCGGCGCGACGGTTCAATCCGCGCGCGCAGCCGCGGCCAGATAACGATCGCGCAACACGCGCTTGTAGAGCTTGCCGGTGGGGTGGCGCGGCAGCTCGGCCTCGAAGTCGATCGAGCGCGGACATTTGATCGGCGACAGCTGGGTGCGGCAGAATGCCATCAGTTCGGCCGCCAGCGCCGGACCGGCCGCTGCCATGTCGAGCGGCTGGACCACCGCCTTGACGCTCTCGCCGAATTCGGGGTCGGGCACGCCGAACACCGCCACGTCGGCCACCTTGGGATGGGTGACCAGCAGGTTCTCGACTTCCTGGGGATAGACGTTCACCCCGCCGGTGATGATCTTGAACGCCTTGCGGTCGGTCAGGTGAAGATAGCCGTCCGGGTCCAGGCGCCCGATGTCGCCCAGCGTCGACCAGCCCGGATGGACGGGGTGGCGGCTGGCGGCCGTCCGTTCGGGATCATTGTGGTATTCGAAGGCCGGGCCGTCGGCGAACCACACGGTGCCGGCCTCGCCCACGGGCAGCTCATTGCCCTCATCATCGCAGATCCTGACCGTGCCGAGGAGTGCGCGCCCCACCGTGCCGGGATGGGCCAGCCATTCGGCCGCCGTGCAGGCGACAAAGCCGTTCCCCTCGGTGCCGGCATAGTATTCGTGGATGATCGGCCCCCACCAGTCGATCATCGCCTGCTTGACCGGAATTGGGCACGGCGCGGCGGCGTGGATCACCGCGCGCAGGCTGGACACGTCGGCTGCCGCACGCACCGCCTCGGGCAGTTTCAGCAGGCGCACGAACATGGTGGGCACCATCTGGACGGTGTCGACCCGGTGGCGCGCGATGGCGGCCAGCATCGCCTCGGCGTCGAAATGCTCCATGCACACCACCGTGCCGCCCGCGCGGTGGATGCTCATGGTCCAGCGCAGGGGCGCTGCGTGATAGAGCGGGGCAGGCGACAGATAGATCGTGTCCTCATGGACCCCATACAGCATCATCATCAGGCTGAGCAGCGGGTTCGGCGCGTCGATCGCCGCCCCCGTCAGGGCCGCGCGCACGCCCTTGGGCCGTCCGGTGGTGCCCGACGAATACAGCATGTCCGCCCCCGCCCCCTCGTCGGCAATCGGGGTGGTCGGCTGGGCGTCGCACAGGGCGCGCCAATCCTCCCATCCCGGTCGGGCGGCGCCCAGCAGCATGAAGCGCTGGCTGGCAAGGGTGGCGCGCAGCGTCTCCAGCACCGGGGCAAAGGCATCGCTGGTGATGAAGGCGCGCGCCCCGCTGTCCGCGACGATGTAGGCGATCTCGGTCGGAGTCAGCCGGGTCGAGATGCAGACAAAGTGCAGGCCGGCACGCTGGGCGCCCCAAACGATCTCGAAGAATTCGGGCCGGTTCTCGAGCATCAGCGCCACCACCTCGCCGGCGCCCAACCCCATTGCCCGGAACAGGTGCGCCGCGCGGTTCGACCCCGCCTCGAGCTGGGCATAGGTGCGCACCGCGCCGCTGCCGGCCATCACCAGTGCCGGCTTGTCGGGGGTGGTGCGCGCGTGGTGGGTCGGGTGCATGGGGGCCTCCTCCTCCTCGGGGCATGCTGGCCTGCCGCCGGCTTTGCCTCAAGCCCCCCGCCCAGGGGACGCAGCGCTGATGCGCGAGCGGGCGGAAAGGGGGTGGCGCGCCTGCGTGCGGGCGTGCAGGATGCCGGTCAGGGACGCCTACGGATGGAGTTCGGCATGGTACGGTTTGTGGCACTGGCCGGGGTGGCGGGCTTGACCCTGGCGGCGTGCGTCGCCCCCGGCCCACAGGACAGCGGCATGACCCCGACCACCCCGCCCGCAGTGGCCCAGGGCCTTGGCGCCCTGTCGTTTTCCACCTCCAACGGCACCGTCTCGCCCGACTATCGGTGGGATCTGGACTTCACCATCGACGCGGCGGGCCAGGGTGTGCTGCGCCGATGCACCGGCTATGCGACCGAGGGCGACGCCTGCCGCAGCCACAGCTTTGCGGTGCCCCAGGCGCGCCGTGACGCGATCGCCGCGGCCGTGCGCTCGGGCGACCTGCTGCAGCGCCAGGCCCGCCCGATGCCGATGCCGCCGATCGGGGGCGGGGCGACGGCGGCGACGCTGACGGTGGACGGCCAGCAGGTCGTGCTCCCCCCCTGGCCGATCCAGGCCGACAGCGAGCGCGTGGGTGCGGTGCGCCGAGCGATC
>DBAV01000049.1:0-185 GCA_002291875.1 Hyphomonadaceae bacterium UBA1001
GGAGCCCACATCGCCACCCTGGCCCGCGGCCCCCGCCGCGCCGTGCCCGCCGTTGCCGCCGGCCGCCTCCGCGCTCAGGTGCAGCGCGAGCCAGCCGCCCGAGACGCTGGTCTCGCTCAGGGCGGTGACGGCGCGCCCGCCGGCGCCGCCCGCCCCCGACAAACCCGTTTCTCCGCCAGCCGAGC
>DBAV01000049.1:433-3444 GCA_002291875.1 Hyphomonadaceae bacterium UBA1001
GGGGGCGGGGGGGGCCCGGCCGCCGCCGCCCGGGGGGGGAGCGCGCCCCCCCCGCGGCCCCCCCCCCCCCCCGACAACCCCGTTTCTCCGCCAGCCGAGCCGTCGGTGACGTTGAAGTAGGTCACGTCGTAGACCTCGTCCGTCGTGGTGATGGTGTGGTCGCCCGGCGACATGCCGCCTTGCCCGCCCGTCGCCCCGTCGCCGCCGTCCCCGCCCACGGCCCGGGACGTCAGGTCGAGGACATCGAAGCCGCCGGGACGCGCCAACCCATCGAAGCCGAAGCCTTGCACATGGGCGGTGGCCGCCCCGCCCAGGGCGCCCTGCCCGCCAGCCCCGCCCAGGCCCGTGGGGTGGTAGGTGACCGTGAAGGTGGCACCGCTGCTCGCTTCGGTCAGCGCCGCATTCCTGCCCGCGCCGCCGTTGCCGCCATCCCCGCCCGCGCCGCCCTCCACCGACTGCCCGAGCAGCACGCGGTCCGTGCCGGTGGTGCCCTCGAAGCGGGGGCTTGCCAGGTTGTGCCGGGCGGCACCGCCCGGATCGCCGGCCTCGCCCTCCGACGCGTCGATGCGCTGCGCCGTGCCGTCCGGCCCAGGGTCGCCGGCTGCGCCCGCGTCACCCGTCCGGATGTGGAACCTCTGGATATCGAGCGGCATGTCCGATCCCCTCTCCGCCGGCGCCTTCGGCAGGCACCGATGAGCGCCATTGCGCATGTCGCGCATCGGGCCGTCCAATCGACCGGCCCGATGCGCTGGATTGGTCCGCCGATCAGAAGCCGAACATCTCCGCCGTGAGCGAGGCCTTGGTGACGCCGAAGAGGGAAATGGTGCTGTGGGCCGCCGTCTCGATCACCGCGCTGCCGCCGACATCCTGCGTGGCGGCAAGGATCTCCTCGAAGCTGTCGAAGCGGGTTCCGAACCCGTGCAGCTGGATCACGTCCCCCGCCTCGAAGTCGCGGATGGCGTCGTTGCCGGCGTGGCCGCGGAAGAACACGAAGAGGTCGGCACCGCCGCGGCCCGTGTAGGCTTGCGAACCCACGCCGTCGGTGAAGCGATCCGCCGCGGAGGTTCCGACAAATCCCTCCCAGCCGGTGATGGTGTTCGTGCCGGCGCCGAGGACGAGGAGACCGTCGCGGACGTTCACCAGCGCGCGGGCCTCGCCCGCGGCACCGGTGCCGAGGGTGAGCGTGTCCCATCCCTCGCCGCCATGGAGCTGGCTGTCGCGGACGGCCATGATGTTGCTCCCCACGCCGGTGGCGAGCAGGTCGAAGGAAAGGAGGTCGTCGCCCGCACCGAGATCGACGGTGGTCGCGACCACCATGGCGATGGCATGACCCGCAGCCCCATCGGCGCCGGCTGCACCCGGCGCGGTGCCGGTCGTGTCGACTTCGTCGGTCGTGCGGGTGTCGCAGCAGCCCGTGTAGGTCTTGATGCGACTGCTCAGGGCGCCCGTGCCGCCACCGCCTCCCTGGCCGCCTTCCCCTGACGTCGCGCGGAGCGAGAACGTCACGCTGTCGGTCGCCGCGCTTCCTGTCACCTCATGCCCCTGGATGCGGGCGATGGCGTTGCCTCCCGCACCGCCCATGCCCCCGTCGCCGGCGTTGCCGAAGCCGATCCCCTTGGTGGACCCGAGCCAGGAACCCGTCACGCTCACCGCATAGCTGTACACCTCCCCCTGGCCGGGATTTCCGCCTGCGCCGCCATCGCCGCCGCGCCCGCCGAGGGGTTCGTGCGCGCGGGCCAGCCCCCCGCCTCGGCCTTTGCCATCGCCGACCTGCGCACGCCCGAGGATGCGCGCACCGGCGCCCTGGAGGGCTGCGAGCGCGCGCGCCAGTCGGGCCCGCCCTGCGTCGTGCTGCTGGAAGTGGGTCCGGCGCGCTAGGCACATGGCCCGCCCGCTGCGACAAGATTGGAATTGATCCAGATCAGGGTTTCGGTCCAAGTGGGATGCAACAGCCGACCCAGCCCCGCGCGCCAGGGAGAACGACCCGTGACCACCTGCCCCGCCCACACCCTCGCGCTGGACCAGGCGCTGGACCGCCTGCGGGCCGAGGGGCGGTATCGCACCTTCATCGACACCGAACGTCGCCAGGGCCAGTATCCCCATGCTGCCTGGCGCCGCCCCGATGGCACCACGCGCGACATCGTGGTCTGGTGCGGGAACGATTACCTGGGGATGGGCCAGCACCCGGCCGTCCTCGCCGCCATGCACGGCGCGCTGGACGCGACCGGCGCGGGCTCGGGGGGCACGCGCAACATCTCGGGCACCACGGTCTATCACAAGGCGCTGGAGGCCGAGATCGCGGACCTGCACGGCAAGGACGCGGCGCTGCTGTTCACCAGCGCCTATATCGCCAATGACGCGACGCTCAGCACGCTGCGCACCCTGTTCCCCGGCCTCATCATCTATTCCGACGCGCTGAACCATGCGTCGATGATCGAGGGGGTGCGGCGCGGGGGCGGGGAAAAGCGGGTGTTCCGGCACAACGACATCGCCCACCTGCGCGCCCTGCTGGCGGCGGACGACCCCGCGGCGCCCAAGCTCATCGCCTTCGAATCGGTCTATTCGATGGATGGCGACTTCGCCCCCCTGGCCGCGATCTGCGACCTGGCCGAGGAATTCGGGGCGCTGACCTATCTGGATGAGGTCCATGCGGTCGGCATGTATGGCCCGCGCGGCGGCGGCGTGGCCGAGCGCGACGGGCTGGCCGCGCGCATCGACATCGTGAACGGGACGCTGGCCAAGGCGTTCGGCGTCTTTGGCGGCTATGTCGCGGCGAGCGCGAAAATGATCGACGCGATCCGGTCCTACGCGCCGGGTTTCATTTTCACGACCTCGCTGCCGCCCAGCGTCGCCGCCGGGGCGGCGCAGTCGATCCGGGTGCTGAAAGGCGCCGAAGGGGCCGCCCTGCGCGCCCGCCACCAGACCCAGGCGCGGATCCTGAAGCTGCGCCTCAAGGGGCTGGGGCTGCCCCTGATCGACCACGGCAGCCACATCGTGCCGCTGATCGTGGG
>DBAV01000035.1 GCA_002291875.1 Hyphomonadaceae bacterium UBA1001
GCGCTGGTGCTGGCGCTGTTCGCGCTGGACATCACCCAGAGCCGCCAGACCCGGCTGCGCTATAATCCGCGGCCTTATGGCCTGGGCGCGATGGCGTTCTGGGCGGTTCCAGGCGCCATCCTGCTGGACCGCGCGCGCGATCCCGACGCCACGCTGTTCGGCTCGGCGCTGCCGCACCTTGCGGTGCCTGATTTCCTGGTGTGGGCGGCCGCGGCGTTCGCCGCGCTGACGCTGCTGGTGTGGCTGGTCGAACGCGCCGAGGAAATGCGCGCGCGCACCATGCCGTCGGCAGCCACCGCGGCCGATGCGGCGCACCTGGTGCTGTTCGTGGCCGGATGGGGCCTGGCACCGACGCTGGAGGTGGCGGTGCTGCTGGGCCTGGTGGCGTTCGGCATCCAGGGCCTGATGCAGCTGCGCCAGGCCGTCGCGCGGCGCTTTGCCGAGGCCCCGGACGAGGACGCGCTGGTGCTGTCCAGCTTTGCCCCCGAGGGCGAGGGCCTGCTGTTCACCCTCCTGGTGGCGGTTTCGTGCATGGCCGCCAGCTTTGCCCTGATGATGCTGGTGGGGGCGGGCCTGTTCGCCACCCTGGCCACCGGGCTGACGATCGCGGCCATCACCCTGGCCGCCTTGCCCCTGTTCCGGACGGCGCCCCGGGTGCTCTGAGGCGGGGCGTCAGGCGCGGGCGTACTGGTCCACCCCGTCCGCCCCGCGCTGGCGCACCACGAGGCCCCGCCCGATCAGACAGTTCAGGTGCGCGATCGTCTCGCCCGTGGCCATGCCGATCAGCTCGGGGCCGATCGGGCGGGCGAACATGCAGCCGAACAGGTCGACGACGCGGCGGGGCGCTTCGGACAGACGGCTCTCGAGGCGGGCCAGCATGCGTTCATGGCCAGAAATCAGCTCGTCCAGGCGCGGGTGGGCACCGCGGAAGGGCTCGTTGTGGGCCGGCAGCACCAGCACGTCCGGCGGCAGCGCAGCGCGCAGGCGGGCGCACGAGGTCAGCCAGTCGGTCAGGGGATCGGCGTCGGGCTCGGTCGGAAAGACCGACACATTGGACGAGATGCGCGGCAGCAGCTGGTCACCCGACAGCACCACACCCAGCTCATCGCACACCAGGCACGCATGTTCGGGCGAATGGCCATTGCCGACCAGCACGCGCCAGGCGCGCCCGTCAATGTCCAGCACATCGCCGTCCGACATGCGGCGATAGCGTTCGGGCAGGCGCGAGACCGCCTTGCCGAACCCGCCAAAGCGGGCGCGATACTGGTCGAGCGCTGCCTCGTCCCAGCCGGCCGCCCGATAGAAGGACACCCCCTCCTCGGGGGCCTCGCGGCCGGTGTCGGCCACCAGCATGCGGCAGGTGATGTATTCCAGCCGGGTCATCCACAGCGCGGCGTCGAAGCGGCGGCAGATCCAGCCCGCAAGGCCGACATGGTCGGGATGCATGTGGGTGCAGATCACGCGGGTGACCGGCCGCCCGCCCAGCATGGCGTCAAAGACCGTCCGCCAGGTGTCGCGGCTGGCCTCCATGCCGACGCCGGTGTCCACCACCGCCCAGCCCTCGCCGTCGCGCAACAGCCACAGATTGATCCATTTCAGCGCGAAGGGCAGCGCCATGCGGACCCAGAACACTCCGGGCGCCACCTCGGCCGCCGGGCCCGCGCCCTCGGGCGTGTCGAACGGATAGTCGAGGGCGGCGCGGGTGCGTGTGGCGAAACCGTCATTGCTCATGCGGCCCTTGTGCCGCCGGACGCGCCCGACGGGAAGCGCACCGACTCAGCCCCCGCGCGGTGCGCGATCAGCCCGCTCGCCTAAAGCGCAGGACGTGCTGGTCGGTGCGGCCGCGGATGGCGGGATCGAATGCGCTCTGGGTGCGCGGGTCGTCCGGGTTGGCAAGGAAATCGGCGCTGGCCTCCAGTTCCAGGCCCACCGCGCGGGCGTCCGCGATGGTCAGCGCGGGGTCGATCCGGTGCAGGGTCTGGCCCGTGCTGGCCGGCGCGCCCGCCACGGCCGAGTGATCGACCACGATCAGCCGCCCGTCAGGGGCCAGAATGCGCGCGATCTCGCGCCACGACGCGGCGGGATCGCCCAGCGATACCCCGTCAGGGGGCGTGTAATGCAGGTCGTGCGGCCCGAGCACCCACACCACCCTGTCCATCGAGCCGTCCGCCACGGCCAGCGCGTCGAACCGCGAAACAGACGGGATGACATTGCCCAGCCGACCGCCCGCCAGCCGGGCCGAGATGTCGGACGCAAGCAAGGCGGCAAACCCCGGCGGGTTCTGCATCACCACCTGGCCGGACGTGCCGGTGGCGTGCGACAGGATCTCGGTCCAGTACCCCCCGCCGGCCAGCAGCTCGAACACGCTCATGCCCGGGCGGATCTGCATGAAGTCCAGCGTTCGGCTGGCCTGGCGTGCGGCGTCGCGCTCGCGGTCGGCCAGAGGGCGGCCGGGATGGGCCAGGACCGCCTGCGCGTCGACGACCGCGCCTAGCGGCGGGCGCTCATTGTCCGGCATGGCGGTGCAGGCCGCCAGCATGCCGGCGAACGCCATCACCAGTGCGAGCCGCACGGACATCCGGCAAACCGGTGTCTTGCTGTTCAGGGCGGACATGGGCGTCACCTCCGCGCCCATCATGGCACGAGCCGGCCCGCCCGCCAAACCGATGCCCCGGACCGCGGGCCTCCGGGCCCGCCTGTCGCCGGGAAGCGTGCGGGCGCGGAGGCCCGCGTTCGGATCGTGGGCGGGCGCGGAGGCCCGGGTTCGGATCTTGGGCGGGCGCGGAGGCCCGCGGTCCGGCTGGGCCTAGGGGACCAGCCAGTGCGCCGCCCACCCTGCACCGTCAGGGCGGCCCAGGGCGCGGCGCCAGCCCTCGGGCGTGTGCTGCAGGGTTTCCAGCGACTGGACGCTCAGTATCACCACCGCCAGGTGCTGGCGGGCCATGGACGGATCGCGCGCGGGGCGATGGCCGGTCAGCGGCGCACCGGGCGGCAGGACGCCCGCATAGTCGGCCAGCGCCGCCTCGGAGAGGGCCGCACGGGCAGCATCGATGCGCGGGCCCGACCGCTCGACGGCCGCCCTGGCTTCGAGGCGGACCTGAAGGCGTGCGCGCGGATCGTGCGCCAGCAGCGTGACACCGGGCGCGGCCTCGATCTCTGCGACCTTGGCCGATCGGACATCGGTGTGCAGCAGCGCAAGGCGCGGGGCGTCCTCGATGGCGCGCAGGACCACGGTGCGCGCCCGCGCCGCCCCATCCGCGCCCACACTGGCCAGCACGGGCGTGCGCAGCGCCGAGCGCCGGTCGCGCACGGCACGGTGCAGCAGCGCCCACGCGCGCACCACATCATCCAGGGCCAGGGGCGGGGCTGTGTCGGTCATCGCGGGCGTCCTTGCCCGCGCCGGGGCGCGCTTCCAAGCCCCCCCCCGCCGGCCCCCAGGGCCGGACACCCGCGGTTCAGTGCAGGCATGGACGCGCCCCGGGCGCGCGCCTAGATGCGACGCGACCTCTGCGGCGGTGGCCCATGCGCGCACCGCCAGCCACCATCATCAGGAGAGCGTGTTCCCATGACCGTCCGCGTCGCCATCAACGGATTTGGCCGCATCGGCCGCAATGTCCTGCGTGCCATCGTCGAGTCCGGGCGCACCGACATCGAGGTGGTGGCGATCAACGATCTGGGCCCGGTCGAGACCAACGCGCACCTGCTGCGCTTTGACAGCGTGCACGGCCGCTTTCCCGGCACGGTGACGGTGGCCGGCGAGACCATCGATGTGGGCCGCGGCCCGATCCGCGTCACCGCCATCCGCAATCCGGCCGAACTGCCGCACCGCGAGCTGGGTGTGGACGTGGCCCTGGAATGCACCGGCATCTTCACCGCGCGCGACAAGGCCGCCGCCCACCTCGATGCCGGGGCGAAACGGGTGCTGGTGTCCGCACCGGCGGATGGGGCCGACCTGACCGTTGTGTACGGCGTCAACCACCAGGCCCTGACGCGCGATCATCTGGTGGTGTCGAACGCCTCGTGCACCACCAATTGCCTGGCGCCCGTCGCCAAGGTGCTGAACGATCTGGTGGGCATCGACAAGGGCATGATGACGACCATTCATTCCTATACCAACGACCAGCCCTCGCTGGACCAGATGCACAAGGACCTCTATCGCGCGCGCGCCGCGGCGGTGTCGATGATCCCCACCTCGACGGGCGCGGCCAAGGCTGTGGGCCTGGTGCTGCCCGAGCTGAAGGGCCGGCTGGACGGCATTGCGGTGCGCGTGCCCACGCCGAACGTCTCGGTGGTGGACCTGAAATTCCTGGCGAAACGCGCGACCGACGTGGCCGAGGTCAATGCCGCCATCCGGGCCGCGGCCGATGGGGCGATGGCCGGCGTGCTGGGCTATACCGACGCGCCGAACGTCTCGATGGACTTCAACCACGACCCGCGCTCGTCGGTGTTCCACATGGACCAGACCAAGGTGATGGACGGCAACTTCGTGTCGGTCATGACCTGGTACGACAATGAGTGGGGCTTTTCGAACCGCATGGCCGACACCGCCGTGGCGATGGCCCGGCTGATCTGAGGTGGCCGGCGGGGCGGACGCGGCGGACGGCCTGCGCGCCGAGATCGCAGCGCTGCGGGCGGAGGTGGCGGCCCTGCGCGGGCGGCTGGACGGCGTGCCGCATCCGCGCGACCTGGTCGAGGCGGCATGGCGTGCGGCGGCTGCCGACGCCGCGGCCCACTGGCAGGCGCACCTGCAGGGCGTGCCCACCTTTCCCGATCGTCACGCCCTGATGGACCATGCCCAGGCGCAGGTGACACTGGACGGGCTGTGGCTGGAATTCGGGGTGGCGGACGGCGGCACCCTGCGGCGCATGGCCCTGCGCCGGCCGGCGGTGCACTTCCACGGCTTCGACAGCTTCGAGGGCCTGCCCGAGGCGTGGGTGAACCACCCGGTGGGCGGCTTTACGCGCGGGGGCGCCCTGCCCGACATGCCGGCCAACGTCACGCTGCACCGGGGCTGGTTCGCCGACACCGTGCCGGGCTTTTTCGCCGCGCGGGAGGCGCAGGCCATCGCCTTCATGCACATCGACTGCGACCTCTATTCGGCCACCGCCACGGTGCTGGCGGCTGCCTGGCCGCATTTGCGCGCGGGCACCGTCATCCAGTTCGACGAATACTGGAATTACCCCGGCTGGCGCGAGCACGAATTCCGCGCCTGGGCCGAACATGCTGCCGCCCACGACATCGCATGGACGCATCTGGGCTTTGATCCCAAGGGCACACAGATGGCCATCCGCATCGAGCGGAACGCCGGTCCCCAGACCGGCACAACGCACCCTGGCCGGTCCTGAAACCGGCGCTTCTCGAAGGGAAACCGACCATGACCACGATCAGCCTCTATCACGCCTCGGTGCCGGTCTTCATCCAGACGCTCGAGGCGCTGTCCGGCACGCTGGGCAAGGCGGCTGCCCACGCGGCGGCGAAACGCTTCGACGAGAGCGTGTTCATGCACGCGCGTCTGGCGCCCGACATGTTCGCCCTGCCGCGCCAGGTCCAGATCGCTGCCGATTTCGCCAAGGGCGCCAGTGCCCGGCTGGCAGGCATCGACATGCCCCGTTTCGCCGATGACGAGGCCACCCTGGCCCAATTGCAGGCCCGCCTGGCCCGCACGGTCGAGTTCCTGCGCACCATCACGCGCGAGGCGATCGACGGACAGGAGGAACGCCAGATCACCCTGAGCGTGGCCCAGCGCACGCTCGAGTTCCGGGGGCTGGCCTATCTGCTGCATTTCGCCAAGCCGAACTTCTATTTTCACGCCACCTGCGCCTATGCGATCCTGCGAGCCAACGGGGTCGAGATCGGCAAGGCCGACTTTGTCGGCCAGTTCTGAGCGCGCCTGCCCCACGCGCTGGACTCGGCCGCGCCGGGATGGCTAACCCGCCGCCCAAGCCATTCCGGACCCGACCATGACCCGATTCCGCCGCCTCGCCGAGATCACCGAGCGGGGCCTTCGTGCCCTCGTCCGCGTCGATTTCAACGTGCCCACCCGCGACGGCCGGGTCAGCGACGACACCCGCCTGCGCGCGGCCGTGCCCACGATCCGCGCTTTGCAGGCCAAGGGCTGCCGCGTTGCTTTGTGTGCCCACTTCGACCGCCCCAAGGGCAAGCGCGTGCCGGAAATGTCGCTGGCCCCCGTGCGCCCGGCACTCGAGGCCCTGCTGGGCGAGCGGATCGTGTTCGTGGACGACTGCATCGGCGAGGCGGCCGAACGCGCCGTGGCCGGCCTGTCCGAGGGTGGGGTGGCCCTTCTGGAAAACACCCGCTTCCACGCTGGCGAGGAGGGCAATGATCCGGTCTTCGCCGCCGCCCTGGCGCGCGTGGCCGACATCTATGTCAACGACGCCTTTTCGGCTGCCCACCGTGCGCACGCCTCGACCGAGGGGGTGGCGCGCCTGCTGCCCGCCTTTCCGGGCCTGTCGATGGAGCAGGAGCTGACCTATCTGGCGCGCGCGCTCGAGCAGCCCGAGCGGCCGGTGCTGGGCGTGGTCGGAGGCTCGAAGGTCTCGACCAAGATCGAGCTTTTGCAGAACCTGGTGCGCAAGCTGGACAAGCTGGCCATCGGGGGCGGCATGGCCAACACCTTCCTGGCCGCGCAGGGCCACCCCATCGGCGCCTCGATGGCCGAGGCCGACCAGGCCGAAACCGCGCGCCGCATCGTCCAGTTGGCCGCCGAATCCGGGTGCGAACTGCTGCTGCCGATCGACATCACCGTGGCCGAGCGCCCCGCCGCGGGCGAGGCCGTGCGCACGCGCGGGCTGGGCCAGCTCGACAGCGACGAGAAGATTCTCGACGCCGGCCCCCAGACCGTCGCCCGGCTGAAGCGGGCAATGGACCAGGCCCGCACGCTGGTCTGGAACGGGCCGCTGGGCGTGTTCGAGGTGGCTCCCTTTGACGAGGGCACCACCAATGCCGCCCGCCATGCCGCCATCCTGGCCCGGCAGGGCAAGCTGGTGGCGGTCGCCGGCGGCGGCGACACCGTGGCCGCCCTGAACCATGCAGGCGTGGTGCAGGATTTCACCTTCATTTCGACGGCCGGAGGGGCCTTTCTGGAATGGCTCGAGGGCAAGACCCTGCCCGGAGTGGCCGCCCTTGCCGTCCCGGCCTGACCCACCCGCGGCGGGCGCACGCCAGGGGCCGCTGCGCTCGTTCGGGCGCACGCGCGGGCGCGCCCTGTCCCCGCGCCAGGAAGGGCTGTTCCAGGCGCTCTATCCGCATCTGGCGGTCGATGTGCCGCCGGCCGGGGCACCGCCCCTCGACCCTGCAGGCCTGTTCGACCGCCCCGTGCGCACGGTCTGGCTGGAAATCGGGTTCGGTGGGGCCGAGCACCTGCTGGGCCAGGCCGCGCGCCACCCGGACATCGGCCTGATCGGGGTCGAGCCCTTTCGCGAAGGGGTCGCCAAGGCGCTGACGGGCATCGAGGCCCAGGGGCTGACCAATGTGCGCCTGCTGGAGGGCGATGCCCGCCCGCTGGTGGCGGCGCTGGCGCCCGGATCGATCACGCGCGCCTTCGTTCTGTTTCCAGATCCATGGCCCAAGGCGCGCCATCACAAGCGGCGCCTTCTGAATGCGGCGTTCCTGACAGGGCTGGCGCGGGTCATGCCCGAGGGTGCGCGCCTGCGCGTCGCCACCGACTGGTCGGACTATGCCACCGCCATCCTGGCGACGGTCGAGGCGCATCCGCACTGGCACTGGACGGCCCGCGCGGCCGATGACTGGCGCGTGCCCCCCGCCGATCACCTCACCACGCGCTACCAGGATAAGCGCCTGGGCGACTGCCCGCCGGTGTTCCTGGATTTCCAGCGCGCCTGACCGTCCTTCCCATCACCACCGTCATCCCGGGCCGAGGCGAAGCATCGGACCCGGGACCTATCCACCGATGGCGGGGTTTGAGGGCAATCACGCGGCAGCGGTTTTGCGAACTCTGGAAAACGTTCGGGGGATAGGTCCCGGATACCGG
>DBAV01000022.1 GCA_002291875.1 Hyphomonadaceae bacterium UBA1001
AGCGGCTGGTGATGTCATAGCATCGCACGGCCGGATCGCGCCGGCAGGCCTCGGCATTGGAGGCCGCGATGCGGATCGGCTGCGCGGTATGCTCGACAAAGCCTGACGGCAGCGCCTCGAAGAGGCGGACGTCGGTGGTCGAGCGACCATCCTTGAGCACGGTTTCTTCGATCGAGAAGCCCGGCCGGCCCATGCCGAACACCAGGCTGCGGCCCTTGCCCGGCTCGCCGTGCATGCCCGAGGCCGCCACCCAGACAAGGGCCGGCGGAACGCCCTCGGTCGGCGAGGACACCAGGCGGAAGATGTGTCCGCGGCAGGTGGGGCAGGCGGTTTCCGCGCCCTGTTCGTCCAGCGCGCGCGCGACCACCAGCAGTTCGCTGCCAGGCTCGATCTCGACCCGGTTGTTGGCCTTGGTGGTCGGGGCGACACCGCTCGGCGTCACGATGAGCCAGGGCGTCAGGCGGACCGGTGTGCCCTGGAGGCCGGAGACTTCGGCGCGCAGGTCGTCGGGGACGCCCGCGGGAATTGCGAACGAAAAGGCCTGCTTGTCCAGCGAGTCGCGGGCCGCGGTGTCGGGCGTCTCGAAAGCGGCGGCCAGCATGGCCGCTCCCGCGATGGAAAGGGGGCGGGTGGCCAGCGAGGGGGGCGGCGGCGGTGCCGGGTCGGCGGTCGTGTCGCTGCCCGCCTGCACGGCCCGCGCGTCCGGGCTGGCGGGGGCGGGCGCCATCATCGGCCACACCGCCACCAGTCCCGCGGTCACCGCAACCATTGCCGTGATCACGAGGAAGGCGCGCGACATGGAAACTCCCGGGGATGGTCTGGGGCTGAAGGCGGCTGCGGGGCCGGTCCCGACCGCCGTCACACCCCACATGATGGAGGTGACCCGGTCGTGACAACCCGTCGCCTGCAGGCGGAGCGCACTGGTAGGCCCTGCAGGATTCGAACCTGCAACCAAACCGTTATGAGCGGTCTGCTCTGACCGTTGAGCTAAGGGCCCGCGCGCGGTGCCGGTCCTGTCTAGGACGCGGGCAGGCTCAATGGAAGTCCCGCGAAGGCGGCAGCAGGACACGTGCCCGGACGGACCGTTCCTGGGCCTTTTGCTCGCTGCGGGCGCGCGGATCCTGGCCGCCCCGGGCCACCTCGTCCGCGCGTGCCCGCGCACCCTCGAAGCCCGCCTCGATGGCACCGAGGGGATCACTGCCCTCGTCGAGCAGGTGGCCCAGAAAGCCGGACCGGTCGACCAGGCGCTCGGCGATGACATGCACCACCATGCCCTCGCGCTGGACGCGGCCGTGCACCTCCAGCACGCGCCCGCCCAGCACCACCGGCCGGAACCGCTCGAACACCTTGGGCCAGACGATGATGTTGGCGGTTCCGGTCTCGTCCTCGAGGGTCATGAAGATCACGCCTGACGCGGTGCCAGGGCGCTGGCGCACCAGAACCAGTCCCGCCACCGCCACCCGCCGACCGCCCTGAATGGTCTTCAGCCCCTCCAGTGCCAGCGCGCCGCCCAGGGTTTCGGGCGTCCGCAGGAACGCCATGGGATGTGCCTTCAACGACAGCCGCAGGGTGGCGTAATCGTGGGCGACATGCTCGGCCAGCCCCATCTGGGGCAGGGTGAAATCGGGCTCGGGGCCATATTCGCTGGCGCCCGTCGTGCGCTCTGGCCGGTCCGTACGCCTGGCGGCGTGGGCAAACAGGGGCAGCTCTTCCTGCACCAGCCGCCGGGCCGCCCAACCCGCTGCCCGGCGGTCCAGCGTCAGCGAACGCACCGCGTCCGCATCGGCCAGCCGGTGCACCAGCGCAGGGGTCAGGCGCGCGCGTCGCATCAGGTCCTCGAGGTCGCGATACGGCCCACCCGCGCGCCCGGCTGCGATTCGCGCCGCCGCTGCCTCGGGAAAGCCCGTGATCTGGCGCAGGCCCAGCCGGACCGCGTGCCAGCGGGACCCCGGCGCCGGATCAGGCTCGAGCGTGCAGTCCCAATCGGAATGGTTCACATCCGCCTCGCGCACGGTGACCCCGTGGTCGCGTGCATCGCGCACCAGCTGTGCGGGGGCATAAAATCCCATGGGCTGGGCGTTCAGGATGGCGGCCAGGAAGGCATCGGGATAGTGGTGCTTCAGCCAGCACGAGGCATATACGATCAGGGCGAAGCTGGCGGCGTGGCTTTCGGGAAAGCCATACTCGCCGAACCCCTCGATCTGGCGAAAGCAACGCTCGGCAAAGTCGCGGTCATACCCGCGTGCGACCATGCCATCCACCAGCCGCAGGCCGAACTGGTGTATGATGCCGACCTTGCGGAAGGTCGCCATGGCCCGGCGCAGGCGGTCGGCCTCGGCCGGGCTGAATCCTGCCGCCACGATGGCGATGCGCATCGCCTGTTCCTGGAACAGCGGAACGCCCAGGGTCTTGCCCAGGACCGCACGCAGTTCCTCGGACGGGAATTCGACCGGTTCCTCGCCGCGCCGACGGCGCAGATAGGGATGGACCATGTCGCCTTGGATCGGGCCGGGGCGCACGATCGCCACCTCGATCACCAGATCATAGAAGGTGCGCGGCTGCAGGCGGGGCAGCATCTGCATCTGCGCGCGGCTCTCGATCTGGAAGACGCCCATGGTGTCGGCCGCACAGATCATGTCATAGACCCGCGGGTCTTCGGGCGGGATGTCGGCCAGGCCCATCGGCCGGCCGTGATGGCGCCCGATCAGCTCCAGCGCGCGTGACACGCAGGTCAGCATGCCCAGCGCCAGCACGTCGATCTTCAGTATGCCCAGCGCGTCCAGATCGTCCTTGTCCCATTCCACGAAGGTGCGGTCGGGCATGGCCGCGTTGCCGATCGGAACCACCGCCTCCAGAGGGCTGCGGGTGATCACAAAGCCCCCGACATGCTGTGACAGATGGCGGGGAAATCCGATCAGCGTGCGGGTCAGCTCCAGGGTCAGGCGCAGGCGCGGGGCATCGGGATCCAGTCCCAGCTCGTCACGGACATGGGTATCCTGCGGGCCACCCGACGACCACCCCCACAGCGTGCGGACCAGCGCGTCCACGGTGTCGGCCGAAAGCCCAATTGCCTTGCCGACATCACGCACCGCCGAGCGGCCGCGATAGGTGATGACCGTGGCGGCAATCGCCGCGCGTTCACGGCCATAGCGGGTGTAGATGTACTGGATGACCTCCTCGCGGCGCTCGTGCTCGAAGTCGACGTCGATGTCGGGCGGTTCGCGGCGTTCGGGGCTGACGAAGCGCTCGAACAGCAGATCGATGCGGGTCGGGTCGACCGCGGTGATGCCCAGGCACCAGCACACCACCGAATTGGCCGCCGACCCGCGCCCCTGGCAGAGGATCCCGCGCGAGCGTGCAAAGCGCACGATGTCGTGCACGGTCAGGAAGTATTTTTCATAGTCCATCTGGGCGATCAGGCCCAGCTCGTGCTCGAGCATGGCCCGCACCGGCTCCGGCAGACCCTCGGGATGGCGGCGGGCGGCCCCTTCCAGTGCCAGCCTCCGCAGCGTCTGGGCAGACGTCTCGCCCGGGGTCACCACTTCCTCGGGATATTCGTAGGCCAGTTCCGCCAGGTCGAAGCGCAGCGGAGCGGCCAGGTCCTGCTGGGCCCGGATGGCGTGCTCGAAGCCCCGGAACAGCCGGACCATCTCGGCAACAGGCTTGATGTGACGCTCGGCATGGGCCGCGACCTGACGGCCCGCCGCGTCGAGGGTGGTGCCCTCACGGATGCAGGTCAGCACGTCCGCCAGGGCACGCCGGTCGGCCGCGTGCATCAGGGGATTGCCCACGGCCACCGCTGGCAGGGACAGTTCGCGTGCCAGGGTGTCCAGGCCGGCGAGGCGCGCCAGGTCGGCGCCCGCAAAGCGCCGGTCCAGTCCCAGCGCCAGCGGACTGAGGCTGCGATCGAGGCTGCCTGCCAGCTGGCCGAGGCCGCGCACGAAGTCCGCATCGGCGTGGTCGTCGGGCGCGAGGGCGATCAGGGTCAGCCCCTGCGCCGCGGTGACCAGGTCGGCCGCGTCGAGGTGGCATTCGCCCTTGGGGGCCCGACGATTGCCCAGGCTCAACAGGGTGGTCAGCCGTCCCCAGGCTGGCCGGTCGTGCGGCAGCGCCACCAGGGTCAGGCCGTCGCGCAGCACCAGGCGCGAGCCCGGCATCAGGCGCAGTCCGGCCTCGCGCGCGGCGACATGGGCACGCACCACGCCTGCCACCGTATTGTGGTCGGCCACCGCCAGGCCGGCATGGCCCGCCGCCTTTGCCGCCAGCACCATCTCGTCGGGGTGGGACGCCCCACGCAGGAACGAGAAATTGGTGCATCCTGCCAGTTCCAGCCACTCCATCGCCGCTGGTCCTCAACCGAAACGCCCATGCACGAACCAGCGCGCACCGGATGGCGGAGGAGGCGCGCCTAGGTCCTGCGGGACAGCGGTGTCGGCGGGCGCGCCGTACATCCCGGCCCGAAACACCCACAGACGCCGCCCGTCAGCCGTCTCGACACGGTAATAGTCGCGTGTCGGCTCGTGCCCGCGCCACCATGGCGGGCACAGCCGTTCGGGCCCGTCGGCCGCCACGATGGTCAGGATCTGGCGGCGCCAGCGCAGCAGGCGTGGTGGGCCGTCGGGGGCCTCGGCGACCGCCTCGGCCGGCTCGGGCGGGCGATACACCAGGGTGGGGCGCGTGCGCCCCGGCGCCATCTGGCAAGGCTGGACCAAGGCGGGAATATCGGCGGGCCGGGTGCCGCCAGGGCCGTCTTCGGCGTCCTCGGGCAGCCAGGCATCGTTCAGCCGCGGACGGCGCACGCGCTCGGCGCCCAGCCGCGCACGCAGGCGATCAGCCAGGTTGCGCGCCGCCTCGCGCGCACCGGCCCGTTCAGCCGCGTCGGGGTCGAGATCGACCTGGCGTGCGGCCCGACGCACCGGATCGCAGGCCATCAGCAGTCCGCCCTCGATCCCGAAGCCCGGGTCGAGGCGATCCGCGCCCGCCTCCAGCCGGTGGCACAGCAGGCGCGCCAGCCGTCCCGCATCCGCTTCGGGGGTGGAGGCGGCGGCATCGATCTGCAGGTCTACCCCGCCCCCCCGCCACAGCCGCAGCGACAGCCGGCGTGCCCCCAGGCCCGCCTCCTGCAGCCTGGTGGCCAGGTCTGCCGCCAGGTCGCCCGCCAGTGCCTGCAGGGCCTCCAGCGCGCTCACTGGTTCCAGCAGGCGGCGCACGGCATGGGGACGGGTGCGGTGGGGCAGGGGGTCGAGGGGATCGCGTACCTTTCCCATCAGGGTGTCGAGGCGTGTTCCCACCAGAGCCCCGAAACGATGGCCCAGCACCGCGCGCGGGCCGGCCAGCACATGTCCGATGGTGCGCAGGCCGGCCAGGCGCAGGGCACGCACGATCGCAGGGGGCAGTCGCAGCACCTCGACCGGCAGGGGCGCCAGCGCTGGCACCAGCCTCTGGCTGTCCACGCGAATGCAGGCGCTCCTGCCGGCCACCGCCAGCGCCCACGCGGCCGCAAACCCGGGCGCCAGCGCGATCCGGGCCCCCGCCAGGCCTGCGCCTGTCAGGGTGGTGGTCATGTCCGACACCAGGCCGGTTTCGTCCCCGAACAGGTGCGCCACCCCCGTGATGTCCAGCGCGATGCCGTGCACCGTCCCCTCGGTGACCGGTTTCACCCACGGACTCCAGCGCCGCATCCGCCGCGCCAGCCGCTCGAGCGCGGCCAGGTCGCCGGCGGGGTCGGCGTGCGCCACCACCAGTGCCGGCACCCGCGCGCGCACGTCCGACAGCGCGTCGCCCGGTATTGCCCCGGCCTTGCGTGCCCGGGCGCAGGCGGTCGTGATCCGCAGGGCGCTGCGCTCGTGGGTGACCAGCACGAAGGGGCGCCCCGAAGCGCGCGCGTCCGCCCGGGCCTTCAGCGTCTCAGGCGGCGCGACCGTGCTGGCCGGATCCGACCACCAGTCCAGGCGTGCGATGGGCCAGTCCCGAACCGTCACGAAAGCGATGCGTCCCATGATCCCATTCCACCTCCATCTCGTGGGGCGCACCCGCGCCGCGCCGCCCCACCTGCAGCTGCCATCGCGGCGCGCCCACCGGCATCATCCAGCCCGCCGGCCGCCGGTCAGCCCACCAGGGCGGCGCGCGCGAGGGCAGGGTCCGGACCTCCAGCCGCACCCGGGCCGGCGCCAGCGGGGCCAGACGGGGGTCGCCCAGCACCAGCACCGGCGCCCCGCAGCGTTCGCCTGCCAGCAGCAGCCGGCGTGCCGCCACCAGGCCGGGCGCAATGTCGGGCTGCAGCACCAGCGCCCCCACCCCGCCTGCCATCAGGCACTCCTCGGCCGCCCACAGCAGCAGGTCCGGCGCCAGCGGGCCGACCACCAGCATCCGGCCCGGCGCGATGCCCGCCGCTGCCAGTCCGGGGGCATGGGGCAGTCCATCGTCTCCGGCGCGCCGGCCATGGATCCACACCCCCAGCCCCGGCCGTGCACGCAGCACCTGCGCGCCCAGTCCCAGCGCCACCGCCACGCTGCCGACGGTGTCACGCCCCCCCTCGGCGCGAACCTCGACCAGAGCACCGCCCGGCAGCCCGCCGCCCCCCAGCGCCGCATCCAGCGGTGCGTGGCCCGTGCTGAACCTTGCCCCGCCCACGCGCGCCCGTCCGCAGGGGCTATCCCTGTGTTCGATGGTGCTGATCGCGCGCCGCAACTGGTCGAGCGCCGCGCCAGAGGGTCGCGTCGTCATGATGGTCCGGAAAGGCCGAAATGATGTTCGTGATATGTTCTAGTTTCGGTGGCGAAACGAGTCAACGCGGATTCTGGCAGGCCGCATCCGCGGCACGAAATGGATTGTGGAAAACCCACCAGCCCCTCGCGGGCGAATCACGCCGGACGACGGAACATCATGCTGGCCCAACCGTCCAGCCGGGTCGCGCGTTCCAGCACCAGCCCCTGTCCAAGATAGGCCGCCCGGATCCGCGGCCGCTGTTCGGCCAGCAGCCCCGAAACCACCAGCCGCCCCCCGGGCGCAACCGCTGCTGCCAGGTCGGGCGCGAGGCGCACCAGCGGGCGCATCAAAATGTTGGCGAACACCAGGTCGAACCGCGCAGCCCGCTGGCGCATCCGACGCACACCCGGGGAAACACCCACCGCCCGCACGCGCCCTCTGACCCGGTTCAGCGAGACATTCTCGCGCGTGACGGCCACCGCACGCGGGTCGATGTCATAGGCTTCGGCATGGCCGAACCCCGCCTGTGCGGCCGCGATCGCCAGCACACCCGAGCCCGTCCCCACATCCAGCGCCCGCCCCTGACGGCGCCGCGCAGGCGGCCAGCGCCGGGACAGGTGTTCGAGCAACAGAAGACAGCCGCGCGTGGTGCCGTGGTGGCCCGAGCCGAACGCCTCGCCCGCCTCGACATGCAGGACGCGCCGGCCCGTGCGCGCGCGCGGGAGCGCATGGCCGCCCGCCACCAAAAAGCGGCCTGCCGGCACTGGCGGGAGCCCTTCCAGCGACAGCGCGATCCAGTTGCGGTCTTCGAGCGGGGTGGCATGCACCTCGAGC
>DBAV01000155.1:0-5528 GCA_002291875.1 Hyphomonadaceae bacterium UBA1001
CCGGTTCCGGGATGACGGGCCTGATTGATTCAACGACCGTCATCCCGGCCAGAGCGCAGCGCAGAGCCGGGACCCCTCCAGTGCCGGTGCAGAGACAAACCCCGGGGTCCCCTCCGCCCTCCGGGCACCTCCTCCGCAAGCGGGGGATGCGAGCGTTGTGTCAAAGGCGGGCGGTGAAGCGGGCGGTGGACCTAGGGCGCGCGGACCACCACGCCGGCGCGCATCACCAAAGCGGGGTTCATCAGCAGGGTCACGTCGCGGGTCGGGTCGCCGCGCACGGCGACGAGGTCGGCCGGCCGGCCGGGGGCGATGCGGCCGGCCTCGTCCTCGATGCCCAGATGGGAGGCCGCCGATACGGTCGCCGAACGGATGGCCTCGAGCGGGGTGAAGCCGGCCTGCACCATCAGCTGGAATTCGCGTGCGTTCTGGCCGTGGGCAGAAACCCCGCTGTCGGTGCCGAACGCCACCCGAACGCCGCCCAGCCGAGCCCGGCGCAGCGCGTCCAGCATCAGCGGGCCGACCTCGCGCGCCTTGGCGGCAACCGGTGCCGGCATCCAGGTCCCCGGCCGCGCGGCCTCTTCGGACACCGTCACCCCCGCAAGCACGGTCGGCACCAGCCACGCGCCCGTTTCACCCATCAGGCGGATCGATTCGGCGTCCAGCCCGCTGCCGTGCTCGATCGAATTCACCCCCGCGCGCAGGGCGGCATTGATGCCGTCCGTGCCGTGGGCGTGGGCCACCACCTTGCGGCCCATCGAGCGGGCCGTCTCGACGATGGCCGCCAGCTCGTCATCCATCAATTGCTGGCCCAGACCCGCCGCCGTGTTCGACAGCACCCCGCCCGTGGCGGTGATCTTGATCATGTCCGCCCCGGCCCGCACCTGGTGGCGCACCGCCCGGCGACAGTCGGCCGGTCCATTGCAGACACCGGGCGAGGGCAGGGCCTCCATCACTTCGGCGCGGAAGCCGTTGATGTCGCCATGCCCGCCCGTCACCGAAATCGAATTGCCGGTGGCGATGATCCGCGGTCCGACCACCCAGCCCTGCGCGGTGGCGTTGCGCAGCGCAAAGATCGCCTCGTTGTTGGCGCCGAGGTCGGCAACGGTCGTGAAGCCGGCCTCGACCGTGCGGCGGGCGAACTGGGCGCCCATCATCGTCCGGTCCGCCACCGAGAGCGTCACCGCCTCCAGCCGGCCGCGCGGGCTCTGCTCGCTGGTGATGTGCACATGCGAATCGATCAGCCCCGGCATCAGCGTCTGCCCACGCAGGTCGATCGTCACGTCACCGCGCGGCACGCGGGTAAAGCCCGGCGTCACCGACACGATGCGCCCGTCGCGCACCAGCACGGTGGCATTGCCCAGCGCCGCCTCGCCGGGAACGGTCAGGACCCGGTCGGCCCAGATATCCGGCGCCGGCGCAGCCGAAACCCCCGCGACAAGGGCCGCCGCCGAGGCGGCAAAGATGGCGAAGGCGCGGCGGGATCTGGACATGACGTCACGGTTCTCCCGCACGGACCGCATGTCAAGCCGGATCGACCCAATCCGCCCGCGCACCGCGAAAAAGAAACGGCCGACCCATGCGGGATCCGGCCGGAACAGTCATCCTTGGGGGAGGAAACCCATGGGCCGGTGACCGGCCGACAAGGGCGGACGTTCAAGGCAACGTCCTGTGTCAGCGATATGGGCGGCCCGGCCGCCACCGCCAAGGCCGAAATCTAGGGGCTGTCATGCGAAAGTGCAGGTGCACGGGTCGGTGCGGCAATTTGTGATGGCGCGGGCTGTGCGTGCTCCCTGTGCGCTGTGCGAACCATGGGCCACATGCCGCACGCGCATTCAGGGGGAAGGGCGGGATGGTACGGACGGCGGTGATCGGGGCAGGCATGGCGGGGCTGGCGGCGGCGCGGGCGCTGGCCGCACGCGGGCACGCGGTGAGCCTGTTCGACAAGGGGCGCGGACCGGGCGGTCGCGCCTCGACCCGGCGCATCGAGGTCCAGGGGCGCACCCTGCGCTTCGATCACGGCTTTCAGGCGGTGCCCGACGATGGCCCCCATGCCGCCCTGCGTGCCTTTGCCGCGCTGGAAGGCGGGGCGGCCTTCGCTCCATGGCGCCCGCGCCCCGAACACGGCCAGCACACCGCAGGCGGCTTGGCGGGGGCCGGCGGCGCCAACGTGCCCATCCGGGCCATGGCCCGGGGTCTGGACGTGACCTGGGGCACATGGATCGAAACGATCCGGCGAAGCCCCGAGGGGTTCTCGCTGGGGGTCGACACGGATGATGCGGCCGCACGCGGCCCGTTCGGGCGCCTGGTGATTGCGGTTCCCGCCGATCAGGCGGGCGCGCTGCTGGCGGGAATGCCACCGACGCTGGCGCCAACGCTGGCGCAGGCGGCGGCCTCGGCGCGAATGACCCCCTGCTGGACGCTGATGGCCATGATGCCCGACGCCCGACCGGACTGGGATGCGACGGGGCCGGACGGGGTATTCGACCTGATCGTGCGCGAAGCGTCCAAGCCCAAGCGGGCCGGGGATGCCGGCGCGTGGGTGGCTCAGGCCGACGCAGCCTGGTCGGCTGGCCATCTGGAGCAGACGCCGGAAGAGATCGCGCGCCTGCTGGGCGAAGCGTTGGGCCGGCGGCTGGGCGCCGCGCCCGTCATGGCCGTCGCCCACCGCTGGCGCTTTGCACGCACCGAGCGCGCGGTCGGGGTCACCCACCTGGCCCAGGCGGACATCTTCGTCTGCGGGGACTGGCTCCTGGGCCCCACCCTGGCGGATGCCTGGTGTTCGGGCGATGCAGCCGGCGCGGCCGTGGCGGCGACGATCGGCTGAACCGGGGGCGTCAGGCGTCGCGCAGGAAACGCTGGATCAGCCCAAGCGCGCCCGAGAGTTCCAGCGGCGCCTCGGTCACGGCCAGCGCAAAGCACACCTTGCCCGGCTCGGCGAAAGGGCGGTGCTCGATGCCCGGGCCGGCCACCGCCAGATCACCGCGTCCATAGCGCCCACCCTCGTCACGGAACGCCCCCTGCAGCACCAGGGTGTACTCGCCCCCGCGATGGGTATGGCGCGGCGCACCGGCACCCGGCTCGATTCGCAGGATTTCCGCACGGCACTCGCCAGGCAGGGGCAGCGACAGCGAGCGCAACCCGGGGCCGGCGAACTTCCACGACTGGACGGCCAGTGCCTGCAGCGCCGCATCGCGCACTGGCGCCGGCAGCCCCAGCACCTCTTCGAGTGCCGCGCCCGCCAGACGTCCCGCGCGCGCCTGGGCGCGGCCCAGCGGCTCCTCGCCCAGATCGATGCGGGCGAACACCGCGTCGAGGGCGCCGGCACCCATGTCCACCGGCATTTCCTGTTCGAACGCAGCGCCTGCGATCGCATCCGCGACCGCAAGGTCGTCGGCGCAATCCTCGAGCAGCAAAGCGCGGGTCTGGACCAGCAGCGACAGCGCAGGCCCAAGGGCGCCGGCGGCGTGCGCTGCGGTCAGCTGCTCGGAAACATCGTCGGCGATCAGGTTCATCGCGGCCCCACGGGTGGCTTCCCGGTCGTTTGCGGCGACGGAGATCGATCGTGGAAACGTGAAGTCAAGGCGTGTGACAGTCGCTGTCGCACCGATCCTGCGTCAGGGCGGGGCCGCCCGGCCGACGATCCTCAGAGGTCGGGGTCCAGCCGGGCCTTGAGCTTCTGGAAGGCGAGGCGGATGCGTGACTTCACCGTGCCCAGCGGAAGGTCGAAGCGCTGGGATATCTCGCGGTGGGTCAGCCCCTCATAGAATGCCGCGTCCAGAAGGCGACGCTGGTCGTCAGGCAGTTCGGCCAGCGCGCGTCGCACCTGTGCCTCGCGCTGGGCGCCGTCGATGTCCTCGAAGGGCATGGGGGCAGGAGCCGGCTGGAAGGCAGGATCATGGGCGTCCAGCTCGGGCCGGTTCGAGCGCCGCGCGGCGTCGATACGGCGATTGCGCGCGATGCGGAAAATCCAGGTCGACACCGACGCCAGGCGGCGGTCGAAGGTGTCGGCCTTGCGCCACACCTGGATCAGGGTCTCCTGTGCCAGCTCCTCGGCCAGGGCCAGCGGCGCGCCCAGACGCACCAGATAGCCCTTGACCCGCGGGGCATAGAATTCGAACAGCTCGGCAAACGCCGAGCGATCGGACCGCAGGGCCACCGCCTCGAGCAGGTCACAGAACCGGTCGCGCAGCATGTCCGAAGGCATGAGGGCGGGGCTGGTCTGCAGGTGCATGCCCGTCCCTCCCTTTTCAGACACGTTCGCTGCCCCCCGAATGGGGCGGCCACTGGAGGCGGTCTGGTCTGCCCGCTCGAGCATGATGGCTGGCTCCGTATCGCGACTGCATTGCGTATAGCAAGCGCGATACAAATCTGTCCAGCCCCATTCGGCCTTGAAGTGAGTGTGCACGAACCACCCCGCCGCGCAATGCCCGCGGGTGCGTGCAGGCGGGTCATACAACCGCAAATCACGTGTTATAGAAAACCTGTCCGCACAGCGGTCGCCCGCGTTCACCACGGGACGGCCGCGCGCGCCATCGGGCGCCGGACGCCGCGCTGCTGTGACTTCGGCGCGTCCCCGATCAGGCGGCGTCGGCGTCGCCGCGCACCCGGCGGGGCGCGGCGGGGCGCGCGGCGGTGCCCTCGGTCGCAAAGGTGCGCATGAACTCGGCCATGCGGGGCTGGATCTCGGTGCGGAAACGCCGCCCGTTGAACACGCCATAATGGCCGACGCCCTCCTGGACGTGGTCGATGCGCATCCGCTCGGGAATGCCCGAACACAGATCGTGGGCCGCCTGGGTCTGGCCGATGCCGGAAATGTCGTCCTTCTCGCCCTCGACGGTCATCAGCGCGACGCCCCGGATCGCCTGGGGCCGCACCAGCCGCTCGCCGCGGTGCATCCAGGTGCCCTGGGCGAGCGAGTATTCCTGGAAGACATGGCGGATGGTGTCGAGATAGAATTCTTCGGTCAGGTCCAGGACCGCCAGATATTCGTCATAGAACTCACGGTGCTTTTCAGCGCTTTCGCCGTCGCCGTCCACCAGATGCTGGAAAAAGCTCCAGTGTGCATCGACATGGCGTTCCCAGTTCATGTTCATGAATGACGCCAGCTGGACAAACCCCGGATAGACCCTGCGCATGGCCCCCGGATAGGGCGGGGGCACGGTGTGGATCATGTTCTGCTCGAACCAGGCAAAGGGGCGTTCCTCGGCCAGCAGGTTCGGCACGGTGGGCGAGCGGCGCGCATCGATCGGCGAGCCCATGAAGCACATGGTGGCCGGAATCGACGGGTCGCGATCCTCGGCCATCAGCGAAATCGCGGCCAGGACCGGCGGGCCCGGCTGGCAGACCGCCACCACGTGCGAGCCCGGCCCCACGCGCCGGATCATCGCGCGCACACGATCGACATAGTCCGAAAGATCGAACCGGCCGACCGCGACCGGCACCAGGCGCGCATCGGTCCAGTCGGTGATGTAGACATCGTGCGTCGGCAGGAAGGCCTCGACCGTCCCGCGCAGCAGCGTCGCATAATG
>DBAV01000155.1:5878-6025 GCA_002291875.1 Hyphomonadaceae bacterium UBA1001
GCCCCGACAGTGGCGCCACGATCAGCACGCGCGGGTCCTGGCGGTCGCCGCGTGCGCGCGCCAGCTGGCGCCGGTCGCGCTCGAAACGCACCAGCCGGCACCAGGGCGAGGACCAGATGCAGGTCGGGGTCACGTCGACCTCGACCC
>DBAV01000231.1 GCA_002291875.1 Hyphomonadaceae bacterium UBA1001
GGCCACGGCACCATCGAGACCGCGGTTTCGGCCATCCAGCAGGGCGCCTACGACTTCATCGAAAAGCCGTTCACGTCAGAGCGGCTGCTGCTGGTGCTCTCGCGGGCGCTCGAGAACTCGCGGCTTCGACGCGAAAACGCGACCTTGCGTTCGCGCTCGGGCGCGCTGACCGAGATGATCGGGTCCTCAGCGATCATGTCCCAGCTGCGTTCGGTGATCGAGCGTGTTGCCCCCACAAACAGCCGCGTGCTGATCTCGGGACCGCCAGGTTCGGGCAAGGAACTGGTCGCGCGCCTCCTGCACACCAATTCGACACGCGCGGACGGTCCGTTCGTGGTGCTGAATGCTGCCAGCATCGCGCCGCATCGCATGGAGGAAGAGCTGTTCGGGGTCGACGGGCCGGACGGACGGCCGCGCAAGATCGGCCTGTTCGAGCATGCCCATGGCGGAACGCTCTATCTGGACGAGGTCGCCGACATGCCGGCCGAAACCCAGAGCAAGATCCTGCGCGTGCTGGTGGACCAGCGGTTTCGTCGCCTCGATGGCTCGGGCGATGTTCAGGTCAGCGTGCGGGTGGTGTCCTCGACCTCGCGCGATTTGCGCGGCGAGATCGCGCAGGGAAGGTTCCGCGAGGACCTTCTGCATCGCCTCGCCGTTGTTCCCATCCGCACGCCGGGCCTGGCGGAGCGGCGTGACGACATTCCGCTCCTGATCGAGCATTTCGTGTCGCGCCTCAGCGAAGGATCGGGCCTTTCGTCGCGGGTCTTTGCCAATGATGCGATCGCCGCGCTGCAAACGGCCGACTGGCCCGGGAATGTGCGCCAGCTGCGCAATGTCGTCGAACGCGTGCTGATCCTGTCGCCGGGCGATCCCGGCCGTCCGGTCACCGCGGCCTCTCTCCCGCAGGATGCGCTGCCCTCCCAGGGGCTGTCGATCGAGAACGGGCTGTCGCAGGTGATTGCCATGCCGCTGCGCGACGCGCGCGAACAGTTCGAGCGCGAATACATCACGCTGCAGCTGACCCGGTTCGGTGGCAACATCTCGCGCACGGCCGCCTTCATCGGCATGGAGCGATCGGCGCTGCACCGAAAGCTCAAGAGCCTGGGTGTGGACACCATGCGCTCGGGTGACGAGACGGCGGAAGGGGAGGGCTGAGCATGCGGACCGCCTATGTCGACGGCCGATATGCGGCGCTGTCGGCCGCGAGTGTCTCGGTGCTGGACCGCGGCCTTCTGTTCGCCGACGCGGTTTACGAGGTCTGGGCCGTCCGCGGCTCGGTCCTCCTCGACACCGAGGGCCACCATCTTCGCCTCGCGCGATCGCTTGCGGAGCTGGGTATCCGGATGCCCATGAGCACCGCGTCGCTGCGGGCGGTGCTGCGCGAACTGATGCGCCGCAACCGTCTGCGCGATGGCTTGATTTACCTGCAGGTCGGACGCGGCGTGGCCTGGCCGCGCGACCACGTCTTTCCCGACGCTGACACGCCGCCTTCCGTGCTGGCCTTCTGCGCGCGCGCGGATGTCGTGGCTCTCGAGCGGCGTGCGCGCCAGGGGGTAGGGGCCATCACCGCGCCTGACATCCGCTGGGGGCGATGCGACATCAAGACCGTGGGGCTGTTGGCCAATGTGCTGGGCAAGCAGCGCGCGCGCGAGGCCGGTGCACACGAGGTGGTATTCGTCGACGCAGAGGGCATGGTGACCGAGGGCGGAAGCACCAATATCTGGATCGTGGACGCTGCCGGGCAGCTGCGCACGCGGGGCGATGAGGCAAACATTCTGCGCGGCATCACCCGTGGCAGTGTCGCGCGCTGTGCCGAAAGCCTCCAGATGCCTGTGTCCTATGAGGCGTTCACCGTCCAGGAGGCGCTGATGGCGCGCGAAATGTTCATGACCTCGGCCAGCGCGTTCGTCACACCGATCATCATGCTCGATGGCAAGCCGATCGGGGAGGGCGTCCCCGGACCCATCGCCCTTTGCCTGCGTCAGCAGTATGTGGGTGCAGCCACCGCCGGCTCGCACGCGCATTGAAACTTCCGCGGCTCTTGGCCACATCACCTGCAGAACCGGACATCAACCGGTCGAGAAAGAGAACAGCCATGGACAAGAAGCACAACCTCCAGGACACGTTTTTGAATGCGGTCCGCAAGAGCAAGACCCCGCTGACCATGTTCCTCGTGAACGGAGTCAAGCTTCAGGGGGTTGTCACCTGGTTCGACAATTTCTGCGTCCTGCTGCGCCGCGACGGCCAGGTCCAGCTTGTCTACAAGCACGCGATCTCGACGATCATGCCCGGCGCGCCGGTCCAGCTTTTCGAAGACGCCGAGAAGGGGAGTGACGACTCTGACGGATAAGACAATCGACCGCCAGCAGGAACGCCAGTCGTGCCTGTGCATCCTGCCCCTGCTGTCCGAGCCCGCGCACGAGCGGACAGCGGACGAAAAGCTGGCAGAGGCCATCGGGCTTGCCGAGGCGCTGGACCTCGACGTGCGGCTGGCACGGGTCGAATGGGTCCGGCGGATTTCCCCCGCGGCCTGGTTCGGATCGGGCAAGGTCGAAGAGCTCAAGGCCCTGGCCGCCGAACACGAGGTGTCGGTCATGGTGTTCGACGGCACGCTCAGCCCGACCCAGCAGCGCAATCTGGAAAAGGCGCTCGGCATCAAGGTGCTGGACCGTACGGGCCTGATCCTGGAAATCTTTGGTCTCCGGGCCGGAACGCGTGAGGGACGCCTGCAGGTCGAGCTCGCCCGCCAGCGCTATGAGAAGTCCCGGCTGGTCAAGACCTGGACCCACCTCGAGCGCCAGCGCGGCGGCTTTGGTGCCATGGGCGGGCCGGGCGAAAGCCAGCTCGAGATTGACCGCCGCCTGATCGCCACACGCATTGCGCGTATCGAACGCCAGATCGAGGAGGTGCGCCGTACCCGGACGCTTCAGCGCGGCGGCCGGCGTCGCGCAGGGCTGCGTTCGATCGCGCTGGTTGGGTACACCAATGCCGGCAAGTCGACCTTGTTCAACAGGCTGACCGACGAGGCCGTGCTGGCCAAGGACATGCTGTTTGCGACACTCGACCCGACGGTCCGGCGGATCACGCTTCCCGGAGGCGTCGAAGCGTCCGTGTCCGATACGGTGGGGTTCATCTCGGACCTGCCGACCGAACTGGTCGCGGCCTTTCGCGCGACGCTCGAGGAGGTCTCGAGTGCGGACCTGCTGCTGCATGTGCGCGACGTCGCCAACCCCGAGACCGAAGCCCAGCGGCGCGACGTGCTCGAAGTGCTCGAACAGCTGGGCGTGGGCGGCGGCAAGGGCCCGCCGGTCCTTGAAGTCTGGAACAAGTCGGACCTTTTGCCCGCCTCGGTGCTGGAGGGCCGGCAGACCCGCGCCGAACAGGCCGATGAGGCGGTCCTGGTGTCGGCCGTGACGGGGGAGGGCGTCGATACCCTGCGCAGGCGCATTTCAGCCATGCTGCGTCCCGCCCTGGTGCGTGCCCTCGTGCGCACGACCTTTGGTGATGGTGACCTGCGCGCCAGCCTGCACCGCGATCGAGTGGTCCTTTCCGAGCGGGTGGATGATGATGGCGTGGCGGTTGAGGTCGAGATCGGACCCGACCGGATCGAGGCCCTGCGCGCCAGTGGCTATGACGTGGCCGTTGTCGAGGGCAGGGGGTCGCAAGCCGCCTGAGCTGCCCGCTCGGCGGCCTTGACCGAAGTCCAAAGGGCCTCGAGGCGCTCAAGGTCATGGGGGCCACCCAACGGATCGTGACCCTGCGCCCGCAGGCCGGCCTCGACCCCCCGGTACCGACGTTCGAACTTGGCGTTGGCGCGGCGCAACACGGTTTCCGCCTCCAACCCGCAGCGCCTTGCCAGATTGACACACGCGAACAACAGGTCGCCGATCTCTTCCTCGATCTCCCCATGGCTGCCTGACGCGATGGCGGCGCGGACCTCGCCCAGTTCTTCTTCGATCTTGTCGACGATCGGCGGCGTCGAGGTCCAGTCAAAGCCTGACCGCGCGGCCCGTCGCTGAAGCTTTTCTGCCCTGGCAAGGGCGGGCAGGGCGGCGGGAATGTCATCAAGCAGGCTGTCATGGCGTTCGGCCCGTTCGGCCGCCTTGATGTCCTCCCATGCCCCAGCCTTTTGCGGTGCCGGCTCACCAGCGGACCACACGTGCGGATGGCGCCGCACCATTTTCGTGACCAGCCCCGCCACGACGTCCTCGAACCCGAACGCGCCGCCTTCCTCGGCAAGGCGTGCGTGGAAAACGACCTGGAACAGAAGGTCACCCAGTTCGTCACGCAGGCCGCCCAGGTCGCGCCGCGAGACCGCCTCGGCAACCTCATAGGCTTCCTCGATGGTATAGGGCGCAATCGTCTCGAAGGTCTGCGCCCGGTCCCATGCGCATCCGACCATGGGATCACGCAGGGTGCGCATCAGCTCGATCAGCCCCTCCATATCGGGCGAAGGCGTCAAAACGGCCGGTGGAACCTGTTTGGGCGCGACGTCCGACATGCTGGCCTCATTTCGCAGAAGGGATATTATGGGAAGTGCAGTTCGATCCGCAGACCGTCCTGGGCAGGCTCGACCTCGACCGGCGTCATGGCCTGGACCTCGGCATAATCCATGTCGACATGCAGATTGGTCAGCACGGTCCTCCGCGGCGCCAGCCGACGGTGCCAGGCCAGCGTCTGATCCAGATGCGCGTGCGTGGGATGCGGACGGTGACGCATGGCGTCGGCGATCCACAGATCCAGCCCGGTCAACCCAGCCAGCGTACGCTCGGGCAAGGCCACACAATCATTGCTGTAGGCCACGGGCATCCAGTCGCCGCACCCGAACCGGAAGCCCAGCGATGGACGTCCGCCATGGTCCTGATCCAGCGGTACCACCGTCAGCGTGCCACCGGGGCCATCAATCGCGACCGGTTGCTGCGCCACAAGCTCGCCGGCATCGTCCAGGATCGCCGGATAGCCATTGTCCGGATCGACATCAAAGCAATAGCCGAACCTTGTGCGCAGCGCGCGGCGTGTCGTGGCGTCCATGAACACGGGAAGCCGTCCGCGTGGATCGCGGTACGCCAGCGGCCGCAGGTCATCGATCCCGTGCGCCTGGTCGGCATGGTCATGGGTATAGAAGACCGCATCCAGCCGGTCGACTGCGGCGCAGAGCAATTGCTGGCGCAGGTCGGGCGAGGTGTCGACCAGGACCGTGGTCGATGGCCCCTCCCCCCGGTCCAGGCGCACCAGGATCGAGCACCGCGAGCGCCGGTTCCTTGGATCGGCGGGGTCGCACGCGCCCCAGTCACCGCCAACCCTCGGCACACCGCCCGAAGTTCCGCAGCCCAGGATGACGACCTCGATGCGCCTTGCGCTCATGGCGCCTCCACGAGACCGGGAAAGATCGACCGCACATTGTCCTCGACCCGCGCAGCAAAGCTGTCAGGGGCCTCGCCGCGCAGCCGGGCCAGTGCGTCATAGACGTGGACGATGTGCGCGGGAATGTTCATCCGGCCGCGCAGCGGCACCGGCGAAAGATACGGACAGTCGGTCTCGACGAGGATGCGGTCAGCGGGCGTCTGGAGCGCGATTGCCCGCACGGCCTCGGCCGCCTTGAACGTCACAATCCCCGAGAACGAGATCATCCCGCCATGGTCCAGCCCGAAACGCGCCAGTTCGGGCCCGCTGGTGTAACAGTGCAGCAGAAAGCGGAAAGCCCCCCTGCTCCACGCTTCCTGCAGCACGTCGATCATCACCTGATCGGCGTTCCGCGAGTGGATCACCAGCGGAAGCCCGGTGATCCGCGCGGCCTCGATATGGGTCCGAAACACGCTGAGCTGCTGATCCAGGGCCGAATACCCATAGTGAAGGTCCAGGCCGCACTCGCCAATGGCAGCAATGGTTTCGTTGGCCTCGGCATGGCGCACCAGATCGTCCTTGGTGAGGCCGAGATGATCCTTGGCGTGGTGGGGGTGCACGCCCACTGTCGCGCGCACCCCGTGTCGGCCATGCGCGGCTACCAGCGGGCGATCGCGATGGTCCCATCGGTCGCAGATCGCCAGAAACCCCCGGACCCCGGACGCCCGGGCCGCGTCGATCAAGCCATCCGCATCCAGCCCGGCTTCGGCGAACTGGGCGGCGTGAAAGTTCACATGCGTGTCGTACAGACGCACCTCACCCCGCTTTTCCGAACGCCAGCCCCGCGCCCAGCCTGAAGGTGGTGGCTGGATCATACCCGGTTTCGACCGCGGCGAGGCGAACCTGCTCCAGCGCCGCCCACGCCGATGCCTCCTCGGCCGCGCGGCCAGGCTCGCCCCGCGCCAGGGCGGCGCGTGCTGCGCCCGACACCGCCACCTGGAGGCGGGCCAGCGCGGCATCGGGCGCAAGGCCAAGGCCGGCCAGCCTCTGTTCCATGCCCAGCACGTCCCGCGCTGACAGCAGGGCCTGATCTGCCGCGTCCTGATGCGATCCTGCAGCCGTCCCGCCAAGCGCAACCCGCAGGCAGCGCGAGCGGATGGTCGCGAGCATCATGCCCGGGGCCGTGGTGCCCAGCACGATCAGCGCACCCGGCGTGGGTTCCTCGAGCGTCTTGAGGATGGCGTTCGCAGCATTCCGGTTCAGCTTTTCCGCTTCGTGGACCAGCACCACTTGCCGCCCGCGCATCGAGGCGTGCATCTGGAAGTGCCGCGCAATTGCGCGCGCGGCGTCCACGCCGATGGTGCCCTTTTCAGGTGCCACCACCAGAAGGTCCGGGTGGCTCCCCGCCTCGAGAAGCCGCGCGCCGCCATCGGCGTCCCCGCCCAGCACCCGGTTCGCCAGTGCCTCAAGTGCCATGCGTTGGAATTGGGTATCCCCGCCCGAGACCAGCAAGGCATGATGGCGCTGTGCCGCCGCCGCCAGCGCGTCCACGGGCGCGCTCATGTCAGCACGCCCGCCGCACCCAGCATTTCGAGCGCATCCGCCAGCACCGCGTCCGGCGATCGCAGCGCATCGAGCACGCGCATGCGCTGGGGTTCCTGATCGGCCAGCGCCAGGAATGCCTCGCGCACGCCATTGTGAAAGGCGATGCCACGGCGCTCGAAGCGCGCCTCGTCCGCCCCGCGCGCCATGGCGCGGGCCAGTCCCACCTCCGGCGTGACGTCCAGAACCAGCGTCAGGTCGGGTTCGATGATGCCAAGGGCGCGGCTGAGCGTATCGACCATCGACCTCCCCTGCCCTGCCACCATGCCCTGATAAACCCGGGTGGAGTCGGTAAAGCGGTCGCAGATCACCAGATGTCCCTGCGCCAGCGCCGGCAGGATCACACGTTCGAGGTGATCGCTGCGCGCGGCCAGCGCCAGCAGCAACTCGGTACGGGACGACCAGCGCGCCACGTCCCCGGTCACGAGCAGCGCGCGGATCTGGTCGGCACCCTCGGTGCCGCCAGGCTCGCGTGTCGTCACCACCATTCTGCCGGACGCCTTGAGCCGGGCGGCCAGCGAACGGATCAGCGACGACTTGCCGGCCCCTTCCCCGCCCTCGATGGTGATCAGCCGTCCCGGCGCGGCCACCTCAGGGCTGCCCGCCCAGCATCACGCGCAGGGCCATGAAGGCGCGACCCAGAAAGTTCAGGCGTCCCACATCTTCACCCGCCACCAGTGGCACACGCTGGGTTGCGGTCCCGGGCGCGCGGATTTCCAGGACCGCGATCTGCTGCCCCTTGGTGATCGGGGCCCTGATCGGTCCGGTGTAAACGATCTCGGCGGTCAGGCCCGCCCGCGCGGTGCGGTGGAAGGCGGCACTGACGGCCTGTCCGACCACCAGCGAAACGTTTGGCCGCGCGCCCATGAAGACCGTGGCAGTGCCGACCGATGCGCCCTCGTCGAACATCTGAAAGGCGCGGAATTCGGTGAATGCGGCGCGCATCAGGCGCTGGGCCTCCGAACCGCGTGTGGCCATGCTGGGCATGCCATTGAACACGATGATGCGGCGCTGGTCGTTCTGCACCGCCGAGCCGACCATGCCATAGCCCGATGCGTCGGTGTGTCCGGTCTTGACCCCATCCGCGCCGGTCACCCGCCCCAGCAGCGGATTTCGGTTCTCCTGGGTGCGGTCATTGAAGCTGAAGGTGCGCTGGGAATACAGCCGATAGAGTTCGGGGTGATCGCGGATGATGATCGAGGCCAACCGCGCCAGGTCCACCGCACTGATGACATGGCCGTCCTCGGGAAGTCCGGTCACATTGCGAAAGCTGGACGAGGTCAGGCCGAGCGCCGCCGCCCGCTCGTTCATCAGCTGGACAAAGGCTTCTTCTGAACCGGCTATGCCTTCTGCCAGGACGATGCAGGCATCGTTCGCCGACACCACGATCACCCCCGTGATCAGGTCGCGCACGCTGACCTGGGCATTCAGGGGCAGGAACATGTGCGAGCCATCGGACATCGCGCCATGCCGCCAGGCTTTTTCGCTGACCGGAAAGGTGGTGTCGAGTGTGATGTCGCCCGCCTTGAGTCGCTCGGCGACGACCAGCATGGTCATCAGCTTGCTCATCGACGCCGGCGGCATCGGGGTCTCGCCGTCCTTGGAATAGAGCACCGCACCCGTCGCGTGATCCAGGATCACCGCATGGCTGGCCGCCGTGCGCAGCGGATCCTCGGGGGTTCCAGCCGCCTGTTCGGCCGGCGCGGCGGGGCGGACCTGTGCCACCGAGGCATTGAGGCCCATGCCCGAGGCCAACAGGATGGTCAGCGTCAGCGTCAGTCCGCGTAGCAAGGCAGGCCTCCGGCTCGGTCCGCCCGAAGGGGGCGGTCATCCATGCCCATGTGGATGAAGTCCGGCTGACGGCGCGTCAACGCCCCTGCTGCGCGGGCTTCAGTCGATCCGCACGATCACCGCGGCACCGGCCACCGCGCGCACCGCGCCCTCTCGCTCGCGCGCGGCATCACGCGTCGGGAACGGGCCGACCAGCACGCGGGTGACCGCCCTGCCCCCGACCTCACCGGGCGCCAGGCGGACCGGCATGGATCCGTTTAGCTGGTCGCGCACGCGGTCGGCATTCTGGGGCACCGAGAACAGGCCC
Organism: Hyphomonadaceae bacterium UBA1001; assembly: GCA_002291875.1. Lineage (GTDB taxonomy): Bacteria > Pseudomonadota > Alphaproteobacteria > Caulobacterales > Aquidulcibacteraceae > UBA1001. The sequence continues at coordinate 9,044 of DBAV01000231.1, forward strand.
GCCTGAACAAAATAGCC